>JAVZNF010000011.1:0-57713 GCA_038882935.1 Archaeoglobaceae archaeon | reverse complement strand
AAAGCGAAGGTATATCCTTTTCGCATCAACTCACGTTCTTTTTCAAGCAAAAATTTTAAGATCTCCCTCTTCTCGTTCTCGAAGTCTTCTCCGATCTCGAATTTGATGAGCAGAGCTTTTCGGTAGTGCTGGAGTAATTCTTTAAACTCTTTCCAACTCGGAGCGTTTGGTGGACAGGAAGGACTTTTCTCGTAATTCTCACAGTTTCTACACTTCCAGTATGGTCTTGGGGTTACTGGAATACTTTCTACACAAATCTCTTTTTCAAAAAGAACTTTCATGGAATTATCGTTCTTCTATGGTCTTTGTGAGTTCGTGACGCGATGAACGTCTGCAGATGGTTGATCTTTATCCCTTTCTTTTTCATCCACTCCATGAACTTCCTTCTCTCCCTTCTGAACTCTTCCACGTCCTTGTAGCGCACAATCATGCACAAATCGTATTGAGAGCCGACGGTTTCGAAGATATTCTCAACGAAGTCTAGTTTTTTGAAGTGTTCTATGATCTCGTCAAGCCTCGTTTTGGATTCGATGTCGAAGTCGATCAGGAGAACTGCGAGCATACTCAATCCGATTTTCTGATAATTTGCTATCCAATAACCTTCTTTCAGCTTTATAAGAAAGCCATGGTCTTCAAGCGCTTTAATTCTGTTCTGGACAGTTCTGAGAGTTACGCCGATCATTTCTGCAATCTCTGCTTGTGTCTTCCCACGCAATAGGTTCTCGATTATTTTTTTGTCGATCTCGTCGAGTTCATTTTTTCGCATAGAATGAAAAATATTTGGGAGTATATAAAACTTCCTCAACTGCAAATATGCATGAAGGCGTTGAGTTTACTAGTGGAATGGTGGTAAAAGGGCAACAAAAGGGAAAATTGGTTCTAAGTGTTCCTTCTTAGATCTTCCATTTCCTTCATCAGCCCTCTTATCATGTGGCTTATCCTGTCCAGCTCTTTTTCTCTTCCTATGGCTTTCATGATTCCATAGCATAGTTTCATTATAGCCTCTCTATGTTCGACTTTCTGTCTAAAGATCTGCACAGGAGAAATCTTCAGCATTTCGTATTCCCGGAAATATTCGTTTTCGACGCCCAAAATCTCGAAAAACTTTTTTATCTGAAAAAGCAGTAGGTGTATGTGTACAATCTCTTCTTTGCCGAATTGTGCAGACATGACACAATTTTGTTTCCCCGTAGATAAACCTATCGGTCTTGAAAATCCTCGAAACCTTGTTTAGCAAACCCTTGAATAGAATTATTAAAAATTTAGATACGTGATGAGGCCGCGAGAGCTTACGAAAATGATTTTATCCAAAGGTCATGATGGGTTTTGTGGAATACATCTCACACCCACTTATAAGAGAAGGAACCGTGGAGAGGAGAATTTATCAGCTTTCCATAGCCACGAACGCTCTTTTAAGAAATACTCTCGTTGTAATCCCAACCGGTCTTGGAAAAACTACGATAGCCCTCCTTGTTTTGGCTTCAAGATTGCTCAACGAGGAAGGGAGAGCACTTTTTTTAGCTCCAACGAGACCTCTTGTCGAACAGCACGCGGAGTTTTTGAGAAGAACGCTTAAAATCGAAGAAGAAAAAATAGTTGCGCTTAGTGGTGAAGATGAGCCGGAGAAAAGGGCTAGGCTTTGGGGATCTGCAAAAGTTATAGTTGCAACTCCGCAGGTTGTTGAAAACGACGTGCTCGCAAAAAGGCTAAAACTTGAAGATTTTGTTTTGCTGATCTTCGACGAAGCCCATAGAGCGGTAGGAAATTACAGCTACGTGTTCATAGCAAGAGAATACGTGCAAAAAGCAAAGAAACCCTTGATCCTTGCCCTAACAGCATCTCCTGGGAGTGATGAAGAGAGAATACTCGAGATAGTGAAGAACTTGTTTATAGAGGGTATCGAGCTGAGAACTGAGTTCGACGACGACGTTAAGCCATACATCAGCGAGAAGGATATAGAGTGGATCAACGTCGAGATTCCAAGAGAGATCGTTGCGATAAGGGAGAAGCTCGAGCTTAGCATTAAGATTAGACTGAAAAGACTTAAGGAGCTCGGAATTGAGGTTCCGGAGAAGGCAACGAAAAGAGAACTTCTTGAGATTCAACAAATTGTTCAAAATGAGCTTGCAGATTCTCAAAGAGTAGAGCTTTTTGAAGCATCCTCGTTGTTAGCGGAGGTTTTAAAACTATCCCATGCGGTTGAACTGATTGAAACTCAAAGTCTTGAGAGCTTTAGGAGCTACGTGGGGAAAATACTAAAGGAGGGCGCTTCGAGAGGGGGTAGCAAGGCATCGAAGAACATTTCTAGCGATCCGAACTTCAGAGATGCGCTAATGCTCGCAATGCGGATCAGTGGTGAGCATCCAAAAATTCTAAAGCTTAAGGAAATCGTTCTTGAACAGCTCAAGATGAAGGAGGATTCAAGGATAATAGTTTTCACGAACTACCGCGACTCAGCGGACCACCTTGTTGCTGAACTTTCAAAGATCGCCCCAACTTCGAAGTTTATCGGACAAGCGAACAGGGAAGACGAGAAGGGAATGAAGCAAAGAGAGCAAATCGAAGTCCTTCAGAAGTTTCGTGAGGGGATCTACAAGGTTCTTGTTGCAACTTCTGTTGGCGAAGAAGGGCTCGACATACCTTCGACAGATCTCGTTGTTTTTTATGAAGCAATCCCGTCAGAGATAAGAGCAATACAGAGGAAGGGAAGAACCGGTAGAGGGAGGAGGGGGAGAATTGTAGTCCTGATGGCTAAAGGAACAAGGGATGAAGCATATTACTTCATAAGTTTGAGAAAGGAGAGAGCAATGTATGATACTGTAAGAAGAATAAAGGCAGTGATCGAGAAACAAAAGCGTCCAGTAGAACAGCTTAAACTCGTTCCAAGCCTTGGTTTGAAGATTTTCGTCGATTCGAGGGAGCTTAGAAGTGATGTGGTTAAGCATTTGAGAGCCCTTGGAGCATCGCTTGAAGTAAAAAACTTGGAGGTTGCGGACTACGTTTTGAGCGATCGAGTTGCTGTGGAAAGAAAGACGGTCGAAGACTTTGCAGAAAGCATAATCGAAGACAGGCTTTTCCAGCAGTTGATAAAGCTCAAAGCGTACCAGAGACCGATTTTACTCATCGAGGGTGAAAATCTCTACCAAAGAATCCATCCCAACGCAGTCCGCGGAGCGATTGCAACGATCGCAGTCGATTTCGGAATCCCAATTATCAGAACGAGAGATGAAAGAGAGACTGCAGAATTTCTTTTGGCGATTGCGAGAAGAGAGCAGGAGGAGAGGCGAAGGGAAGTCGTTGAACACTACGCCAAAACTAAGAGAACACTTAAAGAGGAGCAAGAATACGTTGTTTCTGCGATTTCGAGTGTTGGAAGCGTAATAGCCAAGAATTTGCTTGAGCACTTCCAAACAATCGAAAAGATCGCAACTGCGAGCGAGGAGGAGCTAATGAAAGTCCCAAAAGTTGGAGAGAAGACTGCGAAGCGTATAAGGCTTCTCATGACAACACCATACAGCGAAGCGGATAAGTTGGATGCAGAAGATCTCTTTTCTGGTGACCAGTCTTAGCGTCTAAGGTTTTAGACTTGAATATCTTCTCGAGCAACAACAGAAAATCTTTAAATCCCAAACCTAGAATTCACTCAGAGCCACGGTAGCTCAGCGGGGAGAGCGCTTGCTTGGTAAGCAAGCGGTCGCGGGTTCAAATCCCGCCCGTGGCTTGTCTATTTTTGAAATTAAGATAAAAGCTGGTTGGATTTGGTTTTTTATGGCTTTAAGAGACTGTTCTACAAAAGCTGAGATATTTGAGACGTTTTTCTTGAGCCAGTCGTGGACTTCATTGCTGAACCAAATCGTCATTCTTTTTTTCGTTCTGTTTATATTTTTCCAATCCCTTGTCTGAGCCTTTTCCTTGCTCCTTTCTCCCCTTGTCTTGGGGACGTCCACAGAGGTTTTTGAACGTTCCATGATTTTTTGTTGTTTTCTTTGTTTATTAAAGAGATAGGACAGAACATGGTTTAAAATAATCCAAAATTTTGACTTAATTTACTTAATCTTTTTAAAATCCTGATACCATGACTGGTTTAAAGTTTCGCAAATGATTCGAATTTCAAGGAATTGAATCCAAGTTAAAAAAAAGCATAAAATACCCGAATACGATAACTACTGATGAAGAGAAAATAGTATTTTTATTTTGAATTAAAGAATCTTGGATTTAGCTGTTTCATGGGTAAACAATCATCCTCAAAAACAGTTTTTAGAAATGTGCTATATTGCTAAGAGATATAGTTTCAGGACATCCATTCGTCGATGGAAACAAAAGGACTGGTTTTTAGGTGGCTCCGCTGCTTTGTCTAGTGGAAATAGCGGTATTTGGATATAATTTGCGTTTATTGCGTGGCTGTTGAACTTCATAATAACTTTGCTGAATTATTGCGAAAATTTATACAATCTGAATTCTGATGACTATTTTCTCCTTTAATCTCTGAATTCTTCAGCCCTTTCAGCGAAAAGTAAAAAGTGAAAAATTACTGAACGCTTGGAGGTAAAAATCACAAAGAAAGAACTGAAAATAAGGAGGAAAATGTTGAAAAGTTTGGAAAAAAGATGAATCAATTAGACTACTGGACGAAACCTTAGAGATTTCAAGAAGGATATTCGATGAGGAAGATCATTTGTTTTAAGACGTATTGCAAAGGCTGAAAGATTTTGATAATGCTTTGGAAATCATAAGGAGTACATCCACAGAATATTAATGTTCATGAACTTTAAGCAAGATTGCAGAAGCGCTTATAGAGTTTGAAAGAAAAGATTATAAAGTTCAATTTCAATAAATAACGAAATTTATTTTTGGGCTTTCTTTCTTTTCTTTTTCTTTCCTTCTTGCTTTTTTTTGCGTTTTTTTGGCAATTCTTTTTCCGGGTCATACTCTGCAACCAAATTACCCTCCCTGTCGTACACAACAATAAAGCAACCAGCAGGAACTGTTGGTTTCAGTTTATTCAACACGGTCTCGAGATCTTCCATTTTCACTTCAAATAGCTTCTCACCCGCTTCCCATAACGGTTTCCAGGTATCAACAATCACAACACTGCAATCAAGTTTTTTTGGTAATAAATGCCTTAATTCTTCAATCATTTTCTTCCACCTCTATCTTTCATCATTGATTTAAATTACTACACTTTTTAACTTTACTTTATACTTTTTAAAATTTTCGTTTATTTAAATATCTAGGGGAGAATCTCCAAAGAGATAGAAGTATAGATGCTTGATAATAATATACAACAAAACTTAAATAAGAGAAATTCTAAAGAAAACTTTGGAGGTGGCAGGATGGATATCGGTTTCGAAAATGAGCTTTTGAAACTGCTTGAAGAAGAGCAGGAATTAACGAATAATGTTAAAGAAGTGATAAAAATTTTGGGTTTTGGGTGATTGGATGAAGGTTGAAACAATAGAGGAGTTGCTAAGGGGTATTCTGAAGGGAGAGATAGTTTTACCCGATTTTCAGAGGAGTTTTGTTTGGGATGCAGAAGATGTAAGAGACTTACTTGTCTCTGTTTGCTCTGAATATTTTATAGGTTCGATACTGGCAATGGATTCAACAGAAGAGGGTTGTAGCTTCAAGCTCAGGCTTTTTGAAGGAGTTGAGAAAGTCAATCCAAAGGTGGAAATACAGAAAATAGTAAAAATAATCCTCGATGGACAGCAAAGAGCCACTGCATTGTTTTATGCGGTATTTCAGCCTGAGATACCACTAAGAGGCAGAAAAAGTCCTTATATCTTTTACTTAGATATAGAAAAAGCTCTTGATGAAGATTGGGACGAAGCGGTAAAAGCGGTCAGCATGGGCAATATTCCGGATTTTTCAGAGTTCTCAGCAAGGCTTAGTAAAAAAGAAGTGATAACTTTTAAAGATCTCTGGGATGACAAAGTTTCACTTATTCCGTATTCAAAAAGACAAGATGGATCAATAGATGAAGAAAAACTGAACCGTTTGATGAATATTCGAAATAAATTCAAAGGATATAAACTTCACATCGTAGACATCGATTACAAAGACGATCTGGAAAAAATAGTGGAAACTTTTGAAAGAATAAACAGAACCGGCGTTCCACTTTCGATATTCGATTTACTAACAGCAAAATTATACAAGCATGATATTAAACTTAGGGATTTAATGGCTGAAGCTGAAGACGAATATGAATTCCCAAAGGACGTCGATCCTCAGGCAATTCTGAGAGTTATAACACTTATGCGGGGTAGTGAACCAAAAAGAAAAAATATTCTCAACTTAGATCATAGAAACTTTGAGACAGACTTTTGGGAGGCATGCGAATTTATAGAAAAGGCATACATAAGATTAAAAGACATTAAGAACGGCTATGGAGTTTTAAGCTTCAAGAAATGGATTCCATATTCTTCAATGATCGTTCCGCTTGCGGTCATGCTAAGAGAGATAAAAAAGCGGGGGGATAAAGCTTCGTATTATGAAAAGCTGGACAAATGGTATTGGGCAAGTGTTTTTACCCAGAGATACGATTCCGCAGTAGACAGCAAGAGTTTTATGGATTGTAGAGAGTTTGTTTTTTGGCTTGATCTCGATAAGGAGCCCTCCTTCATTAAAGATTTTAGAATAGAGAACGTGGACTTAGAAGTCAAACAGCAGACCAATGCCATCTATCGAGGGATAATCGCATTAATTGTGCTGAAGGGAGCCATGGACTTCATAGCTGGTCAGCCACCTCAGTTTGATCCTAATAGAGTTCAGGATGATCACATATTTCCGAAGAAACACTTCAAAGAAGACATGATTTTAAACAGAACTGTAATAACTTCAAACCAGTCGAAAATAGATAAAAAACCTTCAGAATTCTTTGGAGATAGATTAAAAGATTTCGGCAGAGAAAAGCTCGTCGAAATTCTGAGAAGTCATCTTATTCCCGAAGAAGCTCTGGATTATTTGCTTAAAGACGATCTTAAGAATTTCCTTGAATGCAGAAAGAAAGCTATATTAGAGGAAATTAGACTAAGAATAGGGAAATGATGCGAACCCTTGATGACATAATAGGGCTTATTGAGGACTACAAGGAAGAGATCAAGAAGAAGTTTAGGGTAAAGGAGATTGGAGTTTTTGGTTCATACGTAAGGGGGAGAAATGAAAGAAACAAGCGATGTAGATGTTTTAGTAGAATTCGAGGAAAATGCAAAAGTTTCTCTTATAGATTTCTTAAAGCTTGAGAACTATTTTTCAGAGATCCTTGGTGTTGTTAGGGTAGATCTCGTTGAAAAAGGAACTTTAAAGCCAAATATAGGTAAAAGGGTTCTGAAGGAAACTGTGTTTGTATGAAAAGAACCGTGATTGATTACTTCGTAGACATTGAAAACGAATGTTCATATCTTATGAAAAGAGCTCAAGAGATAACCTTGAAGACTTTATGGAAGACGAAGACTTAAAAAGGACTTATAGCTAAAAAAGATTGAAAAACACGAAATTATGCTTGGCCGTACCTCGAAACAACTTCCATTTCGCTGTAAGAACACAAGTTAAAGAGGGGAAACTTTGGGTAAATTTTTTAATCCAGATAAAATGTAAGGGTATGCTTCCTCAACGATACTCTCCAAAAGAGCTCGAAGCCGAAATATTCAGGTTCTGGAAGGAGAACAAGATTTATGAGAAGGTCAAGAGCAGAGGAGGAAAGAAGTTTTACTTTGTTGACGGTCCTCCATACACGACTGGCAGAATCCACTTGGGAACTGCATGGAACAAGATAATAAAGGATGTCGTGCTCCGCTACTTGAGAATGCGCGGCTATAACCCTACGGATACGCCAGGCTGGGACATGCATGGGCTTCCAATTGAGGTTAAGGTTGAGCAGGAGCTTGGCTTTAGAAACAAGAGGGACATAGAGAACTTCGGAGTTGAGAAGTTTGTGAAGAAATGCATGGAGTATGCGCTGAGGAACAAGGAATCGATGACGAGTCAATTCAAATCGCTTGCAGTTTGGATGGACTGGGAAAATCCGTATATGACGATTAAAGCCGAATACATGAACTCTGCATGGTTTACGATAAGAAAAGCGTTCGAAAAGGGTTTACTTTCTAGGGAACTAATGGTTGTGAATTGGTGCCCTCGTTGTGAGACAGCGTTGGCGGATGCTGAAGTTGAGTATGCGGAGAGGAAAGATCCATCGATCTACGTCAAATTCAGATTGAAAAACGGAGGTTACATCCTCGTATGGACTACGACGCCTTGGACGATTCCAGCGAACATGGCTGTTGCTGTGAACCCGAACTTCGAATACGTGAAAGTCAGAGCATACCGCAACGGGATTGCTGAAGAAGTGATAATAGCGAAGAAACTTGTTGAAACGCTTTCGAAGGGATACGAAAGATGGGAAGTGATTGAAGAGCTTTTGGGAAAAGACTTGGAGGGACTTGAATATGAGCATCCGCTCGCAGAAGAGGTGCCTTTGCAAAGGAATTACAGGCATAGAGTTGTCCTCGCAGACTTTGTCTCTGCGGAAAACACGGGTTGTGTCCACATCGCTCCTGCCCATGGTATAGAAGATTTTGAGCTCTCTTTGAAGTATGGGATCGAAGTCTTCAATCCAGTTGACGAACGCGGAGTCTTCAACGAGCTCGCTGGAAAATACAGCGGTCTTAGTATAAAAGAGGCAAACGAAATTATTATAGACGATCTCTATAGAAAAGACTTACTTGTTGCGGAAGAGAAGATTTTCCACCGCTACGGGCACTGCTGGAGGTGCAAGACTCCGATTGTCTTCAGAGCAACGGAGCAGTGGTTCATAAAGATATCCGCACTGAAGGAAAAGATGCTCGAAGAGATAGAGAAAGTTCGGTGGATCCCAGAGTGGGCTGGAACTGCGAGGTTCAAAGATTGGATAAGCAACGCAAAGGACTGGTGCATAAGCAGACAGCGCTACTGGGGAATACCTTTACCAATATGGGTCTGTGATTGCGGGAAAATGAAGGTTTTAGGCAGTATAAACGAGGTCCCATGGCAAGAAGATCTCGATCTGCATAGACCAAAGATAGACGAAGTGACTTTCAAATGCGAGTGCGGTGGAGAGATGAGGAGGGTGAAAGACGTCTTCGACGTCTGGTTCGACAGTGGAGTTGCGAGCTGGGGAAGCATTTCTTATCCGCTCAGAGAGGACAAGTTTTATCTTTGGCCGGCTGATTTCATAACCGAGGGACACGATCAAACAAGGGGTTGGTTCTACTCTCAGCTCGGGGCATCGGTCATCTGCTTCGACAAGGCTCCGTATAAGGCTGTGCTGATGCATGGCTTCACGTTGGATGAACAGGGAAGGAAGATGAGCAAGAGCCTTGGAAACGTCGTTGAACCTGAAGAAGTTGTAGACCAAATAGGAGTCGACTGTTTTAGGCTCTACGTTCTCAGCTCTGCAATCTGGGAAGATCTGAAGTTCAGCTGGGAAGAGGCGAAGAACGTGCTAAGGATGATCAACGTTTTCTGGAACGCGATAAGGTTCGCATACACATACATGAGCATCGATAAGTTCAGGCCAGGACACGAAATCGTTACTCTTGAAGATCGTTGGATCCTTTCAAGGCTTGAAAAATTCAACAAAGAAGCGATTGAAGCGATGGAAAAATACCACTTGCACAAAGTCGTTCGAAACTTCTTCGAATTCGTTATCGACGACTTCAGCAGATGGTATATTCCCTTGATTCGTCAGAGAGTATGGGAAGAAAGGGAGTCAAAGCAGAAGCTTTCAGCCTACGAAACGATGTTTAGGGTTATCGATAAAACTCTGAGAATAATAGCCCCATTTGCTCCAATTTTATCGGAGTGGCTTTATCAGCGTTTTGTGAAATCTTTTAGAGAAGGAGAGGAGAGCATTTTCATGGAAAGCTATCCAGAGCCGAATGAGGCGATGATAGACAAAGAAATCGAGGAAAAAATGAACCTTGCAAGAGACATCGTTGAAGCGACTGCCTCTGCAAGAAGCAAGGCTGGAATAAAGCTCAGATGGCCACTAAAGGAGCTATTCTTAGAAACAAACGCAGATTTGGGTGAGCTCAAAGAATTGATAGCCAAGATGTGCAACGTAAAGGAAGTGAAGCTTGGAGCCCCAAAGAAAGAGATAATCCTAAAGCCTGATTTCAAGAAAGTTGGAAGGGTTTTGAAGGGTAAAACTAAGGACTTTGCGGATTTTCTCTCCAAGCTCAAAGAGTTGCCAGAGGATATCGAGTTCGATGGTGTGAAAGTTGAGAAGGAATGGATCATAGTAGAAGAAAGACTTCCAGCGAACTACGTTTCGACAGATTTTTCAAGGGGCAGAGTTTACTTGAGAGTTGAAATCGATGAAGCTTTGCAGAGAGAGGCTTTTGCGAGAGAATTTGTTCGTAGAATTCAGCATATGAGAAAGGAGCTCGATTTAAAGGTTGAAGAGTTCATCGAAACGTTCATCGACGCAGATCCAAAGCTTGTTGAGGGATGGGTAGATTACATAAAGAACGAAACGCGTTCTGTGAGGCTCATCTTCGGGAAAGCCGAAGGCTACGTAAGAGAGTGGGAGATAGAAGATTTGAAAGTGGCGATAGGAATACGCAGATGCACCTCGAGCAGTGGTTGAAAATCTACGAAGAGATCCTTAGAGACTTTGGTTTCTCAAAGGAAAGAGATGAGGAGTCTGCAAAGCTAATCGCAGAACTCGGAAGAGATAAACTGCTCGACTCAAGCGTTCTTGAATGCATAAGGGGGAAGGATGTTGCAGTGATCGGCGGAGCTTATGAGAACGAGAAAATAAAGGAAGATTTCGTAATAACCGCTGGAAAGGCGATCGAAAAAGTCTCTTTGATCCCTTCCATTCATGTCACAGACCTCGAAGAACCTTTAAAGAAGCTTTTAGAGCTTGAAAAGGAAGGATGCATCCTCGTGATCCACGCGCATGGGGATAACATGCATAGAATAAAAGAGGTCGTTCCAAGGCTTAAAAGCTTCGTTGCAACGACCCAAAGCAAACCTTTCGATAGAGTCTACAACTTCTGCGGTTTCACCGACGGTGATCGAGCAGTTTTGATCGCGAAGAAGTTTGGGGCGAAGAAAATAACCCTTTACGGCTTTGACTTTGAAAAAGCAGAAGGAACAAAGCTCAAAAAACTCAAATGGGCGAAGAAGATATTGGAGATCGAAGGATGCATCCTGCAAAAGTCCAGTTAAGGGGATTTGATGGCGAAGAGATTTTGGAGATTCTAAAATCTGTTGAGAAAGCAGAAGTTGTTTGGTCAAGGGATGGAATAGATCTTTTTTTCGAGAATGTAGACGATGCAAGGATTTTTGTCTCGAAATTGAAAAAGAGATTCAGAGTTGCATCAAAAATGAGCACGGAAAGTCTTGGATTCAAATCGAGGGCGAGATACCTCTTTGTTTACTCGGTTAGAAAATTGAAATAGCTTTTATACCCAAACAGCAAGCTCAGCACGTGAAAGAGCTCATAATGAAACATATTGCGATAAACTCCGCGAAGTTTGGAAAAGCAGACGAGAAAGCGGTGATTGGGAAAGTTATCGCTGAAAAACCCGAACTCAAGGCAAGGATAAAGGAACTGATACCGCTTGTGCGAGAATGTATTCAAGAGTTCGAGATGCTCAACGAACAGCAGAAAAAAGAACTTGTAAGCAAATACTACACTGAGAAAAAAGGTTCCGAAAGAGAGCTCAGCTTGCCACCGCTCCCCAAAGCTGAAAAAGGGAAAGTAGTGATGAGATTTGCCCCAAATCCAAATGGTCCGCCAACTCTTGGCTCAGCGAGGGGAATAATAATCAACGGTGAATACTGTGAGATCTATGATGGAAAATATATAATAAGATTTGATGACACAGATCCGAAGACGAAGCGCCCGATGCTCGAAGCTTACGACTGGTATCTCGAAGATGTGGAGTGGCTTGGTTACAAGCCTGACGAGGTAATCTATGCGTCTAAGAGAATTCCAATCTACTACGATTATGCAAAGAAACTTATAGAGCTTGGGAAAGCTTACGCTTGTTTTTGTAAGCGTGAGGAGTTCAAGAAATTCCGAGATACAGGAGTTTCTTGCCCACATAGAGAAAGCGAGATCGAAAAGAATCTCGAAGTCTGGGAAAAAATGCTTGAAGGTTTTTACAAAGAAGGAGAAGTCGTTTTACGAATAAAAACAGATATGTCTCACAGAGATCCAGCGGTTCGTGACTGGGTTGCGTTCAGGATAATTTACATTCCCCACCCGCTCGTAGGTGATGCTTATTTCGTTTACCCAACACTCGACTTTGAGTCTGCGATCGAAGACAAGCTGTGTAACACGACGCATATTCTGCGTGGCAAGGATTTACGAGATTCCGAGCTTAGACAGAGGTATATTTACGAATACCTCAACTGGGAGTATCCGGTGACTTTGCACTGGGGAAGGGTGAACATCGTGGAGTTTGGAAAGCTTTCTACATCACTGATAAAAAAAGAAATCGAAGCTGGGAAATTCGAGGGCTGGGATGATCCAAAGTTGCCCACAATTCGAGCTTTACGAAGAAGGGGAATCGAAGCCGAGGCAATAAGGAAGTTCTTTATAGCATTGGGGCTAAGCGAGAGCGAAGTGAACGTGAGCATGAAAAATCTGTTCGCGGAGAACAGAAAAATCGTTGATGCAAAAGCAAGTCGGTTTTTCTTTGTTGCAGATCCAGTGGAGATTGAGATCGAGGGATTACCGGAAGAAAAAGCAGTTGAGATACCCAAGAATCCGAACACAAAGGAAAAGAGAGTTCTTAAGGGAGAGAGATTCGTTTACATCACAAAAGAGGACTTTGAGAAGTTTAAAGGTGAAATTGTAAGGCTAAAGGACTTTTGCAACATAATTTTGGATAAAAAGGCAAAATTCTTAAGTTTTGAGCTTACTGGAGCGAAGAAGGGCAAGAACATAATTCACTGGTTGCCGAAAAGCGCTGTTCTAAAGTGTAGAGTCGTTGGAGAGAGAAGTTGCGAAGGGCTTGTTGAAAAGGGTGTCGAGCAGGAAATTGGAAAAGTAGTCCAGTTTGAAAGGTTTGCTTTTTGCAAGATCGAAAAGACGAACGGAGAGATCGTTGCGATATATACGCACGATTGATTTCGCCTTATTTTTTAAAAACCGAACTCTTCAAATGAAACGAAAGATTAATATAACTCCAGATGATCGAAGCTAAAAACAAGAGGAGGGATCGGAAATGGCAGAGAATTCGGTGTTTGTTGGTAACAAACCCGTGATGAACTATGTGTTGGCGGTATTGACGCAGTTCAACAGCGGTGCGAAGGAGGTTTCCGTGAAGGCTCGTGGAAGGGCAATAAGCAGAGCGGTCGATGTTGCAGAGATCGTCAGAAAGCGCTTCTTGCCGGATGTGGACGTTAAGGACATAAAGATCTCAACCGAGCAAGTTACAGGAGAGCAGGGAACTGCAAACGTTTCTGCGATCGAGATTACGCTTTACAGGAAGTAAAATTTTATTTTATTATTTTGATGATTATTTTTGAAGTCTCCGCCTTTGGGCATCCAAACATCTCCGCAAAACATCGCACTACGCTTGAAGTTACGAAGGACAACGAGATCTCGAAGAGAGCAGATTGCATCATAGGGGTAAACGCAAATAAAAGCGTTTCCGAAATTCCCGAAGAGGCGAAGATTGCACTTAAAAACGGAGCTAAGGCAGAAGTAGAAATAACCTTGCCCGATCATGGATTAAAGGTTGCGTTGTATGGCTTCGGCTCTTCAACGATGAGCTTCACCCACAGCAAAGATATCGTGATAAGAAAAAGCGGTTTTGTTTGCGGAAGAACTCTGCTGATTCATGCAAACAAATCTGCGAAAGATATCGATAGAGAATTTGTGGAACTTTTGAAGGATAAAAAAACAGAGTTAAGGTTGCTTTTTAAGGTTGAAGATTGCAAAGGTTATTGCTGACGCCACTAACCCGGGGACAACGGGATATGTGTAGAAAGTCTTGTAGAAGTAGAGTTGCCAGATCACGCAAACTGCGATCGCAACGAGCATTGAAGCAGCTATAGCGACTTTGCGAACTTTCTCTGCGTATAGCATGGCGAGCAGTGGAATTAGGAAGGCAGAAGTTATCGCAGAGAAACTTATGCCGACGATCTCAACTATTATTCCTGGTGGATTAATTGCGAACGCTATTGGTATCAAGGCTAAAACGACAACTGCGAACCTCGTCAAAACGAGAGCTTTGGATTCTTGGATCTCTCTTGCATTTTGCAATAGGTCACGAACCAGTGCTGTTGCGGAAACGTGTACAAGAGAGTTTATCGTGGACATCGCAGCTGCTATGATCGCGGTTAGAAGCAGAGCGTTGACACCGATGGGTAGAGTTTTCATCGCCATGTATGGAACAACTTTGTCAACGTCTTTCAGAAACTCCGGAATCATCTCCTTTGGGATCACAAGCCAACCTAAGGGACCAAGGCTGAAAACGCAGATAGCAAAAATTCCAACGATTATCGGAGTTAGTAGCATCCCATATGCAATCACTCTCTGATCTTTCGCAGCAATGAATCTGATAACGAGCTGTGGTGCGGAAAGCTGTGCGATGCTAATCGCGAAAGTCAGGCTGAGCACGAAAGGAACTATCATCCCTGCGCTCATCACAGGTGGGGGCCCCATTTTTCCAAACTCAAAGACCTCGGGTTTTACCTGCGAGAGCTTGTTTATCGCTTCGAATCCTCCGAGAGAATATAGAAGAGTGGAGAAGAGTAGAATAGCTCCAAAAAGCATTATGAGTCCTTGAATTATGTCTGTAGTTACAACAGCTCTGAAGCCACCAATTGCCGTGTAAATCGTAACTATGATCGCAACTAAGAAAAGAGCTTCGATATAACTAAGGGAAAGCATCGTTTGAAGCAGAATACCAGCCCCTTTGTAAATCGAGACCATGTAGAACTCGAAGAAAAAGATTATGACGAGTGCGCAGACCATCTGCGTTTCTTTCCCAAACTTTTTGCCAAAGAGCTCTGGAATGGTCAGAACTCCGTGTTCGTCTGCGAGTTTCTTCATCGGTGTAGCTATGATTAGCCAAGCAAGGATTGCGAAGAGAATGTGGAAAAAGATCAGAAATGCACTCCACTGGAATCCCAAAAGAAATCCAGTTCCACCACCGCCGAGAAAAGCTGCGGTGCTAAAATAAGTTGCGAAGAAGGAGAAACTGACAGCGAATGCTCCAAGTTTTTTGCCTGCGATGTAAAACTCGGGTATGTTACGAGTTCTTCGATACTCATATAGGCCTATTAGAACCATCAAAACGAGGTAACCTACGAAAATCTCGAGAATCATAGCAATCTCCTTGCTTTTCTATAAGCCAAAACAAATCCAACGAAAATCAGGGCAACCGAAATTCCATAAACAGTTTCGACGATCATACTCTCACCAATCTTTTAGCTTTTCCTTCAAATCGTTCAAGTTCTCCTTTAGCCAAGGCAACGAGTTCTGCATTTATGCCGATGAACTCTCGAATGTCTTTTGCTATTTTTTGCAAAATCGTTGCGTCACCTTCGTAGAGTACTCGGATACCGCTTCCGACCTCGATCTTATACTGCGTTATCCCGTAGCTCGCAAGGATTTTTTCGACGTCGCTTGGGTAAAACTTGGCTCCGCTGTGAATTATCATATCGTCCGTTCTTCCACGAATTCGCTTCAAAGTTATGTGCTCGATTCCGCACTCGCAACGCTCCTTTGCGACAATCTCGGATACTTCACCACTTCTATACCTTATCAAAGGCATCGCCTCCCTGTTTATCGCTGTGTAAACTATTTCGCCTTCTTCCCCTTCATCAAGAACTTCTCCAGTTTTTGGATCGACAACTTCGATCACGTAGTTGTCTTCCCACATGTGGAGCCCCCTCCGCATTGGGCATTCAAATCCAACACTACCAACACCACCCATTTCCGTGAGTCCGGGAATGTCGAAAGTTTTCGCATCAAAGATCTCTTCGATTCTCTTTCTCATCTCATCACTCCACGGCTCTGCGCCGAGTAGCATTTTCTCGACCGGCAAATCTGATGGCTTGTAGCCGAGCTCTTCAGCGACTTCTGCAATTCTAAGCGGATAGCTTGCGGTTGCGCAAAGCACTGTAGTGCCAAAATCAACCATGAAGCGGATCTGATTCCGAGTGTTTCCTGAGCCAATGGGAATTACGAAGGCATTTATGGCATCTGCTGCGAAATGGAATCCAAAGCCACCGTTCCACAATCCGAAAGCGGGAGTTATCTGAATCACGTCTCTAGAAGTTATTTCGGCGATGTGGAAAGCTCTTAGCACCATTTCCCTCCATTGATAAACATCTTTTCTCGTGTAAGGAACAATCACAGGTTGTCCAGTGGTCCCACCGCTCATCTGGATGCGGACTATTTTGTCCTTCGGAACACAACTCATCTTCAGTGGATAGGCGTTGCGAAGGTCTTGCTTCGTCGTAAAGGGAAGTTTGTGCAATCTTTCAGGAGTTATCCTGTCGAGGTCTATGTTTTCGAACCTCTTTTTGTAGAATTCGCAGTTCTGTGCAACGTATTTGAGTGTAAACCTTAGTCTTCGTCTCTGGATCTCTTGAATCTCCTTTCTGCTCATGTATATTCCATTGGTCACGAATTTCGTGAATAGTCACGTTATTTAAGCTTTTACCTTTTTGATCAGCTTAAGCCAAAAATCCGAAGTTTAGGTCTTGGTCTTGCACGTAGTTTTTCCCAAGCCTTAAAGCGATTTCAGCTTTCATGAGCTCTCTACCAAGATAAGCTGCGTGGTCAAGCCTTGAAACGAGTCCAAGCTCGAGGATCGTGTCGATTATCTCCTTCGCCCTCTTACCTGCAATCGTAGCTTTTTCATGTTTGCAGAATATTTTTCCGTCTGCAATAAAGATTATGAAGTCTCCCTTCGGATCTCTGTGGAACTCTTTGCTCTCCTTTGCAATCAAAAAACTCTCAGCTTCTTTCGTGGTCTCGTATCTGATCTTCTCCTTTAACGCTAAAAGGCTGATTCCCACATCCTTTGGTGGAGAGTTGCGAAGTTTTGCCATCTTCGAAAGATAGGAAGCAATTCTAAGCTCTCTAACGCTACCTGTAGTCTTTGGACTTGCTTCAGTTGTGAAAAGGAGATTGCAACCGATCTCCTCTGCGATAAATGCGAGGAGGGCGTTGATACCAATGCTGTCCGCATCGCTGAGTTCGGTCACGTTTCCAGCACCGAACAAAAGCGGAGTTTCCGGATCGATTTTTCTGAACTCTATGTATCTCTTTATGGAATTTGCGACACTCAAAGGCGGGTCTAAGATCGGATCGGCGATCACTTTCTCGGTTCTCTTTCTTGCAAGCTCAAGAACTTTGAAAAGCGCTTCTAGACTTCTCTCCGCAACAACGATCGCCTGATCTTCGATCAAATTCAGCACTTCTGCGTTTGAGCTCGAGACACTCATCACCATGTCGACACCATGTTTTAATGCGATCTCTATCGCCTTTTTGCTAAACGTGTCGACGCTTATTGGTTTCTTCGATTCGTCGACCGCTATCTTCAATACTTTACTCAGCTCGTTTGTATCGAATTCCAGCGGAACTCCTATGTCGATTATGTCCGCATTCTCAGCAAAATACGCTATTTTCTCTCGCAGATCCTTTGGATTTGGTCTAACTATCTCTGCAACGACTTTCATTCTGCTCTTTCCGCCAATCGCAACATCACGAATTTTGAACTTCGCACTCTTTTCGAGTTTTTCGACTTCCCTTACAACCTCTTCAGCCTTAATAGATTCGATAAGCCTACAAGCCGGAATTTTGTGCGAAAAATCAATTTTGTCAGCAAAATTGAGAACTCTTCTTATGTCCGAGGCGTGCAATGGACCAAGGCGAACCTTGACGCCCTTTTTTCTTTCAAACTCTTCCCAGTTGCAGTCCTTTGTAAGTCCGGGAACTAAAACGAGGTCGTAGCCTTTTAAGTCCAAGCTTTCAATGTGCTTTGGGGTGATGAAAGCTGCAACGTCGATGTTGCAGACGTGAACTTCTGCGTTGACTGCGTTCTCTCTGACGATTTTCTCTGCAAGTTTTCCGGTTACAAGAAGTATTCTCATCTGAGGATTGGTCCCACGTCCGGATAACCTTGTCTTTGCCCTGTGCCGGCGAGCTTCTGCAATCTCTTTGGATTCATGAGGATGTCTACCGCGTTCCTCACATGCTCACGGACTCTGTTCTCTGCAATCGCAAGGAGATCTCTCTCATTTTCAGCCTCGTCTTCGTGGACCGTTACATCGATCACGTGTTTTCCAGTCAGGATTTGAACTGTTATTAGCCCAACGCTCATCGCAAGATAGCTTACAAGATCTTTTTGCGTTTTTCCAACCCAACCAAGGGTTATTACGATGTCGCAACCATTTTCAAGCAACTTCTTCGCTGCGATTGGCAAATCCTTTATTCCTGGAACTGTGTAACGTTCGTATTTCAAGCTTGAGATCTTTCTAAGTTCATCTATCGCAATTTTCCCCATGTCAATTCGAGAAAAAGTTGTGTCTGCGATTCCAACTTTCAAATCAATCCCCCAGAACTCGCATAGCCTTTTCAATCGCTGAATTTATTAGCTCTTTTCGAATCAAAACGTCTTCAATTGCTGAGAGCGTAGCAATGACCTCAAGTTTCCCTATGTTGCCCATCGTTCCAATTCTAAATATCTTTCCCTTAACCCTATCTTGCCCTCCGCTTACGAGGATTCCGTATTCTTTCCTCAGCGCGTCTCTCAGCTCCTTTTCGGTTATCCCGTTCGGGATCCTTATTGCTGTAACGGTGTTCGAGTACTCAGCCTTTCCGTCTGGTTCTGGAAAGAGCTTGAGCCCAGCATTTAAAGCCCATTCTCTCACAGCTCTGCTCAGTTTTCTGTGTCTCGCAATTCTTCTTTCAAGCCCCTCTTCTCTTATAATTTTCAGCGCCTCTTCGAGGGCGAAAAAGAGCGGAATTGCGGGAGTGTAGGGAGTTTGAAGTTCTGCAAACTTCTTCTTGTATGCTTTCAGATCTAAGTAGTAGGGGCACTTAGGGTTGTAGAAATCCCATGCTTTCTCGCTGACAGCAACGACTGCAAGTCCCGGCGGAGCGCCAAGGCATTTTTGACTGCCTACAATTGCAACATCAATTCCCCATTCGTCCATCTTCACGTAATCTCCGCCAGCCGAAGTTATTGCATCCATTATCGTCAAAGCTCCGTGCTTTTTTGCAATCTTCGCAATTTCTTCTGCTGGGTTTAGCATTCCTGTCGAGGTCTCGTTGTGAACAAATGCAACCGCATTTGCACCTTTTTCAAGCGCCTCTTTCAACTTTTCAAGGTCAAAGGGTTTGCCCCATTCGAAGCTCAACCTCTCTACTTCTGCGTAGCGTTCGGCAATTTCTCCGAGTCTCTCCCCGAATTTTCCATTTTCGAGTGTTACAAATCTTGCAGACTTGCTGAAAGATGCGATCGAAGCTTCGACTCCAGCGGTTCCGGAGCCTGAGATGAAGAAGACATCGCCTTTTGTTCCGAAGACTTCTCTCATCACATCAGCACAAAATCGCAATATTTCCCCAAACTCTGCAGATCGATGCCCAATCATCTGCCTGCACATAGCCCTTATTATTCTTTCGTGCACTTGCACGGGACCTGGAATCATCAAAAGCATCATTTCACCCCATACTTCTCCAGTATTTTCTCGACAATCTTATGCGAGCTGCAAAGCCCGCAGTCTTCCTTTACGTTTATCCTCACGACCTCGCAGTTGAGGTTGCGTTTTTTAAGTTCTTCTCTTAGCCACTCCTCGCTGAAGTGCTGATCGTAACCGAGAACGATGACATCTGGCTTCAGCTCCATTATTGGCTTGAAAATGTCGTTTTCGTCGCCAAGAATTGCTTTGTCCACGAACTTGATCGCTTCAACAACTCTTCTCCTCTGTTCTTCTGGAACAACAGGCTTTGGTTTGTGCTTGACGTTCTTTTCTCTTGCAACTATAACTACGAGCTCATCCCCCAGCTTTTTCGCTTCCTTGAGAAAAGTTATATGTCCCGGGTGGATGATGTCGAAAGTCCCTGTCGCAACGACTCTTCTCATCTTAACAACTCCAAGTGCTTTGAATAAACGTTTTTCGATCTGTGCCGTAAACTCAGAAGTCCTTCGAGCTTAAGATCTCGGCGTTGAAAACGCTTTTCATGTGCTTAATAGCGTACTTCTGCTCGTAATCGCTGAGAGCTTTTGTGCAATCCTCGATTATCGCAACTTTATAGCCACGAATCGCAGCATCTCCAGCGGTGTGGAGGACGCAGATGTTTGTTGCGACACCGCAGATGAAAATCTTCTCAACTTTTAGTTCCCTCAACGTGAGATCGAGATCTGTGGCGAAGAAGGCGGAATACCTTCTTTTCTTCACAATGTAGTCTTCTTCTCTTGGCTTCAGTTCGTCAACGATCTCGGCACCCCATGTGTTCATGATGCAATGTTTGGGCCAGATTTTGAACTCCTCGTCGTCGCTTCTATGCCAGTCTTGGGTAAAAATGATCTTCATTCCTTTTTTCCTTGCCTTATCAATGACTCTCTTTGTTGCTTCGAATATCCCTTCAGCATTTTCAATGTATAGCGCGCCGTTGCGGTAGCAGAAGTCTTTTTGCATATCCACAACTATCAAAGCTTCCATGTGTCAACTTTGCTGTCGGTATTTTTATTTTATCATCTTCCTTCGAGCTCTGTTTGAACTCTCGCGGTTTTTGAGAGGTGGGCTGAGCAAATACCGCTTCATGTTGTGCGAATGCAGCTATGGGTTCAGAACGAACTTTTTGTAAAATTTCAGGCTCACATAACTTTTTTAACTTTTTTAGCTTCTGCTGTTCATGGAGTTTACGCATGTAAAGGGGGAGAAGGCGAAAATGGTCGATGTCTCAGAAAAAGGCGAAGTTCTCAGAATTGCAGTCGCAGAAGGTTTTATAAGACTGAAAAAGAGAACTATTGAGGCAATTTTAAAAAATGAGGTTGCAAAGGGAAACGTTATAGCGGTTGCGAACGTTGCCGGGGTTATGGCGGTAAAAAAGACGCCAGAAGTTATTCCGATGTGCCATCAGATCCCAATAACTTCTATAGATTTCGATTTCAAAGTTTTGGAGAATGGGATTCGTGTTGTTTGTACAGTTAAAGCAATTGCGAAAACTGGAGTTGAGATGGAAGCGCTTAACGGTGTTTCTGTAGCGTTGCTGACGATTTGGGACATGGTAAAGTCTCTCGAAAAAGACGAAACGGGAAATTATCCGGAAACTGCGATCGAAAGGATCGTTGTGCTTGAGAAAAAGAAGTTGGCTTGAGCAGTAGACTAAGATTCAGATTACGTGGTCTCAAAGGCTAAAAGCGAATGGGTCCCAAAGGAGAAAAAGATATCATCGAGAATTAGCGAAAGCCTTATTAAACACATATTAAACAAAAGATCCTAAGCATCAAAAGCGCCGATGGTGTAGCCTGGTCTAACACAGGGGCTTGCCGAGCCCCTGCCCCGGGTTCAAATCCCGGTCGGCGCATTTTGCAAATCTTTTCAGAGGATAACTTCCAATGATTGAGGAAGGCTACAATTGTAAATTTGCTAGATCCCAAAGATTAGAGAAGACCAGGAAATTTGGTTCTGTTAGCTCCAGTGGGTAAGGTATATTTTTGGCCAAGGAACGTCAGGCGTTGCTATGTTCTCGTAGACTTGCTTGACTCACTTTAAGTAGATGTCAAACTGGGTTACGTTCTTTTGAACATCTTAGACGAATCCCAGCTGTACACGCTCTGGGGTTTTATTTTGATCACAACTCTTGGAATTTGGAGCAACTGCTGGAATTCTGGGTCCTGGGGGCTGAGATACTTTAGAAGAATTCTCTTAGCTAACTCTTCGTTTTCAACGATTTCAGCATTTCCCCTTATTATCACTCCCTTGTTTCCAGTCTTTTCCGAGACGTCGATGACGATTGCAACCTTCGGGTTTCGCTTCACGTTTCTAGCTTTAGCTGAAAATTTCGCAGTGGAGACGTATACGAATTCCCCATCGTAAAGAAACCACACTGGATGAACATTTGGCATCAAATCTTTACCCACTGTGGCAATTCTTGCTATAAGGGGCTTTGAAAGAAATTCTCGCACTTCTTCTTCACTCATCCCAATTTCTTTCATACATTAATTTCGAGTAGTTCTTTAAAAATTTTTCGAGTTAAAAATTAGGTCTCAAAGGTTATGTTTTCGAGATCTTCAAGTTCGTTCAAAAGTTTTTCAAGCTCTTGGAATTCCTTTTCAAGGTTTTCAACTTCTTCGCTTACGTTTTCAATCACAACGACTTGCTCAGGTGTCGAAGTTGGTGTTTGCATTGGCGTGGGAGTTGTCGTTTGCGTTATGCCACTTTGCTGAACACAGCCAAAGAGTAATAGTGTTAAGCCTAGAAATGAAAATAAAAAAATTAAAGACTTCATTCGAATCCCTCAGCATCCAAAAGTTATTGTCACGCTATCTGTGAAATTCCCAGTTGTGAATGTCTCGTTCACACAGCGTTTATAGGCATAGCTTCCAATTCCGCTCATGGAAAGTGTTCCGTTACCGTGGGCTACGATTACGAAGTTTCCTTCTCCATTCGCCGTTACGTTTCCTCGGAGAACCATTGCGGTCGTTCCCTTTGCACTTGCAGTCGAATCTCCACTTGCGCTCAGCGTTCCGTTGCCTCTAATCAGCACGACCATTTTTCCGTTAAGTGTAAAGTTCCCATTGACTTTTGCGTGCACAATTCCGATTTCTGGTGTTAATTTGTATTCTCTTGCAAGCTTCTTAGCCTCGAGAAACGCATTTTCGATGTTACGCTTTAGTTCTTTGAAATCTTGCAATGTCACTTCTCCAGAGTTGAGTTTTGCTTCTATGCTGTTCAACCTATTATTAGCCTCGTTGATCGCATTTCTCAGATTTGTTACGTCCAATCCAGCGCTCTCGAAACGATCTGCGAGGTCATTTAGCCTCTCTATCATGTCTTTGGCTTTTTCAATCGCATGTTCATAGGCAATTTTCCTCATTTCTTTCGACATGTTCATCCACATTCTAGAACTCTCTTTCATCGCATTGCGAAGTTCGTTGTAATCTTTTGCGTTTTGAACCTTCAGCTTAATCTGCTCCATTTGCTGTTCAACGTTGTTTATTCTCTCTTGGATCCTCAGTTTCGTTGCCTCGTTCATGTTGGAAGCGTTGACTTTCTCTCTTAGTCTCTCCATCCACTTCTCGCAGTTTTGAACCCAGTTCATCATTCTCTCTTTGTTTTCGTTCATCTTCATCATTTCTTTGCTCATCATCTTGTCTTCGAGTTGGATTCCTGGTCCGCTTTCCTTGTGGGCAACCGCCACCATTGGACTTACCACCAATGCCAAGCTCAGGAAGATGAGCAACTTCACCCATCTCATTTCGATCACCGAATTATCTTCGGCGCTCGAAGTATATAAGAAAACTTTTTTCATCAAGAAATTCAGACTGTTTAGAAGCTTTAGTTTTCAACTCAAAACTTTAGAATGCTTTATTTTTTAGCCCTCGAATATTAGCGAAATCTTTGTTTGTTAAAAAAATTTGTAAGACTTTAAGTTCTGAGGAATATGTAGACCGAGTACTTCCCATCACTCGCCTCTTTATCGACGGTGATGTGCACGTTTACCTTTGTTACCGAAGGATTATCATTCGAGCCCTCCCTAAGGCAAAGCTTCTTCGATGAGTATATGGCGTTTCCTTGCTCATCTTTGTATTTCACGTCGACTTTGTTTGGAGTTGGACCCTCTACAACGTCTTCGAAGTAAACGCAAACATTATTGCCGGAATTTTTTACTGTTATCTGCTTCACGTATTCAACCCCTTTTGCAATGTCGATGCTGAAGCTCTGCGGAGAGATCGTTATGCTGCCTTCAAAGACTTCGATCGTGCCTTTAATGTTGAAAAGATAGGCACCAACACCCACACCTATCAAGGCAAGGTATATTAAGACCACGCTTAGCTTTCGCATTTGCATGATACTCGCTAACTATTATGTTTAAAAAGATTTCGAAATCGCATCTCTGAAATCAAAGATCGTATCGAATTTTGTCAACCGCGAGGACTTTCACTCCTTACACTATTCTAAGGGTTTTGTCGACAAACTTTTCTACGAGCTTTGCGTGTCTCTCTTCGTTACAAGCTCTTTTAACCTTTCAACATCCTTTCCGAGCAGATTGCCAAATTTGAGGATCATTTCCTCATACAGCGTCTTTGCGCTTGTCTCGAGTTTGTAGATCTCGTTGAAAAATCGTTTATCGGAGAATTTGAACTCCTCAACTTTCTTTTCAATCTCGATTCCAAGATTCTTTGCGATGTCTTCAAGTGTTGTTTTGTGCTTTTCTGAGTCTGACATGAGCTGGAAAAGAACTTTCTTTTGTTCTTCATCCATAACTTCCAAAAAAGCTTTGAAATTAGCTTCACTTTCGAAGCCAGCTTCAACTCTGTAGGCTTTTTCCAGCATTCCCTTCAAGACTACTTTTGGATCCATAAGCTTTTTAATTTTATGACCAAGATAAATCTTTCTCCTTAGCCGATCATGCAAAGCAAAGTCAAGAGCCGAAGATTTTTCGATTGATCTGGCGATAGAATTAAATATTTGAAGAAAATTAGTTAGATAATGAACAGCAAAGCAGTCTCGCCACTGATCGGATTCATACTGTTGATGGCAATAGTAATGGGGTTAATTGGTATTCTGCAATCAACCGCAGTCCCGCAATGGAATAAGGCGGTTGAGGCAAAACATCTCAGCGAGTTGAAGTATGGGGTTGCTGATGTTAGCAAAGCTATTTCGCTCTCAGCTTCAACAGGAAATCCAGCAAAGATAGTTTTAAAGGCCGGTGTAGATTACCCGAATTATTACGTTCTCGTTTCTCCACCAAAGGCTTCGACCACGATTTCCACAAAGGATTTGGGGATAAGAGTTGATGGAACAATTGCAATCGAAGAAAAAACCTCGGCAATTTTAGTAGAGCCGAACTACTTTTACTCTTGGCGTTCAAAGCTTATCTACGAGCACTCAGCAGTTTTAAGGCTTGAGAATTCTTTTGTTTTAAAGGAATCCGATCAGATCTCTTTCAGCAACAACTCGATTTCGCTATACATCATAAAGGCGAACTTTAACAGCTTTGCAACAACTGAGAGTGCAAACTTAATCTTCATCCCCGTCTCCATCGGAGGCAGAAATCTTTTCAGCGGAAATATTAGCTTTGAATGTTTTGACGAAAAGACTGCTGAGTGGTGGAATGCAACTTTAAGCAAAGTTTATGAGGGCAATTCAGAAGTAAAGGTTAGTAGAACTGGAAACGTTGTTAGCCTTGAAAATCTCAAAAACGTTACGCTTTCGATTTCTGTTTTTGAAGCCTACGCTGTTATTAGTGGAGAAATCTCTCAAGATTTTGGAGTAACTCCAGATAAATTCATTCCACTTACAGATACTCAATTTAGTGTTTATCAATATTCCACAGTAATGCTTGGTGCTAAGCTTGTAGATAGGTTTGGAAATCCTATCAAAAATTATCCCGTAATGATATTTGTGTCTTCAAGCAACGGAATTTGTAATTCCAACCCATATCAGACTGTTACAAACGAACGAGGTGAGGTTTGGTATTACTTTAATGCAAACGTAACCCCCGACAATCCAAATGAAACAGTTACATGTACAGTATCTTTTACAACAAGTGGAATAGAAGCACAAGATTTCATAGTAGAGGTCAATACATCTGTCCCTTTCTGCGAAGAGTGTCCAGCTAATGGAGAGTGTCCTCCCTGTCCCACTCCCACACCATGTCCTACATGCCCGCCTGTAGGTAGTCTCTCAAAAGTGAGGGGGGCAACTCTGTCGGGTATATCTTGTTCGCCTGTGTGCAGCAGTTACAACAACTCTTTTGTAGGATGGATTGACGGCCAATCTATTTGGGCAAACTCTACACAAAATTGTGCATGGCAAAACTTTACTTTCACATTGCCATATACCATTAATTCGAGTGTTTCTCCCATACTTATATGGAATGGCACTTGTAGCGAAAAAGATGAGAGAAGGGATGCATATGCGTTGATATACCTTAACAACAATCTTGAGAATCCGAGAGAACAGGGACTTGGTGGTGGTGAATTGGAGGTTCAGCTAAATGCAAACGACTTTGTTAATCAACAAATCTTGGTGTCTATTCGTTGTATTTCTAAAGAGCCAGGAAATCCCTGTCCTCCTGGTCGAGCGCCATGGAATCTAAGCACCAACTATATCGAAATTCTTTTTGTGAAACAATAAAATATTATTTTTTATAGCAAATTCAGACATAAATCAAGACTTTTCACAATATCTCCATTCCAGATAGAATAAACACCATTTTTAGCAAACATTTGATAACGATCCAACCTACAGCGTAACTCCAACAACTTAGCTTGGAATGTAACAACAGACGTTCAGCTATTCGCTGACGGAACCGTAAACTACGGATGGTGCATAAAGTCAAGCAACGAAAATCAGGCTACAAGAATTACGTTCAATTCCAAGGAGAACTCAAATACTGCGACGAGACCATATCTGCGCATTGAATTCGCTCCAAAAGTTGACTGAAATTTTAGAATATTTTATTCTGGAGACCTATGGTTAGGAGTGGAACTCTAAAAACCCTTTAAGCAAAAATTATTCTGCCTTTTTGAAAAAAGCCGTGTAATTTATCGCTTTTCCATTGAAGTTCAAAAATCCACATTAGGTTAGAGCTTGAAAGAGAAATCGCAGTAGATAATTGTCCCAGAGCCAAAAGGTTTGCAGTTCTACATAAAAAAGACTTTTTAAAGTCCGAAAAGAGCTCTAAAAGCTAAAATCGATTAGGACATACGGAAAATACGAAGATCAATCAGAAGAAGCGGATTAAGAGCCAGAATCAAAATTGGCAATCAATTCAAAACCCCTCTTGTTCTGCAATTTTCGCAAGTTCCCTGTCAAAAGTAAAAAAGCCTTAGATCCCATGGTTAAAAATCTGCTAAAGCATTTGAGATCGAAGAATTTATGAATTCTCTAGTCGCAACGCTGAGTTTTGGAAACAGACAGAAGGTTGCGATCATCTCAGCATCGCTTCATAACCCAAAGGTGCTCATTCTTGACGAATTATGAATGGATTGACGTTAAATCTGCCAAAATTCTGAGAGATCTTCTTTTCAGGTTTCGTAGCAAGGTAAGGAGCATTCATTTCTCCACACACGTTATGCCTTTTGAAAGTTCGATGGTTCCTCTCCAGACTCTTAATCCTGCTCCCGCGTATTTATCAAACACGACTGCAATTTTGCCGAGTAGAATAAAGAACGAAAGCTTGGCTTGACTCAATTGGGCATTTTGATAAGGCTGTCTATGGCACTATCCCCTCTTCAGCAAACACCTCGCACTTCTTCCAGGATAAACCCATTTTTATTTCTCTAATCACTTCAGCTTTGAGACCCTTCTCTCGAGCCCCGATTTTAGAACTCAAAATCTCTTACTCAAAGCAAACTTTTCGCAAACAGTGTCCGAGAGTTTTCTTTTTGTCGCGCGTGGCACAAATGGAGAGATGATAAAGCTTGAAGCTGTGCTGTAAGGAGCAATAGTTGTAGAAAAAATTAAGTTATTGTAGGTGAGGTTTTAACTATGAACTATCGTATCTTATCGAGACCGAGCTACAGCCTTTTAGAGATCGAACTCGCGGATGGAGAAGAAGTTCTTGCAGAACCGGGGGCAATGGTTTACATGAAAAACGTTGAGTTATCTCCTACGATGAAGGGTGGAGTTTTTGGAGCGATGAAACGGGCGTTCCTCGGTGGGGAGTCGGTTTTGATAAACAGATACGTCTCCAAAGGTAAGGGTTTGCTTGGATTAGCTCCCGCTTATCAGGGGGACGTGACACATATAAAGCTCTCTGGAAGAATCTACGCACAAAGCGGTGCTTTTTTGGCTTCATCGCCAACTGTTGACATCGACATTAAGTGGGGAGGTGCGAAAACATTTTTCGCTGGAGAAGGGCTTTTCCTGCTGAAACTCGAGGGCTCAGGAGATTTATTTCTCTCCTCTTTTGGAGGAATAGAGATGATCGAGGTCGATGGAAAGCTGAGCGTCGACACCGGACACATTGTTGCGTTCGAAGACTCCCTTGATTTCAAGGTTCGTGGCGCAGGAAATTTGAAGGCAACTCTTCTAAGCGGGGAAGGACTTGTTGCAGAGTTCAACGGAAAGGGTAAAGTGTGGATTCAAACGAGATCGATTTCTGAGTTCGTTGGCTGGCTATCGTCTTTGTTACCCTCGAGGTTAAGAAAGTAGATGAACGTAGCTGAAACATTTGCAAAAGCCTTGAGCGATCTCGGTGTTAAAAGGATCTACGGAGTAATAGGAACTTCTCTGATCGACTTCGTCGATGCGCTCTACGATTGCAAAGAGATTAAGTACGTTTCATGCAGACACGAGCAAGTTTCTGCTTCGATGGCGGATGCGGAGGGGAGGATTACCGGTTTTCCAGGAGTTGCAATAGCCCATGGCTCACCTGGAGTGCTGAATTCAGCGATAAGCGTTGCAAACGCATACAAGGATGGTTCACCAATGCTTCTGATCGGCGGTAGCATTTCGAGGAACCTGAAAGGGAAGAATCCAATGCTTGAGGCGAACCAGTTCGAAATGATGAAGCAGATAACTGCGAAGAGCTTCATGGTTGAGGAAGCGAAAAAAGCGTCGAGAATAATTTACGAGGCTTTTTCGGTGGCGATAAGCAAAAGCTCTCCAGTTTACGTTGAGATTCCTGAAGATCTTTGGTGTGAGGAGAGCGAATACGAAAAATTCGAGCTGAGAGTTGAGAGAAGAGAAGCTACGCAGAACTCCATAGAAAAGGCTTTGAAGCTCATTGAAAGCTCAAAGAAGCCTTTGATCCTCGCTGGGTATGGGGTGAACAGTGAAGAAGGCTCAAAAGCTTTGATGGAATTCGTTGAGAAAACTGGGATTCCAGCTGTTACGACTGGAAACGGGAGGGGAGCCATAGACGAGGAACATGAGCTTTGCTTTGGAAGAGTTGGGTTTGGAGGCGGATCAATTCACGCAGATAGAGCTTTAAAGAACTCAGATTGCGTTGTTTGTCTTGGCTGTCAGCTTTCAGATGTCACGACCTATGGTTTTACTTGGCTACCTTCTGGAAAAGTGATCGCGGTTACGCTCGATGAAGAGGCGAAGAATAAGTTTCCATACGATCTTCTTGTCCACGCAGATGCAGTTGAGTTCACAAAGAAACTAAGCGAGAGGATCTCTTATCAAGCCGACAAGAGTTGGGTGGAACAGATCAGAGCTTGGCAAAGAGAATGGAATGAAATGCTTGAGCGTTTCACTACAATCGAACAAGGTTTGGCAAATCCCTCGCTGTTTTTCAAGAAGCTCAACGAGAGGATTCGAGATTACGTGATCTGCGCCGGCCAGGGTATGCATGTTTTGTATGCGAACGCTTATCTTAAAATCAGATCCCCAAGGTCTTATTTGGCTACAACAAACCATGGTGCGATGGGTTTTGGCTTTCCAGCAGGCATTGCAGTTTCTTTGCTTGGAAAGAAGTCACTCGCAGTCGTTGGAGATGGAGAGTTCATGATGACGATCCAAGACCTCGAAACTGCTGTCAGAGAGAACGCACGAGTCAAGATCGTTGTTGTGAACGACAACAGCTATCGAGTTCTCTATTTCAGGCAGAAGTTCCAAAAAGGCGGAAGAATATATGGAACACTCCATGGTAACCCAGATTTTGCAAAACTCGCGGAAATATTTGGTGCGGAGGGAGCAGTGGTGGAGAAAAACAGCGATATAGATGATGGGATTAAGGCGATGTTCGAGAGCGATAAAACCTTTGTTCTCGATCTCCGAGTAGTTCCAGAAGCGTTTGCACCTTTCAACGTCGAGGCAGTCAGATAGCTCTTGACTTCGAGTAAGTGTATATGATTCGGTGCAACGCAGTTATATGGCTTAGGATTGCGATGAGCAGAACCCCCTCGTAAAGAAATCCTGTAATCATTGCGAGGAATAGGATCAGCAATCTCTCGCTCCTTTCTGCGATCCCGACATCGCACTTTTCGATTATCTTTTCTGCTCTCGCCCTTGTGTAGCTTACGAGCAAAGCACCGCTCATCGCAACGCTTATTGCGATCCAATCAATGCCGTGAATTCCTAAGGCTAGAAAGATTAGAACATCGACGTATCTATCGATCACGGAATCGAGAAAACCCCCGAAAGCGGTCACCATTTTCTGCGTTCTCGCAACGAGTCCATCGAGAAAGTCAAAGACACCGCTTAGTAGCACAAAAACTGCACCAAGGGTTATCTCGTGTCTGATGATGAGAAAAAACGCCAGCAATCCGAAGAAAAGACCGAGAAGAGTTATTTGGTTTGGTTTCAAACGCTCGCCTATAACCTTTGCTATTGGTTTCAGAATTTCAGTCGTGAAAGGTTTTAGTTTGCTGAGCATGAACTCAGTTTATCGTGGCTTTTTAAGCTTTGTCGACTAATCGCCGAACGTAATCACCGGACTCGTTCCGATTCTCTTCGCACCCATACTGCGAAGTGTGGGTTTTAGAAACTTGACCTTTGACCTGTCAACAATTATGTGCACAGCTGCTGCGCCTTTTGCAAGCGGGGAGATCGTTGGATCGAATCCTTCGTTTGTTAAATAATCTACGATCTTCTTCAAATTCTCCTCTTTAGGAACGTTGAAGTATAGGCTGACGAGATTCTTGGAGTTTATGACTTCCTTTATGTCCGTGACCAAGTTCTCAAGAACCTCTCTTTTCTCCTCGTTCTCCAGAGATTGAGCGTTTGCGATGAAAACGGAGTGAACTTCCTTCAGCACGTCTATGATCCTGCATCTGTTCTCCTTTAAGGTAGTTCCAAACTCTGTTACTTCGATTATCAGATCTGCTTCTGGCATCGGTGGCAAAATCGAAGCTTCTGTTTTTCCGATCGGATCGAAGACAACTGCGTTTAATCCGTGTTTCTCTGCGTAGTTTTTAGCTACTTCGGGAAACTCCGATGCTATGTAAACAGTTTTTTTCCCAACAACAGCTTTAAAATCCTCGATACTTTTTACGTTCGGATAAACTTCTTCCGAAATCGCAGCGACGAGTTTCGTAGGGCGTAAAGGTAGAGTATCCAAGACAACGACGTTCTTAAGCTCCATCTTGAGCTTCCAGTTCTCGAGTATGTCTGCTCCGGTGATTCCTGCATCGCCTTTTCCGAGCTCGACATATAACGGCATTATCTGTGGGCGAACTTGCTTGAAGACGAGCTTTGGATGATCTACATCTATCAGATAACCTCTCTCAGTTTTTCCAAGCCTATACCCTGCGCTTATCAGCGCATCCCATATGGGTTTCTCGAGATGACCGTCAGGAAAGTAAACCTTGACGAACATGCAAGCCCTTAGTTGCTCTTAATAAAAACTATTCGATCGCATCACCAATCGCTATATTAGTAGCAAAAGAAACCGCAGACAAGCCGGTTTGCTTGCAGAACTCTATTGCGGAATCAAAGATCGCAGCTTTCGAAACAATCAGTGGGATTCCAGCGTTTGCGCATTTTGTCGCAATTCCGAGCGAGATTCTTCCAGATACAAGTAGAAAAGACTCACTTAGGTTTGCTTTGTTCAGCAGAGCGAGTCCAATTGCCTTGTCGACTGCGTTATGCCTTCCAACATCGTATGCTCTGAAAAATCTACCCTTTTCAACAACTATTGCGATGTGATATCCACGTGTCTTCTTGTATTCGTCAACTTCGAGCAGGCTGAGATAATTGCGGAGCTCGTCCACTCTGAACTTTATCTTGCTCTCTATCTTCCCTTCGAAGCGATTTCTGACCCCGATGCAGCCAGAGGTGTGGTATTTTGTTTCTGGAATCGAGTTTGTGTCTAAAACGATGATATCGTCGAGGATTTCGAGCTTTAAGTTCTCAACGCTCTTTGCTATCCCTTCAGAAATTGCAAAGCCTAAAGCCAGTTCTTTGAGCATTCTCGGGGTGCACATCAAGTAGTGAGGTCTTCCGTTTATCACAAGCATGATCTCCTTTTCTTCTGCGACTTCGAGCGGTTCTCCGATGAGCCTTATCACGTTCTCGCATAGGGATTGCGCTTAAAAAACGTTGCTCAACTCTTAAATATCGGTGGTTGGCTTCGAATGTGAACAGTCTTCCGCTCTTCGTTTCAATAATCATAGCTTTGGTTCTTGCAAGGAAGATTGGGATCGGTTTCTCGCTCCTCATAGCTTCGCTTTTTCTTGGATTTTCGACCATAGGGCTTAAAATCGACCTGATCCAGTGCTACTTCCAATTACAAAGCCTTGAGATAATTTCGCTTGTTTTTCTAACTTATTCGCTCGCAAACCTCATGGACAGGTTGGGAATGCTTGAAAAGGTATCAGAATGGCTAAACGACTCCTTTGGTTCTGTAAGCATCGCTTTGATACCTCTCGTTATCGGTTTAATTCCGATGCCAGCTGGAGCTTTGGTTTCTGCTTCGATGCTTTTACCTGTTGTGAAGAACGCAAGAATCCCTGCTGAAAGGTTGACGATCATCAATTACTGGTTCCGTCACGTTTGGACGCCAATCTGGCCTCTTTATCCCTCGGTTATTATTGCTCTTGCAGTTCTCGGGGTTAATTACGAGAGCTATCTGCACTCCACTCTGCCGATTGCGATCGCATCTTTCTTTGCAGGGATTTTTTTGTTACGCAAACTGCGATTTAACTTCAAGCCCAAAGAACTAAAGAAGCTTCTCTTAAACCTCTATCCAATACTCGTTTTGATAGCCCTATTTTTGACAACAAAGATGCTTTTGCCATCGATCGCAGTTGCGATTGCAATTGTTCTCCTTCACAAAAAGCCAGATCTCGAAGTTTTGAAACAAACTCTCGGAAAGTCGCTCGACCTTCGTGTCTTTGCTTTGGTCTTTGCGGTGATGGGATACAAGAGTATAATCCAGCTAAGCAACTCGGCACAACTTCTTTATTCTGATCTCAGTTTCTTACCAATCCAGTTCACAGCTTTTGCAGTTTCTTTTCTTGTCGGATTTGCAACCGGGATAGAGATGAGCTATTCCTCGATTTCGCTGCCAATTTTTCACGAGTTCACCGAAGAGCCAAGGAACTTGCTTTTGCTAATAACCGCTGGCTTCTTTGGCGTAATGCTTTCGCCGTTCCATCTCTGCTACGCTTTAACTGTGGAATTCTTTGGGGCGGACTTTGCAAAGTGTTACAGGATTCTTTTCAAGCTCGTAGTCCCTGTTGTGCTTATCCTTCTCCTTTTGAGCATGGTTTACTGAGTTTCGTTCAAGCAATGAAAAAGTGGATTGGTAGCTGGGAAGTCAGGACACAAAAAATTTTAATCAGAAAGATGAACAAGGACAAGGTGGTTCAATGCCCGTGCTTTGGTTGAGCGATGTAGATAAAAACGACATTCCTGTCGTTGGAGGTAAAGCTGCAAATCTCGGAGAGCTGATGAGGATCGAAATTCCCGTTCCAGATGGATTTGTTGTTGATGCAAGAGCTTTTAAGGACTTTATAAGTAGTACTGGGCTAAAGGACAAGATCTACGCACTACTCCGCAATCTCAACGTTGAGAACACCGAGGAACTGAACAGGATATCTGAAGAAATCAGAAGAATGGTGTCCGAAGCGAAGATGCCAAAGGACATCGAGATGGAAATAAGAAAAGCATACCGAGAGCTTGGCAATGGAAAGGATGTGTTCGTTGCGATAAGAAGTTCTGCAACCGCGGAAGATTTGCCTGATGCGAGCTTTGCGGGGCAGCAGGATACGTATCTAAACGTCAAAGGCGAAGATAACGTGGTTGAGAAAGTAAAAGCCTGTTGGGGAAGTCTTTTCACCCCAAGGGCAATTTATTATCGAGTTCAGAAGGGTTTCAAACACGAGGATGTCAGCATCGCAGTACTTGTGCAGAAGATGGTGAACAGCGAAAAAAGCGGGGTGATGTTCACATCGCATCCCGTTACTGGGGAGAAAAAATGTGTGATCGAAGCGGTCTTTGGGCTTGGAGAAGCGATTGTCGGTGGGCTTGTAACTCCGGATACCTACGTCTATGACAGAGTTGCGAGGAAGCTTGAGGAGGTAAAGATTGCGGAGAAGAAGTTCATGATTGTCAGAAAGAACGGAAACGAGAAAATCGAGCTCGGAGAGAAGGGCAAGGAAAGGGTTTTGAACGATGAAGAGATAAGGAGGCTTGTAGACCTAGGGGAGCTCATAGAGGAGCATTATGGGAAACCGCAAGACGTTGAATGGGCGATTGAAGGTGGAGAAATTTACATAGTTCAGTCAAGACCGGTAACAACCATAAAAGAAGTTGAAAGGGAAGAAATTGCGGAAACTGGAAAGATTTTGCTCAAGGGTCTTGGTGCATCTCCGGGAATTGCGGTGGGTGAAGTGAAAATAGTTTCGAGTGAGAAGGACATAGGAAAAGTTAGGGAAGGCGACGTGTTGGTTGCGGTGATGACGACTCCAGACATGGTTCCAGCAATGAAAAGGGCTTCTGCAATCGTAACAGATGAAGGAGGAATGACCTGTCACGCGGCAATTGTTTCAAGGGAGCTCGGAGTCCCTGCAGTTGTTGGAACAAAAAGTGCAACGAAAGTTCTCAAAGACGGAATGCTCGTAACCGTTGATGGTGAGAAGGGAGTTGTTTACCTCGGAAGGCTTGAAGTTGCGAAGAAAGAAGAAGTAAGGTTTGCAACCGCACCAATAATAACTGCTACCGAAGTAAAAGTCAACATTTCCATGCCTGACGCTGCCGAAAGGGTTGCGAGGGAGACGAACGCAGATGGCGTTGGGCTTTTCAGAATTGAGCACATGATCTTATCGCTTGAAAAGCATCCTATGAAGTTCATAAAAGACGGGGAGATAGAGAAATACGTGGAACTCATATACAACGAGATGAAAAAGGTTGTCAAGGCTTTTTATCCGAAGCCCGTTTGGATAAGAACGATCGACGCTCCGACTGACGAGTTTAGGGCAATGGAAGGTGGTGAAGATGAGCCAATCGAAGCCAATCCAATGCTTGGGTTTAGAGGGATTCGCAGAGATCTTGCGGAGGAGATGCACTTCAGAGCAGAGATGAGAGCGATAAAGAGATTGATCGACGAAGGTTACACGAACATCGGCATAATGTTGCCGTTAATTGTTGTTCCCGAGGAGGTAAGGAAGGCGAAGAAGATAGCCGAAGAGGAAGGAATTCCTTTAGACAAAGTGGAGTTTGGGATCATGGTCGAAACCCCCGCTGCAGCGCTTATTATTGAAGACCTCATCAAGGAGGGTATAGACTTTGTAAGCCTTGGAACGAATGATTTAACGCAATACACGCTCGCAGTTGATAGAAACAATGAAAACGTGGCTTATCTTTACGATGAAATGCATCCTGCGGTGATGAAGCTGGTCGAAAGAACTATTAGGATCTGCAAAGAGCATGGAGTCAAGACTTCGATTTGTGGACAGGCTGGTAGCTATCCGCACGTTGTTGAAAAACTCGTTGAACTTGGAATCGACAGCATCTCCGCGAACCCCGATGCGGTGAACAGGATAAGGGAGGTTGTTGCGAGAGTTGAAAGGAAGATAATGCTCGAGAAGCTAAGAAAGCTGAAATAATTTTTAAAATTTTATTAGCCCGAAGTAATAAAGTGTTAGCGGGAAAATCAAACAGCCCATGCAGTTAACTCTTTTTACCCCAAGATAGGCAGTTGCAAGTCCTATTGGGATCGCGGTAGCGAATACTGCAAGCCCGAAGGGTCCTGTGAAAACTGAAACGATTGCGATTAAGAAAAACAAGACTGTGATCGATAGCTTTCTCGAGTCAATCGAGGACAGCTTTTTCGCAAATCCATAGCCTATCAAAATTGTCGCAAAGAACGCAAAAATTCCAGAGATTGTTGCAAGGATCACGATATGCGAAAAATCGGGGATTATTTTCAGGGATTTCAAGGCATCCGCTGCACCGCTACGTGCCTTTCCTGCTGTTATGAGCATAAAGAAGCATAAGATTGCGTTTGCGGTGTTCGCTGAGCTCAGTGCTGAGATGTAGCTTTCCCTACTCTTTTCTCGAAGTGTGGCGAGGACTGTTGCGACTCCACTACTTATCCCGGGGAAGATAGAAACAAAGAATCCAGCCAAAGCGCCACGAAAAACAGAATAAAGTTCGGGAATTTCAAAGCGAAGTCTTTGCTCAGGCAACTTTGTAGAACTTGAACTCGAGACCACGAGAACAGGAGCACCGAAAAGCCCAGTTAACAGCGGGAGCAAAACATTTCCAGCAGGACTTATTTCAGCAAGTTCCGAGTTTTTTAACGCTACAACCCCAAGAAATCCAGAGATTAAGAATACGAAAAGAGCGTATAGCCTTTTTCTCCAGGCAGATAGACTTCCTTCGAACTCTTCGCTTCGCTCGCTCATTATCAGCAGAATTGAAATCGAAAGCAAGACGAAAGGCGTAATTCTTCTAAAGAGATCGTAGTTTTGACCAATGAAAACAGCAGTTGCAAAAAGGGGGAGGCTTATGAAGATTGCAAAGAGCGATGAAAGGCAGGAAATGCTTAGCGCAGAAAATCCTTTCCCCTCAAGAACCATTTCATGCGTTGGCAAAACCGCAATTGCAGTATCCTCGCTCGGAACCCCTACGAATATCGTTGGAACGATGTTTGCTACTGTGTAAGAAATTGCAGATGTTACGATCATCGCACTCAAATCCTCGGGGGAGAAGTATAGGCTCAGAAGTGCAGAGTTCGCAACTATTATCGATGCAAACGTATTGCTATGAATCCCAGGAACTAGTCCTGCAACAAAGCCGAGGATTGTTCCAACTACTGCTCCGATTAACACTTGCGAGCAAAATGCTCAGACTTTAAAAAATTTACCATCACATTTAAATTTAAAAAAATAAAGATGTTACTTAACACTTACCGAAACCGACAGACCGCTGAAGCTGAATCCCTGCATCGAAACAAACTGCACGTATGTGACTAGATCGTACAGCGTTGCATCCACAGCGATCTGCATCAATCCTTCAGGGGCATCTCTTGACTCCAAGGTTACATCGCTCATCGAACCGCTGCTTGCTGTAAGACTCCTTGCCTTGATTAGGACATCTGTCAGCGTAGCTTCGCTCATCGAGATTTTCGCTACGACTGTGAGCCCAGCTAGGCTCATTTCCCTCGTTATCGTTTGTCCTTGTGGACAATCGAGTGTGTCGATTTCCTGAACAACGACTGGTAAGATTTCGCTCTCATTGTAGACGTACGTGCCTCCATACATCTTAAGCCCGCTGATCTCCGCCACGGGTATCTCGATCTTCAGCGGTCCTGGCATGGGCATCGCTAAAACCATACCTCCGATCGACATCAACACAAGCAAGCCCATTATGCTTCCCAAACCCGCAACTGCGGCAACATTAAACTTTCTCACGTTTTCACCTCCCAACAAATTCCTTAACCCTTTGTGTCTTTGTCAGAATCAGAGACCTAAGTTTGGTCTCGTCATCTTCATGACCATAAGGACTCCAAGAGAACGCATAGGCGCCCGCAATTACTGCGAGCACAGAACCTAAAGTCAATCCTCCCGCAGCACCGAACCAAGAAATCGGACCCATTGCAACCATGAGAAGCCCAAAGGATTTGGTTACAAGTGGTCTGGGTGAAACTAAGAGCATGAAGGAAGAGTAGATGATGATTCCGCCATAGATCGCCATGATATACATGTTCCCAAGGAAAGCCAGATCGATGAAGAGAAGTAGAGGAAGCATCACCAGAAAGCCTGCGATGAAGCCGAGGTATATTCCCCAGAATGGAACTCTCTGTCTGACTGCGATCCACTTTGGTCTCACTTTTGGGATGTAGCCTATCAGCGGCGGGATTAAGATGAGTATTGTAACGAGCAGTGCAACGGCCATTGCGAACATTAGGGCTAAGAGCATTGGTAGAGGTGGTGGCGGGAAAATTCCGAAGAGCATTCCCGAGAGATACAGCAGAATTGCGAGAACGATTGTAATTGCAATCAACGTCTCTGTGACGAGGGATGGAACTCTCGTCAAATCGCCAGAATTTTCGATGTTTTCAATCACTATGAGTCCGATGAACGCAAGAAGGAGCGTCATTATCGTTGGAAACAAGGCTAAATGTAGCGTTATCAGGTTGGGGACCGTGTAGTGTATAAGCCACGACAATGCGGAAACCAAGATCAGCGCTGGGAACACAACTTTTTTTCGATTCCAAATTTCGAGAAATATGAGCCCAATTTTCGTCGATTTCTCCATCCAATTTAAGTTGAGCATATTTTCACCTCCAAACCTGCAAACCCTTGAAGCTCATACCATTCGTTTTCATTTCACTTGCGCAGATGTAAACGTTCTCCCAAACGACTTCTTTTCCAGTTATCAGTTTCAAAAGTTGATCAATACTCCTTATAGTCTCGCCCATGATCGATAGAATCGAAACTTTCATCTCTGCTCTTGGAGTCGTAATCTCGCTTGCTTTTATCGTTACAAACCTTTTTATCTCAGCGTTTTTCATAACCACGTTTTCAGCGACGATCTTTCCTTGTAGAAGGTCACCTACAACTTGCAAAAGGCTCTTTAAATACTCTGCGATGTTCTCAGTTTCGATGGGTAAGTTGAAGCGCATTTCTTCTGCCTTGATTTCAACGCTTTTGATACACTGCGCAGTCGCTGGAGTCGCCAGCGCAACTACTGCGAGGATTCCGAGACATATGATCGCAAGACGTGGCATTTTATCACCTAGTTGCAATTTGGTAATTACATCTCTGTAATTACCTTTCTTATTAATCGGTATATAAACTTATCGATTTTTGATGTGTTAAATCATTGAAATATTATTATGAGTTTCTCGAAAACTTTTTAAAGGCGTTTTTCAAAAAATGCTATGCTTGCGCTAACTTTGCTCTTGGTTGCTTTGGCTTTAGCGGCTTTTCCTCATGGAGACAAGATCTTCGCAACCCCTGAAACTTGTTTAGAATGTCACAGGGTTTTTTACGATGATTGGTCACAGAGTATGCATTCTAACGCCCTAAAAGATCCTTATTTCATTGCGAAACTCAGCAACGAAGCAATAGCGGGAAAATTTGTTGAAGAAGAATGTGCAAAATGTCACACCCCGGTTGCAAAAATCCAGGCAAAACTCGAAGGTAGAGAAGCAACAATCCTTCGGAGTGGATTTTTGAACACGTCCAACGAGTTTTACGAATTTGCTATCGATGGCGTTTCATGCACGCTTTGCCATCAGATAAAGAGATCTGCAATCAATGCGAGTTATTCAATTGATCTGGCCTCAAAGAAACCATATCGTGCAATTTATGGACCCTTTATTCCTGCGTTTGGCATAGAGATGTATAGAAGTGTGGGTTATTTTCCAACTAAATCCCAGCAATTTCTGAACGCGGATTTTTGTGGAAATTGTCACGTCGTTTACACACCGAGTGTTGAGGGAGAAGAGATAATTGGCTATTTCCCAGAGCAGACGACTTTCTTTGAGTGGAAAAACAGCTTATACAATCCTGACAAGCCCTGTCAAGTTTGTCATCTGAAGCCTAGTAAAGCAAAGGTTTCCACGATTCCAGAGAATCTATTTGAGAGAGACTTTAAGCACCACTACTTCTCCGGAGCAAACTCGTTAATCCTAAGAGTTTTGGGAGATCACGACGGGGCGAAGAGGGCTGAAGACATTTTGAAATCTTCTGCTAAGGTAAAACTCATATCGGTTAAAGCTAACGATGACTCGATCGAATTTGTCGTAGAAATAGAAAACTATGCCGGGCACAAGTTTCCTACGGGCTTTCCATCGAGGAGAGCGATAGTCCACGTGGTTGTAGAGGACAAAAATGGCATCGTTTTTGAGTCTGGGAAAATTTTGAGCGATGGCAAAGTTGTTGGTGAAGACTACCCAGAGAAACACTATGATTTCATAGATTCCGAGGACAAGGTGCAGATCTACGAGAGCGTAATGGCCGACAAGAACGGAATTCCTACAATCGATTTGCTCAAGGCTATGAGATACATAAAAGACAATAGGATTTTGCCAAAAGGCTTCAACAAGTCTTCTGCACATCCAGACACCATTTCTGTGGGAGTGGAAGACGACAACTTCTCGCCAGGCTATGATAGAGTGGCATACTTGGTTAAGAAGAACTACACCAAGCCGTTGAAAATCAAGGTTGAGCTATACTATCAAACGATCTCAAGCCATTTCTTTGAAGGTCTTCGAGAAACAAACGAAGTAAACAAGTTTAGAGAGGAGCTCAAAGGGTTTGCCTTAACAACTCTCGTAGATTCAGACGAAGTTGTAATCTCTTAGGCTTCGAGATCAACGATTCTCAAGGCATAACTCCCAACTTTGGCAAAACCACTTCCAAAATTTCCTTTTTCTATTTTTTGTCTTTTGATAATTCCCTTTGGACTTTCTCCCAATATTATGTCAGCGACGTTCACATCGTAAGCTCTTTCAAAAGCTATGCAAGGCGTTGTAATCCTTGCGTTAACTTCAATGACGTAGGGCTGATCCGAGTAAACAATGTCAACGCCTACGTAACCATTCAATCCTCTTATCGCTTCGACCGCATCCATTGCAACTTCGCAAACCTCCACTGCTTTTCTTTCTGAGATCCTTGCAGGAACAATTGCACCGTTGTAGCGGAAATCTTTGATCAGCTGTTCGTTCACACTAACAGCCCTAATTTCGTCGGATACGATTAAACTGACACTCAAATTCTCGCCATTCACGAACTCTTGAGCTATGTATCCCTCTGGCACCTCAGAAGAAAATCTTATGCCCTCTCCTCCGCAACTAACCCTTGGTTTAATCAAAAATTTTCCTTCAAGCTCTTTTTTCGAAGTTTTTGGCATTAAAACTTTCCTTCTTAGTTTCTTGTAAAGTCTCCACTTGTCAGATGTTATTGCAATAGCCTTGCTCGAAGATCCGAGGTTTTCACAGTACTTCTCAGCTTTTTTTGTCAAATTAAGCAGAGTATAATCATCTTCAGGAGCAACAATCAAAAAAGAGTCTGATCTTTCCAAGTAGCTCTCGATCTCATCGATTTTTCCCTCTGGGAGATCGAAATAATCTTTGAACTTGCTCCTCACAAAGCCTATAACTTCAAAGTGTTTTAAAAAACCTGTTAAAAGTATTTTGAACATTGCAACGCCTTCAACTGCTATCTGTTCGGGGACTTCATCACCACAAGTTGCGAACTCGAAAAGGAAAAGTTTCATACTTCTAAGAGTTCTTCGTTCTCTTCCTCGTTCAAAATAATCGCTATGTCTGCTGAGTTCTTCAAAGCTGTAGAGAAACCCGGCTCAGCGCCAACGATAATGGTCTCTTTTCCCATTTCCATCGCCTTCATTAGAACTGCTTTGAAATCCGCATCTCTCGTGACAAGAGCGAGAACGTCGATCGAGTCGTTGTATATGAGCTCCATTGCTTCAACTGCCATTCTTACGTCTACATCTCCAGAAGTAACTATTGGCTCGAATCCTTGGTTCTCTATCGCTTCAACGAGTTTATCTGTTGCGTATTGATTCAGAAAAACCTTTGCAATCTTGATATCTCCGTATTCCGTGAGAATGTCTCTTATCTCTTTCAGATTTGTGTTAAACTCTTTTCTGAGCATGTTTGGTCCATCGACTAAAACACCGATTTTTTTTCTCTGTGTAGACTTTCTTTTCGAAAGGTAGTCTTTTATTCTCTGAATCCTTGAACTTTTCATCTTTCACAACTTTCTCACAAGAATTTAAAAATTTTTTGACGAACTTTTTTAATATAAAAATTTATTTTTTTATTTCTCAAAACTCATTGTTTTAGATAAATAACTGAATGCAAAAAAATTTATATACTCATTAGTATATCTACTGAATATCTGAGGTGGTGCTATGGTAAGCGAGTTGACTGAAAGCGATGAGAAGGTCATAAATCTGCTCACTGAAGCGGGATTGAACCGAAACATTGCAAGAGTGGTTGTTTTTCTATCCAAAGCAGGCGAGGCTGTTTCTAGAGATATCGAAAGAGCTGCGAATCTGAGACAACCCGAGGTTAGCCTTGCAATGAAGGAACTCAAGGAGTGGGGATGGGTTAAAGAGAGGGAGCTGAAGAAAAAGGGAAAGGGAAGACCGCTGAAGAGCTACAAGATGACCAAAGAGCTCAGAGAAATAGTTCAAGAGCTTGTGCAAAAGAAGAGGGAGGAGATAAAGAAGATAGAAAAAGACTTAGACGAGCTTGAGTCGATGGTGAAATGATCGTGGACACCTTTGTAGGCAGAAATTTTGCAAGGCTCTGTGTCTCGAAAGCATTAATCATCTGCCATGGTTTTCCATACGAGAGAGGTTCAGTGGTAGAGAAGGGGTACAGCGAACTTGCAGAACTTTTTTCGGAAATAGAGCCAACTCTTATCTTTGATTTTTCCGGTTGTGGAAACAGCAAAGGATACTTTAGCGTTGGGAACTGGGTCGAAGACTTGGAAAGAGTTGCAAGCAACTTCAGCAAGGTCTCGATTCTTGGCTACAGCATGGGTGCTCTTGTTGCGATGAAAACCGCGCCATTGCTGAAAAACCTTGAGAAACTAGTTTTGGTTGCTCCGCCCTTACCGGAGATCTTTGAGAGTTCAAGGCTAAAAGATATGCACGCTCACGCGCTTGAAATAATGAGGATCAGGAGTTTTGAAGAGTTTAGCAAGGAAATCCTCGAGCTACAGAACGAAGATTTGCTAAGCCCGTTGAGCTATCTGAAGTCTGAAAAACTCGTTGTCCACGGAACAAAAGACGACGTCGTGCCATACAGTTGTGGTTTGAAAGTCTTTGAAGCTCTAAGCGAGCCTAAGAGCTTTTTAAAAGTCGTGAATGGTGATCACTTCCTTAGAAGAAACGAAAAAGTTATGAAAAAAATTGTCGAGTGGTTTAAGGGTGGAATAAAAGATAAAGAAATAGAGATCACGGTTTAATTTTTTCTAAAATCCCAAGAACCTCTTTTTTCACTCCTTCAATGTCCTTAGTGCCATCGACGTCGTATAGAACGCCTTTTTTCTTGTAGTAGTCGATAAGTGGCTCTGTGTTTTTTCTGTAAACCCTGAACCTCTCCCTCACAGTCTCCTCTTTGTCGTCATCCCTCTGATAAAGCTCGCCACCACACTTATCGCAGATTCCAGGTTTTTTCGGCGGGCTGTAGATTAGATGGTAGATTGCCCCACATTTTTTGCAAGTTCTGCGATACACAATTCTCTTCACAACCTCTTCTTCTGGAACGTTCACGTTTATCACAGCGTCGATCTTCTTTCCCATTTCCCCGAGCATTTTGTCCAACGCTTCCGCCTGAGCTAAAGTTCTTGGAAATCCGTCGAGAATAAAGCCGTTTTCGCAATCCTTCTGCGCAAGTCTCTCCCTAACAATTCCGATAACGATCTCGTCTGGGACAAGTTTTCCCTGAGTCATAAACTCCTTAGCCTTTTTTCCGAGCTCAGTTCCTTTTGCAACAGCCTCTCTCAACATGTCTCCAGTGGAAATCTGTGGGATTCCGTATCTCTCCATTATAATCTTTGCTTGTGTTCCTTTTCCCGCTCCGGGAGCTCCGAGTAAAATCAGATTCATACTCTTTTTTGCTCAAGTTCATTCTTAAAGCTTTTCTATTTTGCCCAACGTTCAAACTGGAAAAGAAATGCGTAATACCAAAGAAGAAAGATTGATGCAAGCAATAGTTCAGAAAGCGATTGTGAAAGTTCACTACGAAAAATTGCGAGCAGAATTAGAAAGCAAAGAAAAACGAGGTTAACAAACTTCGCATACATAGAGCTTCTAAGGGAAAGAAGGATCGTAGCGAGAACAAAGGAAATCACAAATCCGAGAAAAATCGAAATTGCAAAAGTTCCAGAGCGCATGAAAGCCATTAGGAATAAGAAGATGAAGGCTGAGGTAAAGAAGCTTCCTCCAGCTTTCGAAGCGTTGGATCTCAGTATTTCTACTGAGTAAACCAATCCAAGAACTCCTGTGATCAGTAGGAATATCCTTACCCCACTTACTTCGAGCTTTGTGATGATATCGGCTAACATTGGTAGCGGAACGAGCAAGGAGATGCGAGATGAGTCCACGTTCTGACTTTGAAGCAAGCTTAAAAACACATCGGGAGCTTTTTTAATGTTTTTTGGTTATACACAGAGAGTTCGTGAGAAATTTAGTAAAGCTTATCAATAATACCATTAGCGAAATTCATGGATCTACAAACTCTGTTGATTTCGACTCTCGGTGCGTTAGCAGTGATCTCCGCAATTGGTGCATGGCTCACAAGGGATAACTTCTATTCAGCGCTTTACATGTCCGTTGTGATGATTTTCGTCGCTGGGATTTACGCTGTTTTCAATTTACAGCCAGCAGTTGTGCTTATAACGCTTGTATTCGTTGGTGCAGTTGGAATTGTAACAATTGCAGTCGCAGCGACCTTTAGGGCAAAAACAGCAAGAAAGATAAACCTTTTTTGGACTCTTCCAATCTTAGTGGTGCTCGCAATTGTCGCCTACGCTTACAGCGAAGCTCGAAAAATCTCAATCTCTTCAACCGGACTCGAGTTCGTTGGCGACTACTTCTTGTTGATTGTCTTCTTGATTTCGATGATGGTTTTAGTTATGCTCTCTGCAATAAAAATCCTTAGGAGGGTTGGGCTGTGATAGTCGCGATAGCGGTGGCGTTGCTAATAGTGGCTTATCTTATGGCAATCTCCGCAAAAGACTTAATCAGACTGCTGATAAGTCTCGAACTAATGTTTTCAGCGGTCTTCTTGGCGATATTACCCCTGTTTTCGATCTCGGCAACGATGGCCTTTGCCATTCTCTTGGTTGCAATCTTCACAAGCAGCGCAGAGCTCTTGGTTTTGATAACAGCAATAGTTATCACAGACAAAATGAGGAAAGGAGTCGAAGTAGAGAAGGTATCGGTTGGAGGTGATATCTTTTGACCCCATTTCTTGCGCTCCTCTTGATTCCGTTGCTCGTAACGTTCATTTCTCCAATGCTTGAACGAAGAGTTGCGACATGGGTTTCCGCAGTTGCCTTTCTAATTCCAATGCTTTCAGCCCTTTACGGGCTCTTGACTTCTCATAAAGGTGAAGAACTGCTAATCGCATTGCCTAATCCAGTTGGAGACTTCTATTTACTTTATGACTCCGTTAGCCATGCGTTTGGCTTCACAATCTGCTTGGTTTCGGCGATGGTCGCAATTTACTCCTTGCCATACATGAGGCATAGATTTGAGGAGATACATGCAAATGAGGAGAAAGAGTTCAGAAAATACTGGTTCCTCTACAACCTCTACGCAGTGGCGATGCTCTGGCTCGTTTACAGCGGGAATTTCCTCTTGCTCTACATCTTCCTCGAGATCTCCTTGCTTGCGTCGTTTATGCTAATCTACCTCTACGGTTACGGGAACAGACAGTGGGTAGGGATTCTTTACTTCGTCTGGACACATATTGCAGGTGTTTTGGCGTTGCTTGGATTCTTAATGATCGCATTTGAAAATCAAACGCTCGCAATCAACGCAATCAAAGCAGTTGGATTCTTACCATGGCTTTTCATATTCTTGGGCATGGTGGTTAAACTTCCCGGTTTAGGACCGCACATCTGGCTCCCATGGGCTCATGCCGAAGCGCCTACACCAGTTAGCGCATTGCTGAGTCCTTTGACAGTTGGATTGGCTGGTTACGTTCTTTTCAGGGTTTATCTCATAGACAGCTCATTCGTTGTGGAGTTTAGAGATCTGATCATACTCTATGCCTTTATCTCAAGCATATACGCTGGACTCAGCGTCTTCAAGCAAAGAGATTACAAGAGACTTTTGGCCTATTCAACGGTTTCACAGATGGGATACGTTCTCATCGCGCTGTGTCTTGGTTCGTATGGATTAATAGGGCTCGTAGTTCAATACATGAGCCACGCTTTTGGAAAAGCGATTTTGTTCATGACTGCTGGTGCGATTATAGCGACTTTCCATGGATTGCGTAGTCTTGACAAAATGCGTGGGATGCACGAGTTCATACCAACGATTGCAAACGCAGCGCTTATTGGCTTCATGACGCTCAGCGGTATAATTACGATCGGAATGTTCGCAGAGTTCTACATCTTAGTCGGTTTGACTAAGGTCTATGGACTAAACTTAGCAGTAATCTCTGCGGTTGTTTTGGTCTTCATAATTTCGGGGCTTTACAGCTTCTATACAATGCGCTCGATCTACTACGGCACCCCGCTTCGATACGAGAAACCAAGGTTTAGCAGACTGCTTGACGTTCCGCTTTACGTAATTGCGTTTTTCAGTGTAGCCTTCATCTTCCCGCCACTTGCGCCAGCGCTCTTAGACGGCATTAAGGCGGTTGTGGGGGTGATACCGTGATCGAAATCCTTGTTGTGATGTTTTTAGCTCCAATAATCGGATCTTTACCCGTCGCATTCTCATGGCTTCTCGATCCAAAGCCGGAATGGGCAAGAAAGTTGCCGATATTCGCAGTTCTTGGCTTGTTCGTTTCACTGCTCTGCTCTCTCCAGATCTTGTTCAGCTCCCCGCTTGAGGAGGCGTTGAAGGTATCGTATCCCTGGTTGCCCGAGTTCAACATAAACTTCGTTTTCATTTTTGACTACTTAAGCAAGGTCATGGGCGTTTTAACGGCGCTTATAGCCTTTCTCATTGGTGTCTACGGTTTAGAGTACATGAAGCACGACTATAGGCTTGGCTGGTATTGGTTCTTTTTCAATCTCTTCACAGCTTCAATGCTCCTCGTCGTTTACAGCGACAACTTGCTCATGCTGTTGATAGGCTGGGAAGGTCTTGGAATCGCATCTTGGGGTCTCATAGGGCATTGGTTTAGAGATGATGACGAGCTAAGCTACGTGGGTGAGATCGGAAGAAAAGTAGCGGGAATGAACTACTTCTGGTCTCCGAGCCTTGGTGGATGGAGGGCAATTTCGACAATTCGCGTTGGAGATATGCCGATGTTCTTTGCGATTGCAGCAATCTTCTTCTTGACTGGAACCCTAAACATAAGCGAGATCCACTGGGGAGAATTCGCGGAGAAGGTAGGATCTTTCGGCATCTTTGTTATAATGTTCGCCTTCTTGCTTGGACCTTTCACGAAGTCTGCTCAACTTCCATTTAGCGAATGGCTTATGACCGCGATGACGGGTCCGACGACTGTTAGCGCGTTGCTCCATTCCGCAACGATGGTTGCAGCTGGAACTTATCTCTTCATGCGTCTCAGCTGGTACATCGAACCTTGGCACATTCATTCGGGAGGTATTGAAGCCGTTTACGTTCTAGTTCTCTTTCTTGGCTTAATCTCAGCTCTCTACGGTGCATCGGTCGCTTTGGGATGCCTTGAGAGAAAGGTTCTACTTGCAGCGTCTACGATGTCGAGTCTCGGCTTGATGTTCGCAACTACCGCTGCGAGTGCATGGGTTGGAAAGATCGCAGTTCTCGTTGGCTTCTGGTATCTCGTAACGCATGCATTTGCGAAGGCTACGCTGTTTTTGGTTGCTGGGCACTTGATCCACGAAACCCATGACCGCTTCTGCGTTGGTGGGAGAGAAGTGGCGAAACATCTGAAGTTTGCATTCATTGCAACGATAATTGCAACACTTTGTCTAAGCGGAATTCCGCCTTTGACAGCTTACTGGGTCAAATCGGCAATGGATGGAGTTATGCACAGCTTAGAGCACGAGTTTGGTTACTTGCCTCTAGCTTTGCTCGTGCTAACCTCGACAGTTTACTCCGCGTTTTTGGCAAAGTTCTTAAGCTTGAACTTCATAAAGGGCAAGGAAGTTCACTTGCATCCGCACGGTGGACAGTTGATGAGCTTGGCTTACATGATTATGGCTCTCATGCTGTTCTTACTGCTTTATCTCTACTTAGCGACGCATGGCTTCACAAAACTCCATGAGTTCGAGCACTTTTTCGAAGAAGGTTTTGTTACAAGCTCCCTTGCTGTCGGAATCATAGTTCTCGTGAGCTACACAGTAACTCTTTACAAACCAAGACTCGAGTCGCCAATTGGAAAAGCGCTTGGAGATCGCTTGTACATGCCGTTCCTTAACGATCTAATAGTTCCAAAGATAGGCTGGGCTTTTGCAAAGCTCGTGGATTACGGGAACAGGTTAATAGACTTCACTTGCCACCAAGCGATTCCGAGTTTGTTCGAAGTGTACTCCCTTGGCATCAGAAGCGTCCAGAGCGGTAGTGTGGAGAGATACGTCAAGGTGGTGGTAGCGGTTGTTTTGATTGTCTTCCTAATCTCAACGGCGGTGGGGGTGATCTTGTGATCGCATTTTTTGCTTCGCTGATAATTCTTGCGTTCTCAGCCATCACAAGCTACTGGAATCCAAGGGTTTCGGCGATAATGAGTGTTATCGCAACTCTAATTGCTGTTTACGCAACACCTTTTGCTCCATTGATATTCGCAGTTGCGATGCTGAACATTGTTTCGCTGCTTGCGATAAGAAGAAACCAGATCGTAGGCGTCGATTATGCGATCGTAGCTTTGATGGCGATTGCGACGGTTTATGCCTTCTTGACATGGGATCTCGGAGAGCTTTTGTTGCTGTTCGTAATCGTTTCAACACCGACGTATCTGTTGGTGATGATCAACGAAGGCAGATTGAACGTCGAGGTTGGCGTGAAATACGTGACCTTCATGGTTCTCGCAACCGTTCTCTTTATCATTGGAGCCTCTATGCTGTATTACGCTCACTCAACCCAGGATTTCTCGCTTTTCGCAATTGGTTTTGTTGCGCTAATCCTTGGGCTCGCTTTGGAAGTCGGGATTGCACCGCTCCACGAGTGGGTTCCAGATGTTTTTGAAACCGCGAATCCAATCGCAGTCTCAATCATCGCTTCTCTCGCCAAATTCGTTCCATTCATCGTCGCATACAAGGTTCTCCTAACGACTGCAACCTTGGCAACAGAGCAGATTTTAGTAGTTCTTGCGGTAATCTCGGCTATCTCGATGTTCATGGGAAACATAGGAGCCTTGACTGCGAAAAGTGCAAGCAGAATCCTTGCCTACTCGACGATTGCAAACATGGGTTACATACTCGCAACTTTTGCCGCAATAACTGCGCCAAAGGATTTCGTTTACTACGCAATCGCTGGTGGTTTGTTGCAGCTTTTTGTCAACGCATTTGGAAAAATAGGGTTCTTCAATTCGGTAAAAGATGGATCGTCGAGCTTCAACGCATATTTGCTCAGCTTTTCCTTCATAGGGCTACCGCCTTTAATGGGGTTCTGGAGCAAGCTCTTCATAATCTACGCATTGGTTTTCTCAAACTTCGTCTGGCTAGCGGTTCTGCTTGTAATAAATTCGGCTATATCCGTGCCCTACTACCTTAGATTGGTCAGACTCGTCGGCACTGGATGGAAGTTTACGATAACGAATGCTGTAACGCTTTTCTCAGCGCTCGCAATGCTCATAACTCTGATCCCACCGACTTGGTTTGTCGAACTTGTTGCGGGGGGATTTAGATGATCGAGAACGCTTTGATCATAGCGATAGTAGTTGCGGTTGCGATAATCACCGACGTGGCGGTTTTGATCTTGATAAAGATCTTGCCAAGGTATCGCCTGACTGAAGTGAAGGTTCAAAGATTCGAAGCAGGCAACATTCCTATCGGAATCCCAAAGTGGACTTTGCCAATGCAGTATCTCGGCTTTGTCATAATCTTTATGACCTTCGAACCCGTGATTGTGCTTCTACTGCTAATCTCAGCTCTGCCAATGCTTGAGAGCTATCTAATTACGCTGATAGCGTTCTTGTTGCTTCTTCCAGCGCTCTTCGTCGGTTACAAATACTCGGTAGAGATCGCGGGTTTAAGGAGGTGAAGAAATGGAGGAGTTTACGAAGTTCGTTAGAAGCGGGATTTTAGGACCAATAAAGAAGTGGGGAACGAAGTGGAGCCTTTGGCCTGTTCATCTTGTCACAGCCTGCTGCGGCGCTGAGCTTGCGCATGCTTTTGCGTGTGGTTATGATGGAGAAAGAATAGGCGCTTTAAACTATGGGATTGCGAGACAAACTAATCTGATAATCGTTGAGGGGGCAATTACGAGGAAGATGGCAAGGGTTTTGCGAATCACTTGGGAGCAAATGCCAGATCCAAAGTTCGTCATCGTAATGGGAGCCTGCGGACTTAATGGCGGGATTTTCTGGAACGGATACAATCTTGTTAAGCCTTCAGAAATTGTTCCAGTTGAGTTCTTTATCCCTGGTTGCCCACCTACGCCAGAAGCGTTGCTTCGAGGCATAAGGCAATTGCAAATCAAACTCGACAAAGGCGTTGCCGAGAACTCGCTTAATTATTCAGAAATCGCTTTGGAGAAGGGAAAGAAGCCAAGGATTTTGCCTGTGAGTCCGAAGAGAATTTCAAGCGCCCCAAGCATAATTGTCGATGCGAGAAAGGACGTGGACTGGGAGTTTGGGAAGCAGTTGTGCGAGAAATTTAAAGCGATTGGTAGAGCTGTGATCACTGCGAAGAATAGAATAGCCTTGAAAGTAGAAGCAGAGAGGCTTAGAAGTGGTGCAATGAAGCTCAAGGAACTTGGCTTTGATCACGTGAAATCTGTAAACGTTATCGACGTGCCGAACGAGGGAAAGTTCATCGTTGAGTTTTGGCTTTCAAGCTATAGCGTTAAAGAACTAATGCCAGTTCTCGTTAACCTTTACACCGAGGTGTCGAGGAAAGAGCCTAAGGTTAGCAGTCTCTCGGACATATTCCCAAGTGCGGATTACTTGGAGAGGGAGATGCAGGATTTCTTTGGCATTGAGTTTGTCGGAAATCCATGGAAGGGCAAGTTCATCCTAGCTCCTGACACCCCTGAATTTCCGCTGAGGAAGGATTTCAAGCTTGAAGTCGAAACTTACGTAGGTGATTGAGATGGAAATCAAAATAGATGTCCCGGTTGAACCACCGAAAGAGCTCGAGACGCTATTCCTTCCGATTCCAAAGGATTACGTTGAAGACGTTTACAAGAAAGACGACTTTCTGATTCTCGTGGGTCCGCAGCACCCCGGTAGTGGGCACATGAGGTTGATCGTTAGGGTAAAAGGAGACATAATTCAAGAGGTTATTCCAGATCCCGGATACGTGCACAGGTCTATGGAGAAGCTCGCGGAGAATAGGCTTTACATCCAGAACATTCCGCTTGTCGAAAGACCTGCAATAATGGACTCTGCAAACTTCAACCTCGGATACGTGAGGGTAATCGAAACCGCGCTCGACATCGAAGTTCCAGAAAGGGCGAAGTTTATTCGTACAATTCTTGCAGAACTCTGCAGGATTGGAACTCATCTTTATGATGCTGCAATCCTCGCAGTGTTCTTAGGGCACACAACTGGGTTCATGTATCCCTTTGGCATCCGAGAACTTATATGCGAAGCTTTGGCAAGGATGACAGGGGCGAGGTTTACGTCTTCTTTCATAATCCCCGGTGGTGTTCGCAGAGACGTCGACAAGAGAACACTCCGCTGGGTTTACGATGCAACGTTTGCGATCGAGAGAAGGCTAAAATCCTTCGAAAGGATCTTTATAAAGAACCCAACGGTAATTGCAAGACTGCGAGAAGTTGGAGTCCTTAGCAAGGATGAGGCGATTCTTTACGGTGTTGTAGGACCATTTTTGAGGGCAAGCGGAGTTGAATATGACACGAGGGTCGTTGAGCCGTACGAAGCTTACGAGGAAGTTACTTGGGACATCGTGACAGCTGACGAGGGTGATGGTTATGCAAGGTTTCTCGTTCGAGTCAACGAAGTATCTCAGAGCCTTGGTATAATAAGGCAGTGCATAACTTCGATGCCCGAGGGAAGATACGTGAGCGAGCAGATCTGCGATGACGTGAAGGGTAACTTTTTCGACGCATACGGCAATTTAGTTTTGCCGGCTGGAGAGTATACGACTCTAACCGAAGCAGCCCGTGGAACGTTGCTTTTTACAATCGTGAGCGATGGAGAGAGCAACGTTCCTTACAGAGTTCGCATAGTCACACCAGGATGGTTGTATTTGCGTGGTTTCATGGAATCGCTGAAAGGCGAAAGGTTAGCGGATCTGCAGGCGATATATGGAAGTTTTGGTTACTTCCCGCCGGAGGCTGATAGGTGATGATCAACGAGATCATCGCAACGCTAATGGAAATCTTTAGATCGAATTCGATGCAGATTCCATTGATTCAGCCGTTAGTCGATTATCTGATGGAGATCCCACTGTTAAACATATTAGTGGCTTTGATTCTCTGGCGCCCCTTCTTTGCGGTCGTAATAATGCCCGGATTAATCGTGCTTATGCTCTATCTGCTTTACATAGTTTGGTTTGAGAGGAAGCTCACAGCTAGAATTCAATGGAGAGTCGGACCGTTGGAGGTTGCAAGACCGATAAGAGGTGCAATACAAGCGTTGGCAGATGGGCTGAGATATTTCTTCCAGGAAGCGATCGTTCACAGAGATGCTCACCGTCCGTATTTCGTTCAACTGCCAATACTGGCTTTCATTCCAATACTGCTTCCCATAGCGTTCATTCCAGCTGGAAACGCCGTAGGGATAAAGACACCCTATGCGATTCAGCTAATCGTCGCATTCTTGGCTTTGATTCCGATAACGATAATCGCAATTGGCTGGGCTTCGAACAACAGGTTTGCGTTTGTAGGTAGCGTTAGAGAGGCGCTGATGTATGTTGCATACGAAATTCCTTTCATAATTGCAGTGATCTCGATGATCTACCTCTACGGTAGCGGAGATCCCTATGTTGCGGTCGAAAAACAATCTCTCCTTCCCGGAGCAATTCTAAATCCAATAGCGTTCTTAGTATTCCTGATCACGATGCTAATGGCGACTTCTCGACTGCCGTTCGAGATTCCAGAAGCGGATCAAGAAATAGCTTTTGGGCCTTTTGTCGAGTATTCGGGGATGCTCTTCGGTTTAGTCATGGTTTTGGCTTACGAGAAGCTTTACATAATGGCGTTACTCTTCGTAATCCTTTTCCTCGGTGGTTGGAATGGCATCTACTGTGATCTCCTCGGCGACCTCAACGCCCCGCTTTGGCTTTTCATAAAAACAATCGTTGTAATTTCAATCCTTGCAATAGTTCGTTCGATGTATGCAAGGTATAGGATAGATCAAACGCTCCGGTACAGCTTCTCTTGGCTCATCGCGTTCTCGATCGTAGCACTTGTGGTTGGCGTAGTTGCGGGGTGGATCGTATGAAAGTTGAAAAGATCTCAAGATCGCCGATTGCTGAGCTGAAAAGACATGTGGACGTGATTCAGGAGGCGTTCAAGCAAGCTCTGATCCCAGATCGCATCACAATCGAATACCCGAGAGAGAGGAGAAAATACCCCGATAATCTTCGAGGGTTCATAGTTTTGGATAAATCGAAGTGCATAAGCTGTTTCCGTTGTGCTCAAATCTGCCCTGCGAACGCAATCCAGATGGGCTTCTACGACAACTTCTACCCCAGCGTTGATTACACGAAATGCATCTTCTGTCACTTCTGCGTTGAAAGCTGTCCTACGGGAGCTCTTGCAGGGAGCAACTTGCACGACATGGCCTTCAAGAGTCTTGAAGATATGAAGGTGAAGACAACGCAGATGACGAGATTACCCACGATCATAAGGGAGGACAAGCAAACAGTCGAATACTTTGTCACAAAGAGGGAATGGAGGCTTGTGCGCAGAAAAGAGCTTGAAGATTTAAGTGTTCTACGAATAATTCCGAAGATAAAGCCAAAAAGAGCGTTTTGCGAAGAGCCAGAGAGTTGTCTTGGTTGTAGACAATGCATGGAAGTCTGCCCACACGATGCGATTGTCATGGAGCGGTGCGAGGTAACGCTGGAGGGCGAAGTTGTTGGCAAGGGTTGCATTCTAAAAGTGACTGAGAAATGCGTTGGTTGCGGGCTTTGTGTTCGCCAGTGTCCAATGAAGATCTTGACCTTAAAGGAGGTGGAGTGAAATGCAGGAGTGGCAATTCGTTGTACCAGAGAAGAAGCACAAAAAGAAGTTCTTTGGCAATCTGAAAACTGAAGTGATCGATGCGAAACTCTGTTGTCACTGCGCTGCTTGTGCTGCGATTTGTCCTGTTTATGGAATCACCGCTGGGGATAAGCCCATAGACTTCCCGAACTGGGTAAAGGACTGCGTGGACTGCGGAGCGTGTATTAAGGTTTGCCCAAGATGGGAATACAAGCCTTTAAACGGAATCGGAAACTACGTTGAGGCTCTCTCTGCAAAATCTAGGAGATTTAGGGGGCAGGATGGGGCAATGGTCTCGGAGATAACAGCAACTGCATTGGAAATGGGCTTGGTTGAGAAGGCGATATTTGTTTCGAGAGATGAAGATTGGAGGACTAAGGTGATAACGATTCGTGAGCCATCGCAACTCTACGACAGAAAAGTCACTGGAACGAAGTATTGTTACGCAGACTCAATTCCAGCGCTTAAAGAAGCAATTCTAAGCTCGAAAGCGGTTGCGTTTGTTGGAACTCCTTGCATGGTCTCGGCGGTCAGAAAAATGCAAAAGAACTTCAAGAAATTCGAAAGAGTTAAGCTCGTCATCGGTCTCTTTTGCACCGAGAACTTCTACCATCACCAGCTCTCTGAGTTTCTCCTGAAGCACAAAGGTGTCGATCTTATGAAAGCAACGAAGACAGACATAAAGAAGGGCAAGTTCATAGTCCGCTTCATCGATGGTTCAAGGATAAGCTTCCCCGTTAAAGAGCTCGAGGAAATAATTCCCTCTGGTTGCAAAGTTTGCCAAGACTTCTCTGCGATCGAAAGCGATGTGAGCGTTGGTAGCGTTGGAAGCGAGAGCGGTTTCTCGACTGTGCTCGTTAGAACTGAGATCGCAAAAGCGATTGTAGACAAGATAAAGGAAAAAGGAACCGCGGAGATAAAAGATCCAGATCTGGGGGCTGTGCAGAAGCTCTGCGACTACAAAATAAAGATCCACCCATATCCGCCGAAGAAGAAAGAAGAAAAGGGGGAGAAGGGTTAAGAGATTCACTTTTTTCTTTAAGATTCGCGTACCCAGCTGTTGCCACGAAAAAATTTTATTTTCGAATTCGAGTTTTCTTCATGAAGCAAAAGGTCCAGGAAGCGTATCGCCTTCTGCATCCGAGACCAGTTGTTTTGATTTGTGCTGGAGAAAAGCCGAACGTGATGGCTTGTAGCTGGATAACTCCAGTTAGTGACGAGCCGTTCATGGTTGCGGTTGCAATTTGGAAGGAAAACTACACGTTCGAATTGATCGAAGAAAAGAAGGAGTTCACTGTGAATGTTCCGCAACCAGAGCTTCTCGACGCTGTGTGGATTGCTGGGACGAAGAGCGGTAGAAAGGTGGACAAGATAAGGACATGCAATTTGAGAGTAAGGAAGGCGAACAAGGTCGATGCTTACGTGATCGAGAACTGCATCGCAAATCTGGAGTGTGTTGTAAGGGAGAGGGTTTTCGCTGGAGAGCACGCAGTTTATATCGCGGAAGTCGTCGATGCCTATGCTGAGGGATTTGAGAAGACGTGGAAAACAAAGATACTTCTCCATCTCGGGGGAAAGGACTTTGTGACTTTTGGCGAGTCTTTCCGACCAAAGACTGATTAAAGTGGTGATAACTGTCTCTCCTTATCTGTTTTGCCCTAACGCTTTTCTCTAGGCTCTGGGATTTAGATTCTCGGATTCTTGAAAGAAGTAGGCCAGAAGGAAGAAGAAGATGAACCAGCTGATGAATAGGCTGACGTTCAGAATTAATTCGCTTGTATAAAGGGATAGGAACGTATAGGCGGTCATTATGCTTCCATGCAATGAAGCTGGAACATAAACGTCTGAAGCTTCTCTTAGAGCCCCGGCCACGCATCCAAAGGCGAAGCACCCTAGGATGTGTAGGGGCATCCACCAGGTTGGTTCCCACCTTGATATAACCGGGTTCCAGTAATTGACTACGTGCATCAGCGCAAAGATTACGGAGCTTAGAAGTAAGCTCGTTCCATAATCGACTTTCAAAGTAAAGACGAGCCTTCGCCATCGTCTCTTGAAGACTTCGTTGAGCCTAGACTGCACATAGCCCCTAAAGTAAGCCTCTTCAACAAATCCAACGAAGAACATGAAGAAGATCACGTTTAGAACTATGCTAAGCAGCGAAAGTTCAACGGGCTTGGCCACGCTTAAAGCTGTCGACATCGCGATTGAAAACGCAGCTGGTAAGATAAAGATCGCTATAAATACTGAGCTCCACTTCAATGTGAAGCGCGAATTCTTTGGTATGAAGCCGTAAATCCTAAAACTCCTCTTAGGCAAGATGATTGCGAGTAGGGCTATGAGCATCATGAATGTTTTGAAGCTAATACTAACGAATATGCCATTTAAATAAGCTTCGTGGAGCCATGCAACAAAAATCAGAATTGAAGTGACTAGGCAGACCTCAGGTAAAGCCGCATACCGCTTACCCAAGGCCATACTAACCATTCCTAAGTTGGATGATAAATCTTAGTGCTCTGTGATCATTAAAGCCTTAAAGTGAAACTGAAATAGTGCTCCGGCCGGGATTTGAACCCGGGGCAGGGAATCGAGAGTCCCCTATGTTTGACCGGGCTACACCACCGGAGCTCAAAAACAGATTTTCACATCTGTTTTTAAACCTTTGCAAAAGTTTGCGAGGATATTGAAGAAACAATCTGAATAAAATTACTCGGTTTGCTTGCGTTTGAAAAAGAATTCGAAAAGCAAAATCTTTTATTTATTTGAAGAGTTGCTACATGAACTTCGAACTCGACGAAGATCGGAAGCTTTTACAGAGTGCTGTTAGAGAGTTTGCGGAAAATGAAATAATCCCGAATGCAAAAATATACGAAGAGAGGGGAGAGTATCCATGGGAAATTTTTAGAAAAGCTGCAAAGCTTGGATACGTCGCTCCCGACATTCCTGAGGAGTACGGTGGATCGAATCTTGACATCCTGAGCTGCGTTATAATTGCGGAAGAGTTTTGTCGAGCAGACAGTAGCGTTGGTTCAGCGGTCGCAACGGCAGGACTTGGATGTCCTATGGTGAAATATTTTGGCAGAGAGGAACAAAAGGAAAAGTATTTGCCAATGGTTACAAAAGGAAAGACTCCTTCCGCAATCGCAATAACCGAACCAGACGCTGGGAGCGATGTTTCTGCAATGAAAACGAAAGCGGAAAAAGTCTCGGGCGGATGGGTTTTGAACGGGAGCAAGACATTCATTACCAACGGGAGCATTTCTGAGTGGCTCGTAGTTTTGGCAAAAACAAATCCTGAAGCAGGGTATCGAGGAATAAGCGCCTTTATCGTGGAAAAAGGTTTTGAAGGATTTGAGGCGAGGCAGATTAAGAAAATGGGATTGCACTGCCATGATACTGCGGAAATCTTTCTGAAAAACGTCTTTGTTCCTGAGGAAAATCTTGTTGGCGCAGAGAACATGGGTTTCTATCAGCTGATGCGCTTTTTCAACGAAAGCAGGGTTGGTGTTGCAGCTGCGCAACTCGGAATCGCTGAAGGAGCCTACGAACGAGCCTTGGAATACGCGAAGCAGAGAAAAGCGTTCGGAAAACCTTTGATCGAGCATCAGGCAATCGCCTTTAAACTTGCGGACATGTTCACCGCTATA
>JAVZNF010000010.1:0-63792 GCA_038882935.1 Archaeoglobaceae archaeon | reverse complement strand
ATTGCTTTTGCGGTATTCTTCCACTTTCTCCAGTTTCTAAACCCAGTTCCTGTAGTCGTTGACGATAACGGAGCCTTTGTTGCGAAAGTTCTCGCAGTAAATGGTGAGAAAGCTGGGGATCTCTCAAAGCTTATCAAAGTCAATGAGCTAAACCTCATAACCTTGGAAAACTTGAGTGGAAGGTATACAGTTGAAGTCTACGGAGTTTGGGGGGTGAAGATAACGGGTCTTTACAGAGAAGACAACAAAGTATACCCTGCAGAGCTAGCTGGAATCAAAAGTGGCTCGTTGATAACGAAAGTAGACGGAAAAGAAGTCAGAAGTCTCGAGGACTTTCGTAAAGAGATGGGCAAAAGAAAACCTGGGCAAGAGGTTGAGATCGAAGTCTACGATCCGACTTCGAACTCGTTTGAGACCTTTAGACTTATACTTGCGGAAAACAACGGTAGAGCGTTCATAGGTGTTTACCTTGCGAATTTTGAGTGTGTGGGTGGAGTTAACTTTTTCAACTCAGCGCACATTGTTTCAAGCCTTTCCCAAATTCCATCGCAACTAAAGGATCCCGTGATGTGGCTCCTTCTGATCTCAATTCCATTCCAGTTCCGAGGATTCATGGGGCTCGAAAGCTTCTTCGACAACGAAATCTACATCTTTTGGGTTCTCAACGCCCTTTACTGGACTGCGTGGATAAACTTCTACGTCGCTCTTTTTAACTCTCTGCCTGCAAGTCCACTCGATGGCGGGAGAGTTTTCCAGGAAACGCTTTCCGCAATTCTTAGAAAACTCGGTGAGAGGGGGGAGAAGATTTCGAGCCAAATCACAAAGGCGATGTCGATCTTTGTGTTTGCATCGATTGCGATGATGATCTTGGTTCCAAACCTCGCAAATCTAAGATAGCCATGAGGTGCAAAAAGTGCGGTAGGAAGGCGGTAACGAATTTGAGGGCTTACAGGATTGCGCTATGCAGTGATTGCTATCTCGATTTCTATAAGAGAATGGTTCAGAGGTCGATAAAAAAGCATAAAATTTTCATGGAAGGCGATGAGATCCTTTTGGCAGTCTCTGGCGGAAAGGACAGCTCAGCAATGGCTTCTGTGCTCAGCGATCTTGGATACGAGTTTGATATGCTATACATAGACCTTGGGATTGGAAGCTATTCTGAGGATTCAAGAAAGAAAGTCGAGGAACTTGCAGGAATAATTGAAAAGGATTTGCACATCGTGGAGCTAAGAGAATACGGATTTACGATTCCCGAAGTAAAGGACAGGGTTTGCTCGGTTTGCGGAACTGCAAAAAGATACATTATGAACAGGTTCGCAAGAGAAAATGGTTTCACAGTGGTTGCAACAGGACACACAGCTGAAGATCTGGTTTCTTTTTACTTGAAAAACATCGCAGGTGGACAAAGAGAGTATGCGGAGAAGCTCTTGCCAAGAATCGAACCCTTTGATGCGAAACTCGTTGCCAAGGCGAGACCTCTTTTTGAAGTGAGCGAAAAAGAGAACATGCTATACGTCATCATCAAGGGGCTTCCTTTTAAAAACGAAGAATGCCCATATGCTCCTAAGCCGGAGTGGAAGGAAATCGTTTACGATATCGAGCTTAAAAAGCCCGGATTTGTTAAAAACTTTGTGAGAGGACTTGTTACGGAAGCGAAAAAGCTGTTGGAGACGAGATATTGCTCAATCTGCGGGGAAATTTCGAGTGGTGAAATCTGTTCTTTCTGCAAAATTAGGATGAGATTATCGAAAAAATAATGGATATCAGTTGCAGACGGCGTAAACGATTATTGGCGAAGTCTTTACGCCATCGAGTTCGGCCCCCTCGTTGAGATAATACTTACCCGGAGACGTGAACTCCTGCTTGCCTGCTGGATTCAACGCGGTTTCAATCGTTACCGTTAGCCTTCCGCTTTCGGAGAGAGTCCAAGAAATGTGCTTTGATTTCCCCGTTGTTGTTATGATCACGTTTCCCGTTGTTGCAGAGTAGGAAACTATGTTGAACTCTCCCGGGATCACGTCTTTAACGGTTGAGTTCTCCTTTGGGTTCTCAACTGAAATTACGAAGGTCCACGTCTCCTTTGTATGCGTTTTTACAACGGTTTTGCCACTCAGCAGGGTTTTGCTTATCTTTGGCTTTGCAGTCTCAACAACAATCTCCGAGGAGCAAATCGTGAGCATTTTTGCAGTTCCGTTTTCAAATTCAGCAGAGATCGTGAACTCGACATAGTAAACCCCGGCGGGAAGCGAAATCCTCGCGATTATCTCTTCTACGTCACCCGGAGCGAGATCGAATTCGCTGTTTTTAATCTCAATCCCAACGATCTCTTGCGCCAAGGAGACGTGGATATGGGCACTCTCGTTCATGTTGTTGTATACCTCGAGAATCGTTCCCTCTCAAACTGGACTTTCGCATTGAATCCTTATATGAACGTTTTCACATTTGTAACCAATATAAGCATCTTCTGGCTCCACTATTGCGTGTTGGTTGCTTCTTTCGGCGTGGTAAGTGTTGAAGTCCGAGTTAAGCTGGAACGCCATAAAGAAGGCGATTAAAATCAGTCCAAAAACCAGAAACTTCAAGTTTTCCACCTCTTTCTAATTTTTATGACTTCATTTTCAAAATTACCGAAGAAGTAAACTGCGAAAAGGATCAAGGCTATCTCGAGATCCATCACGAGAATCGGTAGATAGGGATGGATGCTGAGGGTATCGATGATCTCGATCGGCAGAAGGGGGATGTATTTCGCCACTGAGATCTTTTCAGTGTGGAGGTTTGTGTCTTCTGGAGCGTGGACTTCGACTTTAAGAACTCTTCTCTCTCCAGGGTAAAGGACAAATCCGGTGTTTTCGAGCTTCAAGTTCGGACTTTCGGAGGAGATCCGATAGAAGTATGGGTAAGAGCCTTTGTTCTCGAACTCGATCTTTCTCGAGAATATCTCTCCCGGAAGAACCCAATCTTCCCTTAAACCGCCAGCAGAAGTTGTTCCGTAGCTTATCGTTCTTTTTTCAAACGCAACGACGTTTGCGAGTGAGAACATCGTTACAAGGAGTAGTGAAGATATCGCGAACAGCGTTGTTGTCTTTATCTTCAGGTATTTCTTGCCCTTTCTTTTCTTTTCGCCTCTGCTAAGCAATAAAAGACCCGCAAGGGAAAGTAGGAAAAATAGGATCAACTTGTTCTTTGCAAATGTGCCCTCAAGAACCTCAACCCCATTACCAAGCGGAATGCTCAAGGGATTTCCGTTGAAGCTCAGAATTTTGCCCACGATCTTTTCCTTGGCAACAATCTCTTTCCCGCCAAACTGGTCTGTGACTATGTTTTTGTCTCCTTTGGTTATGTATCCCTCAGCGGTCTCCTTTACAATCCTATGGCAAATCCATTCCCCGTTGGAGCTGAAAACAACTATGTCACCGGGTTCGAAATTTCTATCAAATATGTTTATAAAAACTAAATCATTTTTGTTGAGCGTTGGGCTCATGCTGTCAGATTTTATGTAGGCGATGAGCAGAGGAGCGTTAAGGATGAAGCTAAATACCGAAAGTAGAACAAAAAATGAAAAAATTAACAATAGAGCTTTGTGTAGCATTTTCACTCTGGGCAGTTACCCGCGTGCGCGACCACTGTGATCTGTCCATCTATTGTATTTCCTGCAGTGTAGCCGTTTGTATTGATCACGAAGCCAACCCACGAATAGTTGCCACCTTCAATGAACATGCTCACCGAATCCGCTGCATTCGATGGATCTGTGTGCCCGTAGACGTCGTCGGGTGAGTAAAGATCGAGAACGCTTGCAACATTACCGCTTGCCGAAACTTGAACGCATATTCCATTGTAACCGCTATCCTTTTCCCAAAGATCGTTCGAAACCTTGAAGACTTGATCAAACGCATACGTTGTGTTCGGGCTTACACCCTTTCCACCGCCTGGGTAGTTTGGATTAAATCTCGAGAAGTCAAAGTAAATTTTTCCATCTGTGTTTATGTAGGCGTAAGGCTGTATTGGAGTCAAGTCTATGAACTCTTGGTCATCGGCAACTACTGCGACGGCAAAGTTTCTCTGTGCGTCGTAGCTTCTAAAATCAGCTCCCAAGCCGAGCAGTGAAACCGCTACTATTACGCTCATGAGAAGCAAGAGAACCTTCGTCATGGCACTTCACCTTCTTCACAAGCCCCATTGGCTGGTTCAGCGTGAATTGTGAGCGTTCCATTGAGCCAAGCTGTCGAGACTGAAGTTGGACCAGTGAGATCCATGCCTATCTCTCTAACTTCGTTCGGAGCCAAGCAGAAGACTATGCTTTGGCTTGCAGTGTCGGAGTTGTATGCTATTCGTCCCCCTATATAATTACTGTAGCATATATTTCCAGATGGGTTTGCTGGGTTATCTTTGCAGTATAGTTCCACGTTCTCGTTGCTAGACTCTATTGTAACCACTATGTATCCGTACTCTGAATCGTTCTCCCAAAGATGGTTCGAAACTCCGAAAACCTTATCGAAGTTGTATTCACTCTTTGGGCTTATTCCCTTACCACCGCCGCTGTAGTTGGGATTGTTTTCCGAGAAGTCGATCACGAGCATTCCCTCGTTGTTGATGTATGCATAAGGTTGCATTGGAGTCAGATCTATGAACTCTTGATCGTCTGCAACGACTGCGATGTGAACACTTCGCTGTGCTGTGTAGTCGCTAAACTCTGCCCCAATCCCAAAGGCAAGCAAAACTGCTGTGCTCAACAGCAGTAGTCCAAGTCCTTTTTCAAACATTTTTTCACCTCTTTTTTTGCAAGTCTTTGGCGCTTTGCGCCATCGACCGCTAAATTTCGTATCGCTTAAATTAGATAGTTATTTGCAGTCAATGCTCGAGTAAAGCTAATTCAATGCATTTCAAGCGAGCATTAACCGCTTTTAATTTTTATTTTCTGAGTAAATACATTTATTGCTGAGCTGCATCCAAAAATTGCCGAAGCAACGATTAAGGCAAAGTTATTAAAAATGAACCCAACGAAGAGCATTAGAATAGATAAGGACAAGTAGTATATGCTCCAAGGAATGTCAAATTTCCCAACGGTTTCCACATACATTTTGAGGTCGTCAGGCAGGTTTATCAGTATGATCTTGCCCATTTTTTTGTCGTATTTCACGATACCTTCTTTTTCAAGTCTCGGTAAATGAGTTTGCATAAGGCTCACGTAGACCGATTTCCGTGATTTGTAATTTCTTTCCTTGTTTTCGAGTTCCAAAATCTTTGAGATTACTTCCTCAACGCTCGCTTCTCCTCCATTCTGCGATAGATGTTCTAAAATGCATTTTCGCCTTGGGCTAAGCAGTATGCCCATACTTTGGATCTGTGATGATGAATAAATAGACTAGGAAACTGTGTTCGTGATCTGAGATTAAGAATTTGGGATACGTATCTTTGATTAGCAACTCATAATATCTGGGAACCCGAGTTGTTTTATGAAGGTAGAGAGACATAAGTTGGGACTAATGTTGGCTCCTTTGCTCGCTTCTGCACTAATTTTAGGCTTTCTTTTCATTCAAGCGGTTTTATCTCCAGAATTTGTTGAAAAAAAGATCTTAGTAGGAGAATACACCCAAGTTGGACGCTTGGATTATTCTGCAAAGCTGAAGCCGAATCTGATCTATGGTAAAGACGAGATCAGCAGAGACGAGGTTCTTTACTCAGCACTTCTCAGCGAGATGGAAGTTGTTTACTTCTACTCTTTTTCGCCACCTCCAGAAGAGCTGGATGGCAATTACAAGATCACGATACTGCTAACTCCTGCAAAAGGTGGATGGAAAAAGGAGCTGGAAGTATATAAGGGAGAGATCTATAGCTCATCTTTCAACGCCTCAATTCCGCTCGACTGGGGTTTAATTGTTGCGATATGGAAGGAGATCGAAAATGAGACAAAATACGATTTCGGAGATCCAAACGTCAATTTAATCGTGGAAATCAGCGTGAATTCTTCTATTTTTGGTTCAAAGGTTGAAGAGAAGTTTATCCAGTCTTCCAACATAACCTATGGAAAGATTATTTCGTTTTCGGAGGTGGATAAAAGTAAAAAAGATGGGGTTTATTCCAAAATCCGTTCCGTGAATACCATGAGCGTTTTGAGCTTTCCTATTGAAGTAAGAGATGCTAAATTGATATTTGGGCTCCTATTCTTGGCTTTTGCGTGTATTTTTGGAGCAGTTTGCGTTATGGAAAGACGAGAAATTGCGGGTTATCTCACGGATAGAAAGAAAAAGTACTTTGAAAAGAGGTTCAAAAGCAGGATTGTCAGCATTCTGGAATTTCCCGAGTATTCCAAGGTTTTCCGCGTTTCGAGCTTGAAAGACCTTGCAAAACTTTCATACGAGCTTGAAAGACCAATGCTGAAGGTAAAGGGCACATTTGCGGTCGTGGATGGGGATACAATCTACGTTTATGATGATAATAACAATATTATTAGCAGAAAAGAATAAATACTTTGAACCCATAAATCTAATTAGCGGAAGTGAAAGGATGAATCCGAGGAGATCCCAGTATGAAATTGTGTCGGAAATTCTAAAGATTTCGAATGTTCCTGAAGGGGCGAATATAACGAAAATCGTGTATTCTGCCAATCTGAATTTTAAAAATGCCCAGCAGATAATTTCGGAACTTTTGGAAAATGGCTTGTTGGAAATCGTGGATGAAACTGGCAAAACAAGGTATAGAACTACGAAGAAAGGGCTCGAGTTTGTAGACCGATACGATGCCCTCGAATCGATTCAACGTTTTTAATTTAGAATCTTTTGAACTCGTAATGAATTAAGCAGAAATAATTAAAATTCCGTCGAGTTATGTTATGGGTCTATCGAAGCTGAGATTCGTCAACGGGTTGATTCCAGTCGTGGTTCAGGATGCGAAGACAGGGGAAGTGCTAATGCTCGCTTACGCAAATGAGGAGGCACTTAGAAGAACTTTAGAAACCGGTTACGCTCATTACTGGAGTAGGAGCAGGAATAAGCTTTGGATGAAAGGCGAAACAAGCGGAAACACGCAAAAAATCGTAGAAATTCGAGTCGACTGCGACTGCGATACCTTATTATACTTGGTTGAACAAAAAGGAAACGCTTGCCACACTGGACATAAGAGTTGCTTCTTTAGGAGGTTGGGGGATGAGGATAGTTGTTGATACGAGCGTAATCGTTGCTGGAAGGGTTTCGGAATTCATTGAGAAGAACGAAGTAGAGGAGATAATAATTCCCGAAGCAGTTGTCGCTGAACTGGAAGCTCAGGCGAATTTTGGAAGGTTAAGTGGATTTAAAGGGCTTGTGGAGATAGAGAAGATCGTTAGCATTGCAAAGGAAAGGAATATAAGAGTTGAATTCGCTGGGAAAAGACCGGGGATCGAGGAGATAAAGCTTGCAAAGGGTGGCGAAATAGACAACATGATACGTGAAGTTGCAAGGGAGAAAAATGCTGTTCTTCTGACTTCGGACAAAGTTCAAAATCTTGTTGCTAAAGCGAAGGGGATTGAGGCGATCTACATCAAACCAAGGATCGTAAAGCCTGAGGAGACAAAGATCATGTCCTTCTTCACCCCTGACACAGCAAGTGTACATCTCCGTGAGGGCGTTCCACCTATTGCAAAGCGAGGCAAGATTGGGAATCTGAAAGTTGTGAAGTTGGGAGAGAATGAAATGAGTTATGAAGAACTTCTCGAGATCGCAGAAGAGATAATCGAGGCTGCGAAACAAGACGAAGAGAGCAGTATAGAGATCGAGCGAAAGGGTGCAACAGTTGTTCAGCTTCGAGACATTAGGATTGCAATTGCAGAAAAGCCGTTTTCTGACAAAATGGAAATAACGGCGGTGAGACCAATTGCAAAAGTTAGCATCGATGAATATGGCGTGAGCGAGGAACTCAAAAGGAGGATCGTGGAAAGACAGCGCGGAATTCTGATCGCCGGACCACCAGGAGCGGGAAAGTCGACGTTTGCAGCAAGCGTTGCTAATTACCTGCTGGAAAATGGTTACATCGTGAAAACGATGGAGAGTCCGAGAGATCTGATGGTTAGGGATGAAATAACGCAGTATGCCCCGCTTGAGGGTGACATGAGTTTAACTGCAGATATCTTGCTTCTCGTAAGGCCAGATTACACGATATACGATGAGCTCAGGAAAACCTCTGATTTCCAAGTATTCGCAGACATGCGCCTTGCGGGAGTTGGGATGATTGGAGTGACGCATGCAACGAGACCAATAGATGCGATTCAGAGGATGATAGGCAGAGTTGAGCTTGGCATAATTCCGCAAGTCGTTGATACTGTTATATTCATCGAAGCAGGAAAAATAGCGAAGGTTTACGAGCTCAGCTTTACCGTAAAGGTGCCCGAGGGTATGTTCGAGGCAGATCTCGCAAGGCCTGTGATCGAGGTCAGAGACTTTGAAACCAAAAAAGTGGAGTTTGAGATCTACACCTACGGGGAGCAGGTTGTCGTGATGCCGGTCGAGAGTGATGAGAAGTTAAAAAAGGCAATTTCGGATAGATTTTCACAGATTCTCGACGACTTTGAAGTCATCGTTTCTGGAAAGAGAGCGATAGTGAAGGTTCCGGAGGAGAAGATACCGAAGATACTTGGAAAAAAGGGAAAGAGGATAAAGAAGCTTGAGGAAGAGCTAAGAGTTTCGATAGACTTAGTCCCAAAGGAGACCGAAGTGGGCTTGGAAGTTGAAGAGACTGACAAGCACTATGTAATTTACGCAGGGGGTTTCGAGAGGAAAACACTTGAAGTCTACGCAGATGACGAGTACTTATTCTCTGCGCTTGTGAACAAGAACGGAGTTATCAAGGTTAGAAAAGACAAGGAGTCCGGGAGGAGTTTGAGAATTGCGCTTGCGAAGGGAGCAAAGATAAGGGCTAAGGTGGTAGATTGAGGGTAATCTTTGCCCTAATCTTTTTGCTTGTGAACTTACTTTCGATTTTTTCGATAAGAAACTTCGAATCCGCTGGGATGGTTGTCTTCGAGAATCCCTCGGATGTTTCAAACTCTCTCGTATACTTTGCCATGGTTTTGGCGTTTACCGCAGTGTTGCTGTTTCTTTCGAAGGCAAGGGTGAACATTTTGCCAGCGATGATCTACACGCTTACGTTTCTTGCAATGTTCTATGCCCTTCTCCCATACTTTGGGCTTTTTGCTATCCTAATCTCGTTTGTAATAACTCTTTTGCTCGTAAAAAAGCCTCATTGGATCGTTATAAACATCTCTGCTTTCCTTCTCTCTATTGGGATAGCGACGATGTTTGGGATAAGCTTAGCCCCCATTCCTGTTGTAGTTCTCTTGACAATCCTTGCAGTCTATGATGTGATCTCAGTTTACAAAACGAAGCACATGATAAGCTTAGCTGAGTCGGTTGCGAAAATAAACGCACCAATGCTGTTCGTAATCCCAAGGGGAAACGAGAAGATGATGATTGGTGTCGGGGACATCGTTATTCCGACAATCTTAGCAGTTTCAGCTCAGAAGTTCGTTGATGCACCAACAATTGCGTACATAAAAATTCCAGCGCTGTTCACGATCTTTGGTGGTTTAATCGGGCTCCTTCTGTTGATATACTTCGTAGAGAAAAAGAAAGGGGCCCATGCAGGTTTGCCCTTCATAAACTCTGGTGCAATCTTCGGATTTCTCTGCTCGCATGCTTTCTAATTATGAGTGCTATGCTAGCAATTTTTGGTAGCACAATTCTTGTAGTGGTCGCATCTGTATCTATGCTCGTATTCAGAGTTTTTAATGCTATGGACTTCACAGCGGAACTGTTGGCTTCGGTTGCAACGATTTTTCTCTCCCTTATAATATCGAAAAATCTGGAAAAGAGAGCAATTCATACCTTAGAGCTCAGGGAACTCGTTGGAGGAGATCGTTTCTACGTTCGACGCCTAGACTTGTGGCAAAGAGAAAAATTTAAAAAATGATTAGGAATTTTGTTATGAAACTCGTCTCCCTTTCTCCGATCCCGAAAGCCCTCTTGGAATCTCTACTCGGCGATGCTTTTGACGAGATCGTGGTCTTTAGCGAATTCGAGGAGGAGAAAATCGTAAAAGAACTCGAAGACGCTGACATAGTACTTGGGGATTATACGTTCAGAATCCCGATAAATGCGAAAATGCTGAGGGCGATGAAGAAGGTTAGGCTTATTCAGCAACCGTCAACTGGTTACGACCACATAGATGTTGAGACAGCAAAGAATCTCGGCATAAGAGTTGCAAACGTCGCTGGAGTTAACGCATTGAGCGTGGCTGAGCACACGATAATGGTTGCACTTGCGTTGTTGAAAAAGTTAATCTACGCAAACAGAAAGACCTTCGAGGGATTCTGGGCTCAGAATGAGATGTTCGAGCTTGGTTGTTACGAGCTATACGGCAAAACTTGGGGAATTCTCGGCATGGGTAGGCAGGGGAGAGAAGTGGCGAAAAGACTTCAAGGGTGGGGAGTCAGAATAATTTACCACGATCTAAGGAAATTCGACGACGTCAACGCAGAGTTTGTAGACTTTGAGACACTTCTCCGAGATTCAGATGTTTTAAGCATCCATTTGCCTTTAACCGAGAAAACAAGAAAGATAATCGGAGAAAAAGAGCTCAGGAGTATGAAAAGTTCTGCAATACTGATAAACGTAGCAAGAGGAGAAATAATCGACGAAAAAGCGCTCGTAAAGGCTTTGAAAGAGAACTGGATTTCGGGAGCTGCGTTGGATGTTTACGAAAAAGAACCTGGAGTGAGCAAGGATTTGCTTGAACTCCGCGATAAGAACTTAATCTTAACACCACACATCGCAGGAGCGACGAACGAGGCGAGGTTGAGAATAATAGGTTTTGCCATTGAGAACATTCGCAGAGCTCTGCGAAACGAGGAAGTTTTAAGCATAGTCATTTAGAATCCCCTTAATCTCCTCCGTTAGACCTTCCTTCTCTAAGAGATCAAGCGAAAGTATGAATTCGTCCTCAACTTCTCTCTTGGTGCCAACGACTAAGTAGCTGTCTCCATCGATTATCTCGAGCTCTCCACGTGCAACCACGGTTTCGCCCTTAAAGGCTTGCCCGACAAAGGTGTGCGTGAAGCATAGAATCCCCTTCACGCCACGATCCAGCGCATAGAACGCTGGGTAGTCGAAGATGAATCTGTCGTCGACGACTTTCGCTAATATCGTAGCCTTCGCAACCTTCTTTCCTGGCTCTTCCGGAATTCTGTTGTCTATCTCTTCATATCCACGAACGTAGAGAAGGTCGAAGTATGTGTCACGAAGGAACGCTCTGTGGTATTTTCTCTTTTCTTGTGCAACAAAGACGCTAAAGGGGAGCGCTATCTTTCTCTTTTTGTAAATGAATTCCCAAGCGTCGTTGTCGAGGTCTTGAAGTTCTCCTTTTTCAAGCCCTTTTTTGAGTTTTTCCCTTGCCAAATACCACCATTTCCCGTAAACGACAAAGTCTATGTCGGATTCGCTGCTTTTAAGCCCTATGAGCCTTGAGCCTGTAACACCCATTTCGCTTCTTGGCACGTTGCTGAAAAACTCTACGATTTTCTCAACTTCGGGATCTCTCAGATCCTTGAGTCTCTCTTCGGGTTTGAAAACTTCTTCGACTCTTTTCACTGGAACTCGGAATATTTTCCCATCGAAGAATTCTCGAGCTACTGGATTTGCCAACGCCTCTTCATGGGAGAGCTTTTTGAACCTCTTCCCATCCTTCACTCTCTCGCCCTTGATGTTTGGAGAATACCTGAGGAAGCACTTCACCTTTTCGCTGTTTTTGTAACCAAGAACTGAGAAATAGTTCTCCCCAACTCTTATGAAGTCTCTAAGGCGTATAGGTCGCATAAATCCTCTTTATGTCTTTCGCCAACGCTCTCTCTCCTTCTTTTCTCAAAACTTTGCCATCCAAAAGCTTTATTCTGTGGATCCTAAATCTCTTTTTTTCGACCTCGATTGTCTCTCCAACGATGAACTCTGTTTCGCCATCGAAAAGCGCTTTGTAGGACGTGGTTACCGAACGTTTGTGTAGACTGAACTTGACGTAAACTTCCCCAACGTTTCTGAACCAAACCGCATAAGCGTCCTTTGCTTTCGAGAACTCCACAATTCTGCCATCTTTGAGCTGAATCGCTGTAATCCTTCCAATCTTGTTACCACTTTCGAGATCTACGATCATCTCCACATCTTTTGCCATCTCTTCATCCTCTCCAACTACGATCTTCCCTATTTCGGTCTCGGATCCTGTGCTGAAAATCGCCTTTATCTCTAAGTTCTTTTTTGAAGTGATCTGGGAGTGAGTTCCGCAGAGAGAGCAACGGTAGAGTCCTTCTTTCACAAATTCGTGTTTTGTAACTTCTTTACACGTGTCGCAGTAGATTTCCATGCAGTAAGGAATACAAATTTAATAAAAAAACTTTGGTACGTGTTGCGTAAACGTTTTGCGGAACTGAACGATACTTTTAAATAGCAAAAGGAGACCGCAATCTTAAGGAGGTCGTGAGATGTCCGTGCGTCCTTTGGATATTCTGAACAGATCTCTGAAATCGCCGGTAATAGTCAGATTGAAGGGCGGAAGGGAGTTCAGAGGAACTCTCGATGGTTACGACATTCACATGAACCTTGTTCTCTTGAACGCTGAGGAAATCCAGGGGGGAGAAGTCGTCAAGAAGGTCGGAAGCGTGATAATAAGGGGAGATACAGTCGTTTTCATTTCCCCATCGACGGGTGGTGAGTGATGTCCGACGGAACAGCTGCAATGGGAAGAAGGAACAGAAAAATGGTGCACGTGCGATGCAGGAGATGCGGTAGAAATTCGTTCCACTGGAGAAAAAGGTATTGCGCAGCATGCGGATTCGGGAGGAGCAAAAAACTTAGGAGCTACAACTGGGTAAAAAAGACGAAAGATAGCAACTGATGTGCGGGATAGCGGGTGTTTACAGCGAAAATTCCCTTGCAGGGAGATACGTTTACTATATCCTTTTCTCTCTCCAGCATCGAGGTCAGGAATCCGCTGGGATAGCTTTTTGGACAAAAGGCCTCGATTACAAGAAAGGTCTTGGTTTGGTTTCCGAGGTTTTCACGGAAAAAGATTTACTCCCAGCGAACGTCGCAATAGGGCATGTACGTTATTCGACAACCGGTTCATCGAGGCTCGAAAATGCGCAACCATTTGTCGTAAAATCAAAGGTTGGAAGCTTTGCAGTTGCACACAACGGAAATCTCGTGAACTATCTCGAACTTCGGAAGGAGCTCGAGAACGAAGGTGGAGTTTTTACAACAGATACCGATTCTGAAGTTATAGCTCAGCTTCTGTCAAAACTGCTGATGAGTGAAAGGGATCTGGAAGAAGCCTTGAAGTTGCTGGGAAAAAAACTCGTCGGAAGTTACTCATGTGTTCTCATGGTAAACGAAAAGCTCATCGCTTTTCGAGATCCGTTGGGTTTTCGACCACTTTGCATTGGAGAAATCGAGGACGGATATGTTGTTTGTAGCGAAAGTTGTGCGATCGACGCAATCGATGGCAAATTCATCGCAGACGTTAAACCAGGGGAGGCAGTGGTGATAGAGAACGGGGAGATAGAATTTCTAAGGTTTGCAGAATGCAAGAAAAAAGCGTTTTGCATTTTCGAATTCATTTACTTCGCACGTCCAGATTCGATAATCGATGGTGTTAGCGTTTATAAAGCGAGAACGGAGATGGGGAAAACCCTTGCAGAGGAGTCACCAGCAATTGCTGATTTCGTTTCTGCAGTTCCAGACAGCGGAATTACTGCTGCGATCGGCTATGCGATGAAACTCGGATTACCCTATATGGAAGCGTTGATAAAAAACAGATACGTCGGGAGAACGTTCATAATGCCGAAGCAAGAGCTAAGGGAGCTCTTGGTGAGGATGAAGGTGAACGTGATAAAGGAGAACGTTGAGGGAAAGAGAATCATTCTCATCGACGACAGCATAGTTCGCGCAACAACTTCAAAAAGGATTGCGGAAATGCTGAAAAAATCGGGAGCAAAAGAAGTCCATTTCCGCGTTGGCAGTCCGCCGATAATTGCGCCCTGCTATTTCGGCATTGACATGAAGACGAGAGAGGAGCTCGTAGCTTCAAAGCACTCCATCGAGGAGATAAGGAGGATAATCGGTGTTGAAAGCCTTAGCTACCTAAGCTTGTCTGGGCTTTTAGCTTCGCTGAAAAAATTGGGTGGGGAAGGATTTTGCACAGCTTGTTTGACCTCACGCTACCCAGTTCCAGTTCCCGGAGAGTTATCGTAGCATGTATGGGATCCAGAGGATTAGGAGCAGAATCAGGAACATTAGGAACATAAAGATCGTAAAGTTTCTTTGTCTCTTCCTCTCTTTTTCGAGCTTTTCTTGACATTCCTCGCTACAAACGAATTTGTCCGCCTCTATTGCTTTTCCACAAATCACACAGTGTCGATGGGGAACGAGAACCATGAACGCAATACTTCGCTGGAATAAAAAGATTACTCAAACCTCTCCATCGGGAAGAACTCGGTTATGTCGATTAAGATCTCGTTCCTGTGGATTATCACGTAGTTTCTTGCGATGAAAAGCGGTTTTTTTACGTTCAGCTCTTTTGCAAGAGCTTCGTTGTGAATCACTTTTCCCCATCTTATTTCCCGTCTTGCTTCAATCTTGTGTTTCTTCATTATCTTCCCGATCGGGATATCCGCTCGCATTAGATCTTCTTTGAAGCTGTTCGCAAGTCTCTTTATTGGGGTGAAAGAGATCGCTTTTGCGTAGATCAAGCCTTGAGACTTGAGGTAAACGACTCGGTAGTTCACGTCTTCGCCTTCATGAATTTCAAGGCGTTCTGCGATCTCTTTATTCGCTTTCACGACTTCTTGAACGACTGTTTCAACGGTTACTTGGCTTTGCGTCACTGCTTCGATTATCGCAGTTATAGAGCCGTCGGTTGTAAGCAGTATGCGGTGCAAAGCGTTCATAGCTCTTCAACTTCGTTCACGGGCTTTCCATCTTTTGTTATCGGTGCAAGGTAATCCAGAAACCTCTGGAATGGAACGTTTATGAGTCTAAAAGTCACTTTTAAGGGCGAGAGAGCGACGTTCTCCTCACAGAAGTTTATTCTCGAAACCGTAGCTGTTTGCTTGTTGAGGAAAACCACGATCTCGTTCCCTTTTCTCCCGCGCAAAAGCTCGCTTCTTGCGGTGTCTAAGATTCGTTGCCTCTTCAACAGCTCCTTAAACTGTTTAAGGTCTCTTGCAATTGCAAATACTTTGTGATCTTCGATCTCTATCTTCGCATCTGGGAACAAGTTCCTAATAGCTTTTACGACCCTTTCTTCTTCCTCAGTCGGATGCACGAACGTTTCTATCTCCACTTCGACGCTGAGCAGTTTCTGAAGCAGAGCTTTTACTTTCTCTCTAAAGCTCTCCTGATCTCCTGTGTTCTCTATGGTAAAATCAGCGATCTCCATTGCTTTTTTTAACCCCCAAGACTCTTCCCTTCGATCTCTTTCCATCAGATCCTCGATCGTAGCGACGTCGTCGCTTCTCTTTCTCATCTTCGCTCTCTCAAATCTTACTTCGAGCGAGGCCTCGATTGCGATGAGAACTACATTTCCAAACGCTTTTTTAAGCGCTATCACCTCTGCGATGCCACGAATACCATCGACGAGCACAACTGGGTGATGGCCTCGTATCTTTGGGATGCATCTCTTTGCAATTGCATCCATTCCTTCTTTTTTCCTCAGTTCCTCAGCTAGTCTTCCGAGATTCTCCGCAGTTGGCTCAATGCCACGTTTTACGGCTTCTTCTCTTACCACGTCCCCCATCACAACAACTGGAATTCCGAGCTCCTTTGCAACTTCAGCTGCAGTGCTCTTGCCGGCCAAGGGGTAACCAACGAACGCTATGATCATCCCTCCTCGTTCACCTGAAGATTTAAATAGGTGGTGGAATGGCAAAGAACTTTATATCGTGTCAGAGAATTCGAATGTGTATGGGAGCTACAAACTGAGCAACCTGAACATTTCGGTTCGAGATCTTCGAGTCTGGGTTGAAAAAGACGGATTATACAGATACCGCAGAAAACTCGGAAGCGCGGAGGTTGAGAAGATATTTTTGAACGATCATGACGTCATCTTAAATCCTGTAGAGCCCGTAAACTTGCCAAGGAGCATAACAAACTACCTGTTTATTCAGTTCTCAAAGCCAATCTTCGTCGAGCCTGTTTCGAGTGCAGAAGTTTATTTGACTTTTCCAATTGAAATAGGAGTTTTCGTTGCGAAGGGCTATGATTTGGAAGACGTGGACGTGTTCAGCTTCGTAAAGCCGAAGTACGCGCTCTATGGCGAGCCACGTGGTGGTGTAATTGCAAGGTTTTGGCAAAGCGATGTTTTCAGCAAACCGCCAAACGCAGATTTTCTTGAGAACGGAATCATGAAACTGAAGATATACAATCTCAGCGGTTTGTGGGTGGAAGTGAGCAAAGTCGTTTTCGACGTTTATGCGATGAAAATCTACTACTCCAGCAACGTGGTTTCATCGATCGCAGAAATGAAGATACACTCTCGCAAAGTTGCGGAAACAAGTTTTATAGACGAACCGATGTTCGAAGGGATGAAGAAGGCAATCGAGTTATACGTTGCAAGGAGAATTCCGATACTTTCCACGAAGTTCACAATGGAGTGGGGGTTATGATAGAGGAGATTTTCGACTTAGTGTTGAAAACCGTAGATCTACCGCTCTATGGCGAGGTAAAGGTGAAAGACGTTCTTTTTGCAATAGTTGTCGTCGTTATAGCTTCGGTGATAGCGAAGTTCATAGTGATGAGCCTAAGAAGATCCCTTGCAGACAAAATGCGCAAAGATCAGCTTGAGTTGCTTGTAAAGGCTGTTTATGCAGTGGTCATAATCTTCGCATTTGTCTCCGTAACTCCTGCACTCGGAATCAACCTCACCGGCTTGCTCGTTGCTGGCGGTATTATAGGCGTGGCAATAGGTTTTGCGAGTCAGAGAGTTATTTCGAACTTTCTTTCTGGACTTTTTCTGATTGCGGAGAGACCAATAAGGATCGGAGATCAAATAGTCGTTGACAACATTTCGGGAATAGTCGAGGACATGAGCATTATGTCGACGATCGTTAGAACCTACGATGGATTATACGTGAGAATTCCGAACGAGAGGGTTTTCACGTCCAACATAACGAACCCAGTTGCAAACGTGGCGCGAAGGTTCGAATACGCCATACAGATCAGCTACAGAGATGATGCAAATAAAGCGATAGAAATTATCCGAAACGTGGTCGAAAGGCATCCGTTTGCGCTCAAGATTCCACCGCCTCAAGTCTTCGTGGACAGCCTTGGCGACAGCGGGGTTAACATAATCGCAAGGATTTGGGCTCCGTCGAGCGTTTGGTATGAAGTGAAGATGAGCCTACTTTGGGAAATAAAGGTGGAGTTGGAGAAGAACGGAATCGAAATACCGTTCCCGCAGAGAGTTGTATGGTTTGGGAAAGAAGCATGAGTGATCTTTGAACTTTGAAAAAGAATTTTTATCCGAGACTCAAAGCTCAGCCAATGCCAGTAATCAACCTCAACTGGAAGGAACTCGAAGAACTCGTTGGCGCAAAAAGGGATTTGATTCTGAAAAGACTACCAATGCTCGGATGCGATGTCGAGAGAGTCGATGATGAAGCGATCTCCATCGAGTTTTTCCCGAACAGACCGGATCTATACAGCATAGAAGGAGTTGCAAGAGCGCTAAGGGGTTTCTTGGAGATAGAGACTGGTTTAAAGGAATACGTCGCTAAGGAAAGAGATTGGAAAATCTTCGTGGAAAAAAGCGTCCTCGAAGTGAGACCGAGAATCGTAGGTTGCGTTGTTAAAAACCTCAGGATGAGCGACGAAGTCATAAGGAGCTTAATGGAAGTCCAGGAAGACTTGCACTGGACCATTGGTAGAAATCGGCGCAGAATGGCGATCGGCGTTCACGATCTCGAAAAGGTGAATTTCCCGCTGAGATACACCGCAGTCAGCGCAGATTTTTCCTTCGTTCCACTTGATTTCAACAAAACGATGACGATTGCAGAAATTCTTAAGGAACATCCGAAGGGCAAGGAATTTAGCTTTATTCTCGAAGGAAAAAGCGCGTATCCGATCATATTGGATGCGAAGAACGAGGTGATCTCATTTCCGCCGATAATCAACGCTGAGAAGACAAGGGTTACAGAGAAGACGAGAAGTCTTTTCATCGACGTAACTGGTTTCGATGAATACGTAGACAAAGCGCTTCGCATCATTGCTTGCATGCTCAGCGATCGTGGGGGAGAGATAGAGAAAGTTGAGGTTGTTTATCCAGACAGAGTTGAGAAGACCCCCGATCTCTCTGTGAAGAGTTTAACCGTTAAAAAAAGCGAAATTCGTTCCCTTTTGGGTTTTGAGATTCCAGACGAGGAGATAATCCGCTCTCTTGAGAAAATGCGCTTTGGATGCAAAGTGCTTGGCGATGAGATCGAAGTTTTAGTCCCGCCATACAGAGCAGACATCATGCACGAGTGGGATGTGATCGAAGACATTGCAATCGGTTACGGATACGAAAGAATCGTTCCAGAGTATCCGAAAACCCCGGGAATTGGTGAGACGCATCGCTGGAACGAAATAAAAGAAGTTGTAAGGGAAATAATGCTAGGTCTTGGATTTATCGAAGTCATAACGTTCACACTAACGAGCGAAAGATCCTTCAGGGATTTGCGAAGATCTGCTAAGGAATGGGAAGATTTCGTACCCTTGATGCATCCGCTAACCACGGAGCACACGATTCTGCGCATAGATTTGCTGTCCAAACTGCTCGAAGTTCTTGCGGTGAACAAGCATTGCGAACTGCCGATAAAGATATTCGAAGTTGGAGACGTTGTTTTGGGGTTAAAGAACAGGCTGAACTTATGCGCTTGCATTATGAACTCGAAAACAACGTTCTCCGAGATCAGAAGCGTTGTTCAGGCGGTGATGAGAGAACTTGGCTTTGACTGGAAGGCAGTTGAAGCGGAAGACGGCGCTTTCATTGCTGGAAGGCAGGCAGGGATTGTTGTAAATGGAGAGAACGTTGGAATCTTCGGTGAAGTACATCCAGAAGTGCTTGAGAGGTTTGGGATTCCAAATCCAGTAGTTGCCTTTGAGCTTGAGCTCACGAAGCTCTTCAATCTCGGTGAACTCTTATGAGATTTCTCCTCCTAATCCCGGACGGGATGGCAGACCACAGAATAGAGAAGTTGGGCGGAAAAACTCCGTTAGAAGTTGCGGACAAGCCGAACATGGATTTTATTGCGAAGGAAGGAGCTTGTGGAAAAGCGAATACGATTCCAAAGGGCTTTGAGGCGAACAGCGATATCGCATGTCTTACGATTCTTGGAATTGATGTGAAAAAATACTACACTGGAAGGGGTCCAATCGAAGCCTTGGCAAAAGGAATCAGTGCGAAGCTCGTTTACCGTTGCAACCTCGTGAAAGCAACGGATGTCATGCTGGACTATTCTGGTGGGAGAATAAGCAACGAAGAAGCTAAGAAAGTGATAAAACGTCTTAACGAGAAGAAGAAATACGATTTTATTGAGTTCCATGTGGGAAAGAGCTACAGGAATCTTTTGGCAATAAAGAAAGACTTCGAAGTGGCGAAAACTTTCGCACCACATGACATTCAGGGAAAAAAGATCTCCGATCATTTGCCGAAGAATGGAAAACTTGCTGAATTGTTGGTAGAGCTAATAGAGTGGTCAAAGAGTGTTGTTCCCGAAGTTACGGAGAAGGCGAACATGATCTGGCCCTGGAGCGGAGGAAAAATGCCAAACTTTCCAAAGTTCCAAGAAATTTACAAGCTTAAGGGAGCGGTAATTTCTGAGGTCGATCTGCTGAAAGGAATAGCAGAAGGACTTGGAATGGAATTCTTAGAAGTCGAGGGAGTTACGGGCTACATAGACACGAATTACAGAGGAATTGTGCGGAGAGCTTTGAAGGCGCTTGAAAACTTCGAATTCGTTTTAGTTCACACAGAAGGGATCGACGAAGTTAGCCACGAGGGCGACATGGAGAAGAAGATCGAAGCAATAGAGATCTACGATGAGGAAGTGGTTGGAAAAATTCTCGACAAGGCAGATTTGAGCGAACTTCGAATCCTTCTCCTTCCAGATCATCCAACTCCGATTGAATTAAGAACGCATGTTGCAGAAAGCGTTCCATTTGCGATTTATGGTTTGGAGAGAGACGACGTGAAAACGTTCTCCGAATTCTCGTGTGCAAAGGGAAAATATGGGTTGATGGATGGGCTCAAATTAATGCAAATCTTTCTGAGGTGAGGAAATGGATTGGATAGAGAAAGAGAAGAAGCTGATTCCTCAGGTTTATAAAAGGCAAAACGTTGTCTTTGAGCGTGGGGAAGGTTGTTATCTCTTCGACACGAACGGGAAAAAATACCTCGACTTAGTCGCTGGAATTGCATGCGTCGCTATTGGGCATTCACATGCAGAGTTCGTTCAAAAAGTCTGTGAACAGTTGAAGAAGCTCGTTCATGTTTCGAATCTCTTTTACACGATTCCTCAAATCGAGCTTGCAGAAAAGCTTGAGGAGATAACCAGGATGGACAGGTTCTTCTTTTGCAACAGCGGAACTGAAGCGATAGAAGCTTCTCTTAAGTTTGCGAGAAAAGCCACGGGAAAAAAGAAGTTTGTTGCGTTCAAAAACGCATTCCACGGCAGAACCATGGGTGCTCTTTCGGTTACTTACAAGGAGAAGTTCAGAAAGCCCTTTGAACCTTTGGTGCAACCGGTGGAGTTTGCGAACTACAACGATGTGGCAGATTTGGAAAGAAAAGTCGACTCCGAAACTTGTGCAGTAATTTTAGAGCTGATCCAAGGCGAGGCTGGCGTCTTTCCGGCGGAAAAGGATTTCGTCAAGGCGATATTCGAGCTTAAGGAGAAACACGATTTCCTCGTAATTTTCGACGAGGTTCAGACGGGTTTTGGAAGAACGGGAAAGTGGTTTGCAAAAGAGCACTACGGCTTTGAGCCAGATATCATGGCAATGGCGAAAGCGATGGGTTCTGGATTTCCAATAGGTTGTTGTGCTGTCAGGGAAGAGATTTCCCAAAAGTTGGAAAGAGGAGATCATGGCACAACTTTTGGCGGAAATCCACTGGCTTGCACAGCTTCGCTTGCAACGATCGAGATAATCGAGAAGTATCGCCTTGTGGAGAATGCCGAAAAAATCGGAAACTACTTCATGAAACGCCTTTCTGAGCTATTCGATGAAGTCCGTGGAAGAGGGTTGATGATAGGAGTAAGGGCGAAGAATGCGGATAAGATAGTTGAAAAAGCGCTTGAACTCGGAATAATCTTGAACGCAACTTCTGAAGACAATCTTCGCATAATTCCACCGCTTGTGATCGGGAAGGAAGAAGTGGACGTTGCGATTGAGAAACTTGAACAAGTTCTCAATGTCTTGAATTCTTGAGAACATTCTTTTTTAAAATGCCTATACCTTTTAGCAAAGTTTATATATCCTTGGGTTAATTGCTCCCATATGTTAGGGGTAGGTGGTGGAGTTTGGATTTATTGACTCCATAAAGGTTAATGGGAAGAACTCGGTCATCGGGGAAGTGAAGTGTCGCTCTCCTGTGCACGGAGACCTGCTTCGTGGAAGAGATCCTTTGAAAATCGCAGAAATCTACGAGAAATGCGGTTGCTCTGCGATCTCGTACATAACTGCAAAGACTTTTGGAGGTTCAATTTACGCTTTGAAAGCCATTTGTAAGTCCACGAATTTGCCGGTGCTTAGGAAGGACTTTGTTGAAAACAAAGATGAAGTTGAGAAAACATGTGAAGCCGAGGCGAGTGCTTTGCTTTTGATAGCGAGGATTTTAAAGGAAAAGACCTTAGAGTTCGTTGATCTATGCTTCGAGCACGGAGTTGAGCCCGTTGTTGAAGTGTTTTCCGAAGAAGAGCTAAGATTCGCTGAAAATGCGAGGGTTGTTTTGATCAACAACCGTGACATCTTCAACCCCAACGACGTTGATGTTGGAAGAACAATGAAAATTGCTCCAAAGATAAAAAAGACGAAGATAAGCGGTAGTGGGATCAGGAAAATCGAAGATCTGAGAGTTCTTAGATTTGTCGACGCAGTTCTCGTCGGGACTGCTTTTATGTTGGCTGAAGACACAGAAAAGATTGTTAGAAGCTTTGTGGAGGCGAGGTTATGATTGAAGCTGTTTTTTCATCTCTCGACATGGAAAAAGCGTATGAAATCGCTAAAAAGCTTCCAGAGCTCGATGAAGTCGAGATTTCTGCAATTCTTGCAGTTCTTGAAGCTAGGAAATACGATGCCGATGTTATCGCTGGCTTTGCCAAGGCGATACTTGAAAAGTCGAGAGTTGAGCTTGGAAGAGTTTTTGACACGAGTGGCACCGGAGGAGATAAGTCGGAGACGATAAACGTCAGCACTGCAGTTGCGATTGCAACATCGAATTTTACGAGAGTTGCGAAGCACGGCAACAGGGCTATGAGCTCAAAGAGCGGTTCTGCGGACGTTTTGGAGAAACTCGGAATTAGGATAGATCTCTCACCAGAGGAAGCAAAGGGTTTGATCGAGAAAACGAACTTCGCATTCTTATTTGCTCCGAGATATCACAAAGAGTTTGCTAAAGTCTCGGGAGTTAGAAGAAAGTTGAGAATAAGAACGATCTTTAACGTTCTCGGTCCACTTGTGAATCCAGCGAATCCTGAAAGGCAAATAATCGGAGTTTCGAGTGAAGAACTTCTGAAAATTGTCGCAGAATCTATGGAAATTCTTGGAAGGAAAGGAATCGTTTACCATGGCAATGGAATCGATGAAGTCAGCCCATTTGGGAAAACGACTGCGTTCATCGTCGAGAACGGAATCGAAAAAATCGAGCTAACACCAAGGGATTTCGGGGTTAACGAGTGCAAGATTGTTCCATGTAAAAGCCCCGAAGAATCCGCGAACCGCATTAAGGCTGTGTTTGAAAACAAGGGACTCAAAGAGGACTCTGTTTTGATCTCGATGAACTTCTCGCTCGCAATGTTCGCTCTTGGCTTTGAAGATCTGAAAGAGAACGTCTCGATTTTTAACGAAAAGGTTGAGAGTGGAGATTTTTTGAGGAAACTGGAGGAGATTGCATGCAGAAGCACGAGTTCGTCGAGCCCGTGAGGCTTTATTCTGCGATAAGGGACTTCGATTACCCTTTTATTCTTGAGTCCGTGGAGAAAGCCGGAAACTCGAGGTTTACGTATGTTTCCTTTAACCCCCTCTACACGGTGGAGATCGATGAAGATCTGAGAGTTGACGGGGAAAAAGTTGCGAGGGTCAACGATGTGTTCGAAGCTCTGAAAAGAATACACGTGAAGGGATTGCTCGTCGGTTACATTGCATACGACGCAGTTCTGAGCTTTGTAGGGAAAAAAGTGGAAGAGAAATCTTTTTTCGGTTGCTACGATTCTTACTTCGTCTACGATCACTATCTTGGAAAGCTTTTTAGCTACAACGTCGAAAATGCAGAGAAAATCGTTGAAAAGGCGAAAAAAGAGGAAGTGGGCTACGGAAGCGGAGGTGCAAGTGTTGTAAAGAGAGATGAAAAAGAGAAGTTCGAGAAGCTCGTTCTGAAGGCAAAGGAGTTGATCGAAGAAGGCGAAGTGTATCAGCTCGTCCTTTCCCGAGAATACAAGCTTAAAAGTGACTTCGATCCATTCGAGATCTATCTAAGGCTTCGAGAATTAAATCCGAGCCCATACATGTTTCTGCTTGAGTTTAAAAAGTCTCTCGTCGGTTCTTCTCCAGAAACGATGGGTAGGGTCGAAGGAAGAATCTTCAAGATCAACCCCATCGCTGGGACTGCGAAGAAAATTGAAGGAAAAGAGAAGGAGACAATTCAAAGGCTTTTGAGCGATGAAAAGGAGAGAGCTGAGCATGTTATGCTCGTCGACTTGGCGAGGAACGACGTTCGTAAAGTTTGCAAGGCGGGGAGTGTAAAAGTTACCAGATTTATGGATGCAGTCGTGTATCCGGGCGTTATTCACATCGAAAGCGAGGTTATAGGAGAGCTGAAGGCAAATGCTACGCATTTCGATGCTATGAAAGCTTCTTTTCCAGCAGGAACCGTTACAGGAGCTCCGAAGCGAAGGGCTGTGGAATTGATCGACGAGCTCGAGACTTCGAGGCGTGGGATTTATGCAGGAGCAGTTGGCTACTTTTCGCAGAACGTCTCGGATTTGGCGATAGCGATACGCATGGCCGAAATCGAAAAGCTTTGCAGAGTTCGTGCTGGAGCGGGAATAGTTGCGGATTCAATTCCGGAAAGGGAATTTTTTGAAACTGAAAGCAAGATGGCGAAGGTTTTGGAGGCGGTTGGATATGATTCTCGTGGTTGATTGCTACGATTCCTTTGTTTACAACCTCGTCGAATACATTTCCTTCTTCGACAATGTGAAGGTCTTGAGCAAGGAAAATGCGAAAGAAGCGAAAAAGCTCGACTTTGATGGTATCGTAATCTCTCCCGGACCCGGAAAACCGAGCAAAGAACTCGATTTTCTTTTCGATTTCGGGGTTCCGATTCTCGGAGTTTGTCTTGGGCACCAGATCATTGCGGAAGTCTTCGGCGGGAAAGTTGCGAAAGTTAAGCCAATTCATGGAAAAACGTCGCTCATAAGCCACGATGGCGAGGGCGTGTTTAAGGGCGTAAAAAATCCGTTGAGAGTTGGAAGATATCATTCCTTGGCAGTCATCGAGGTTCCAAGGGGTTTCAAGGTTACAGCGGTTAGCGATGATGGCGTAGTGATGGGTATGAGAAGGGATGAGATCGAAGGTGTGCAGTTCCATCCTGAGAGCGTTTTGACGGAAGATGGGCTTAGGATGATCAGGAATTTTGTTGCGATGTGCCATGATCGTTAAGATCTGCGGGATCAAGAATCTGAGAGAGCTCGAGATCGTTGAAAGATACGCAGACTTCGGCGGAGTTGTTGTGAAAAGCAACTCAAAGAGGTGCGTAGATCTCGAGAAAGCAAGGGAAATCGTAGAGAACGCAACAATACCGATTTTTCTTGTCTCAACTGTGAGTAGCTTGGATGAATGGAACGAGATAATTGCAAAAACGAATTGCGACTTCGTTCAAGTCCACGGAAATATGAGCGTTGGAGATTTCGAGGAGTTGAGGAACGAAGTCGTTGCGATGAAGGCATTTATAGTCGAAGGCGAGGCCAAGGAATTAGTCGAGGAGATAAGACTTTACCGTCCACACTACGTTTTGCTCGACTCTGGATGTGGTAGTGGTAAGGTTCACGACTGGAGTGTGAGCAGAGAGGTTGCAAAACGCTTTCCGATACTCCTCGCAGGTGGGTTGAACTGCGAAAATGTCGCAAAAGCAATTGCTTTCGTTAAACCCGCTGGAGTTGATGTTTCAAGTGGTGTTGAAAAAGGCGGTTTTAAGGACGAGTTTTTAGTTTCCGAGTTTGTTAAGGTGGTAAAAAATGCGTTTTGGTGAGTTTGGTGGGAGATTTGTTCCAGAAGTCCTTATTCCTCCGCTTGAGGAACTTGAAAAGGCTTATGTAAGACTTAAGGATGATGAAGAGTTCAGGAGAGCGCTGGACTACTACCTGAGAAACTACGCTGGACGACCTACGCCACTGTACTTTGCGGAAAATCTTAGCAGGGAACTTGGGGTGAAAGTATACCTCAAGAGGGAAGATTTGCTCCACGGTGGAGCGCACAAGATAAACAACACACTCGCTCAGGCTTTGCTTGCGAAGTTCATGGGAAAAACGAGAGTGATCGCCGAAACAGGTGCTGGACAACATGGCGTTGCAACTGCAATGGCTTGCGCTCTGCTTGGGCTTAAGTGCAGAATTTACATGGGTGCAATTGATTACGAGAGGCAAAAAATGAACGTCTTTAGAATGAAGATCCTCGGAGCTGAAGTTGTTCCCGTTGAAAGTGGGAGCAAAACGTTGAAGGATGCGATAAACGAAGCCCTTCGTGACTGGGCTGAAAGCTTTGAAACAACACACTACCTTATAGGCTCAGTCGTCGGCCCGCATCCTTTCCCTACGATTGTCAGGGATTTTCAGGCTGTGATTGGCAGAGAAGCGAGGAGGCAAATTCTTGAACTCGAAGGCTCGCTGCCTGATGCAATAATTGCGTGCGTAGGCGGTGGAAGCAATGCGATTGGTATCTTTTACCCATTTTTGAACGACAACGTTAGATTGATCGGTGTAGAAGCTGGTGGTTTTGGAATCGAAACGGGAAAGCACTCTGCGTCGCTTTGCGCTGGAAGAAAAGGAGTCTTGCATGGGATGCTCTCATATTTTCTTCAAGACGATGATGGTATGATTGCAGATACGCACAGCATTGCCGCGGGACTTGATTATCCGGGTGTTGGACCGGAGCACGCATTCTTGAAGGACTCTGGAAGGGTTGAATACACGTTCGTGACAGACAAAGAAGCTCTCAACGCATTTTTAAGGCTTTCAAAGCTCGAAGGTATAATTCCAGCACTTGAAAGTGCTCATGCTTTGGCTTTGCTTGAGAAAGATGAAACGCTAAAAGGCTCAACTGTTATCGTAAACTTATCTGGCAGAGGAGACAAAGATCTCGGAATCGTTATGGAGGCGATGAAATGATCTCGAAATCCTTAATCGTCTTCTTTCCTGCTGGTTATCCGAGGAAGGAGAAGACCTTGGATTTCATGTTTTCAGCAGACGCTGATGCGATAGAGCTCGGCATTCCATTCAGTGACCCCGTCGCAGATGGTGTAGCGATCCAGAAAGCATACTACGAAGCCCTTAGCTCTGGCTTCAGGGTTGGGGACGTTTTTTGGATCGCAAGGGAGTTCAGAAAAAAAGACAGCAGAAAGCTAATTTTAATGAGCTACTACAATCCAATCTACACCACCGGAATGCGGGAATTCGCTGAAAGAGCTTATGAAAGCGGTTTTGATGCAATTCTGGTCGTAGACCTTCCATTTGATGAAGCGAAAGATTTCGTAGAGATTTGCAGAGACGTTGGAATCAAGAACGTTTTCCTCGCTGCACCGAACACGAGCGAGCAGAGACTTGCAAAAATCGACGAGCTTTCTTGCTTCGTTTACCTCGTATCAACCTATGGTGTGACAGGTGCGAGGGAAAAAGTCTCGAGGCTCGCTTTTGAAGCGCTAGGGAGAGCAAAGAAAATTTGCAAGAAACCCGTGGCAATTGGCTTTGGAGTCTCGAAAAAGGAGCACGTGACAGAGCTTTTCAACGCTGGAGCGGATGCGGTAGTTGTGGGAAGCGCAGTTGTGGAGCTGATAAGCAAGTTCAAAGAAGAAGCGGACAAGAAAATAGCCGAATTCACCTCAGGACTTAGACCTTGAAATGAACGTCGATTTCGTCGAGCGTTGAAGCAGTTATATCCATTTCTCTCAGTTTTTCGATCATAGCTTTCGAAACCCTTCCGTGGTAGAAGATCACGTGTTCTGGCTTGCAGTGCTCTATCATCTTCAAAAGCCCTCGGTAGTCTAAGTGGTCGCTTATTACGATCCTTGGCAGTCTGTAATATTTTTGCGCGGTCAAAATGTAACCATTTTTTAGTTTCGAAGGAGACAATAATTTCGCCCCTTCCTCACCTATTTCAATGTCCAAAGCCCTGCAAATATTCGCAATCTTTTCTTCAGCGCAAAACTCGATTCCCTCATTGCTTAGAATCTTTGCAACCCTCTGAGCTTTTCCAATTGGATATGCCCCGAGATTGTTTCCCTCTTCAGCTTTTTCGAGCAGAAGTTCGATCTCTTCTTCAAAAACGTTGGAGGGATGAGAATAAGTTGCCTCGGTGATCAAGACTTTGCATTTTGGTAGCTTTTTCCAGCTTTTTACGTCTCCAGTTATCAGAAGCTTGAGCTTGGGAAAATAGAAAGCAGAGGAGCCGTGGATATGGAAGGTGGGGAAAGTTTTTATCTTGAGATCGGCGATCTTTATCGTTTCTCCTACTTTAAATCTAATTCCCGAGAACCTTTTCTCGGTTACGGTTTCGAGAATTCTTGCTGTCTCGTCACTCGCAATCGCGTTTGGATTTTCGAGATTCTTTTGCCCATAGTGATCTGAATGCGCATGTGTGATGAGATTGAAACCATTTCCGGGGCTTGAGTCGATGTGGAAATCGAGATCGCTGAATCTTATCGAGAAATGCGGTTTGCATTTATTTCCGCAAGTTCTTCTATAGGGAAGAAATCCGAAGTTGAGTGCGATTTGCGAGGAGTTCACAAATAAGGATCTCGACTGGTTTTTAAGATTTTTGTATATCAAAAAAACAGAAAAATGGAGAAGATCACTTCTTTTGCTCAGTTGTGGTTGTGGATTTTGCCTCCTTCTCCTCCTTCTTTTCCTTCTTCTTTGCCATGAAACTCGTAGTCCATTGAGTTTAAAAATTTTTCTATGCCATAAAGATCTTTAAGCCTTTGATCCAAAAGTTCTTTAATAGGAGCGAATATTTTCTCAATGCGATACTACTTTCCGAAGGGAATGAGAATCTCAACGCTTGAGGAGCGAGAAATGTTCTACAAAAATGAGTTTAACGTCGAAAAAGTGACAGATTGGCTTTCATGGAGGGACATAAGAAACACTGCGTTTGCCGTGATTGTTGGGAGAAAGACGAACGTTTATCGGAAAGAGTTCGAAGAGAAGAAAGACAAAGCCTTGATAATAGAGGACCACAGGAGCTTTAAGGACGTTCTCGACTACATCCTTTATTATCTCCCCGAAGGAGTTTACTACGACCGAAATCTCTACCGCGACCTAAGCCTTTGCGAAAAATGTTCAAAGAACTGCTGGGAATGTGATAACTTCCTTGGGCAGGAATTGGCATTCGATTTGGATCCGGAGAACGTGGATTGCCCTTACCATGGCTCTCTGGCTGAAAAGGTTGCGAGGAAAGATACAGTAAGTTTCTGCATGATTGAATTCAAAAGAGTGCGGAAAAACACTGTAAAGCTCTGCAAAGAGCTAAAAAAAGAGTTTGAAGAGATAAGGATAGTTTTTTCGGGGAGGGGTTTTCACGTTCACGTTCTCGACGCAGATGCGTTCAAGTTCTCGCAGAGGGAGAGAAAAGAGATCGCAGAACGCTACTCAGACTTTGGCATCGATGAGTGGGTTACGAGCGGTGAGATGAGGCTGATCAGATTACCCTATAGCCTTAACGCTCTTGTATCTCGCGTCTGCGTGCCTTTGAGCTTAAATGAACTAACTTCTTTCGATCCAAGAACTATGGCGAAGCCTACTTTCCTTTTTTAGCCTTTTCCTCCCCTTTTGTGTATTCCGCCTTCTTTTCCTCCTTCGCCTTTTTCCCTCCTTTTGAGCACTTTGGCATGTCAAAAATTGTTTTTGAAAATTTAAAAGTTTTTCCCCATCTCCTTCGAGTTTGTTTGCGCAGAAGCATCGGGGTTAAAAAAGGAAAAGATTATTTATGGGGAGGTAAACTTTCGAGGGGGATTGCCATGAAATTCGGGATCGAGTTCGTGCCAGATCTGAAATTCTATGAGCTTGAATACTACGTCAGAGTTGCGGAAGAGAGCGGTTTTGAATACACATGGATTACGGACCACTACAACAATAGAAACGTGTATTCGATGCTGACAATTCTCGCGCTGGGGACGAGGAAGATAAAGCTCGGACCCGGAGTTACGAACCCGTACCACATAAACCCAGCTTTGACCGCGTCTGCGATTGCGACGATAAACGAGATAAGTGGCGGAAGAGCTGTGCTTGGAATCGGTGCGGGAGATAAGGTTACGTTTGAAAGGATCGGCATAAGCTGGGAGAAGCCGTTGACGAGAATGAAGGAGGCGGTCGAGATAATTCGTGCTCTGCTGAGCGGGAAAGCGGTGAAATACGAAGGCGAAATTTTCAAATTCGCTGGTGCAAGGCTTGGGTTCAAAGCTGGAGAGGTTCCGATTTACATCGGCGCCCAAGGACCAAAGATGCTTCAGTTAGCTGCAGAGCTTGGCGATGGAGTTCTGATAAACGCGTCTCATCCAAAAGACTTTGAGGAGGCAAAGAAGAGCATCGACGCTGGATTGCAGAAGGCAGGAAAATCAAGGGACAAGTTCGACACCGTTGCCTATGCTTCGATGAGTGTTGATAAGAATCGAGACAACGCAAGAAATGCTGCGAGAATTGTTGTGGCGTTCATAGTTGCTGGTAGCCCTGAAACTGTGCTCGAAAGGCATTCAATTAGCGCTGAAGCTGTAGGCAAAGTGAAAGAGGCGTTGAACAACGCGTTCACAAAGGGCGATTGGGCCGGAGTTGGGAAAGCTGTTACCGACGAAATGCTTGACTCCTTCTCGATCAGCGGAACCCCGGATGAGGTAGTTGAACGCATAAGTCAGCTTGCAAAGACTGGAGTAACGCAAGTTGTTGCAGGAAGCCCGATAGGACCGGACAAGAAGAAGTCGATTCAGCTCATTGGCAAAGAAATTATACCGAAACTTAAATAAATTTTTTGTATTGAAGAAATGAGCAAGGCTTTTATATTAGTGGTTGAAATCTTAAAACGGTGATACGATGCTGAATCTGCTGATCTACACAGCGGTTGTGGTTTTTGCAGTTGTTCTGCTTGCGAAGTTCGTAAAATACTCGACGATGCCAATTCATTTGCGGTGGGAAATCTACCCTGTGCCTCACGACCCAAGGCACAAGCACGGTGGAAGTTACTACGAGGAAGTGGAATGGTGGAGAAAACCAAGGCTCAGAACGTTGGCCGGTGAACTAAAGGACATGCTGATGGAAATGATCTTCATAAAGAAGGTGTTCACTTACAAACGCCCGTTATGGTGGCTAACGTATCCATTCCACACCGGTGTTTATCTGATACTCTTGTGGTTTGTCCTTCTCTTTGTCTCTGCACTCATCGACATCTTTGCAATTCGCATCCTTGAGCTCCCAGCATACTACCTGACTTTAATTGTCGGAACTCTTGGAATAGCGCTCGTTTTCATCTTTGGCATTGCTTTGCTGATTCGAAGAATCGCAGACTGGGAACTTCGTAGCTACAGCTCCTTCCTTGACTACTTCAACCTTGTCTTCATTCTCGCAGTGGTTGCAACGGGAATCGTTGCTTGGCAAAGTGATACAGATTTCAGCGTTGCGAAGAATTACATGAAAGCTCTGATAACCTTCAGCGCTCCGCCATCCGTTGCATTAGCTACGCAATTGCACATCGTTTTGCTTTCGCTACTTCTGATCTACTTGCCCTTCACAAAGATGACGCACTTCTTGGCAAAGTGGTTCACGTATCACAAGATCCTTTGGGAAGATGAGCCAAATGTTCGTGGCGGAGAGATGGAAGCAAAGCTGAAGAAGTATCTCACTGAATACAAAGTAAAGTGGAGCGCTCCACATGTCAATCCGGATCTAAACTGGGCTGATGAAGCTTCTCGCTGTGATCTTGGTGGAGTTTGTGAGGTGAAATGATGAGGGAGAGGATTGCGATAACGGATATAGCGAAGAAAGAAGAACAGCTTGTTAAGATAACGCTCGAAGATCTGATGAAGCTTCCGCAACCTTACGACAAGCCGGGAATGGAACCAAACGTTACCGAGCCGAAGGCTGAGTGGAAAGATAGGTATGTGACCGAGCTTGACGGATACGTTGCAATAGACGTTCCATGGAAGCCGAAGACGAAGGAAGAAGAAGAGAAGCTCGTTCAGAAATTCCTAAATGGACTCAGAAAGCTCATGGATAAGGAAGCGAATTGGACTTTCATTCAACCTTTGCTTCTCTCGCTCGAATACTGCGCTCGCTGTCAAACGTGTAGCGAAGCCTGTCACATCTACATATCTTCGGGAAGAAAGGAAATATATCGCCCAACTTACCGTGCAGAGGTTCTGCGAAGGCTGATAAAGAAGTTCACGAGTAACGGCGGGAGCTTTAAGGCAAAGTTTCTCGGAGACGTAGAACTCAATGCGAAAACGATTCTTCGCCTTGCTGAATGCGCTTATCGTTGCAATCTCTGCAGGCGTTGTGCACAATACTGCCCTTTGGGACTTGACAATGGTTTGATTGCGAGAGAAATCAGAAAGCTTTTTGTTCAAGAGCTCGGAATTGCTCCTCAGGCCTTGCATGCACAGGGAACTGCGAAACATCTCACAACAGGTTCGTCAACTGGCCTAACTCCGGACGGCTTCAAGGACATGATAGAGTTCATGGAAGAAGAAATTAAGGAGAAGACGGGAAAGAGCATAAAGATTCCCGTGGACGAAATGGGTTCGGACATTTTACTTATTCATAACGCGGGCGAATATTTGAGCTGGCCAGAAAACGTCGAAGCTTTTGCAATTATCTTTGAGGAAGCTGGCCTTGACTGGACTTTGAGCAGTGAAATGGTTGGATACGACGCAGTCAACTACGGCGTGTGGTATGACGACGTTCAACTTTCGAGAATAGCTTTAAAGCACGCTGAAATTGCGAGGAAGCTCGATGTGAATCGAATCGTAGTCGGAGAATGCGGACATGCGCACAAAGCTTTAACAGTTGTTGCGGATCGCATATTCGTTGGCGAATATCAGATTCCGAGGGAAAGCTGTTTACCGCTGCTTTGGGACATTGTAAAGAAGAAGAAGCTCAACTTGGATCCGCAGAAGAACGATTTTCCCGTTACGCTCCACGATCCATGCAACGTTGTCCGCCTCATGGGAATCGTTGAGCCGCAAAGAAACGTTTTGAAGGAAATTTGTCCAAAGTTCAGAGAAATGGAGCCCAATGGGGTTTACAACTACTGCTGTGGTGGTGGAAGCGGTTTCGCGATAATGAACTCGATGAACTTCCCGGAGTTCAGGCAAAAGGTTTCGAGCAGAATGAAGTTCAAGCAAATTTTAAGCGCATTCCAAGATAGCATAAGTCCCGAAGTCAAGAAATACGTCTGCGCACCATGTAGCAACTGCAAGGGAGCGATAAGAGACATTCTATCGCATTACAACGCTACTGTGAACTGCGGAATTCATTACGGCGGATTAGTTGAGCTTGTTGTGAATGCAATGGTTGATTTGGAACAGCCTTACATCGAGCTTCTTTAAATTTTTCTCGATCGTTTAAGGGAAAGATTGAAATATCGAAAGAACAATTTTGCGTGAAGCGGGGTAGGGTAGTCAGGTAATCCCGGCGGGCTCATAACCCGCAGATCCGTGGTTCAAATCCACGCCCCGCTATTTGCTTCGTTTCGCCCTGCTCCGCTTTTTTGTTCAAAATTTTACCAACATATTTTGAAATGAATTTAAATTCTGCGAAAAATTTTTAAACTGGTAGGCTTGAGTTTCGGGCATGTATAGGAGCTTGGACAGCGGAAAAAATAAGTTTGATGATAATAACAATAATAACCATAGGAATAGCGAGCGCCGCGCCATTAGAGATAGTGATCGAGGAGAAAGTGAACACTACTGTTGAGCCACAATCGTATACGGGAAGCGGTCCAAGTTTTACATACACGACAAACGTTACTGGCTATGTGAACATTACGAACAAAGCCGATGAAGCGATTTATGACATATGGATTGCTGTGAATATCACAAACAAGACAGGAGATTGTTCTCTATTTTATGAGAATTCGAGCAGCGATGTAAGCGTCGGACCCTCTTTAACCATTCCAGATAAAATTAACAAAGCGGGAGTTTTCAACACAAGCGATGCGAACTGCTTCATCCACATTCCTTTGCTAAAGCCAAACGAGATCGTGAGCGTTTTCTACGATGTCAATGATGATGAGATGAAAATCAACAATGGTGCGCCTTTCATAGTTGAGGAGAAGTATGAGCCTTCAAAGATCCCCGCAAGGGGGCGAATACACATGGAAAGTTTACTTCAACGTAAGCCTAAATGAAACCTGGTGGCAAAATACAGCGCTTGGAGGCTTAAGCGGGAACAACGTTCTGCTGAACATAACGAAGTATCTGAGCAATCAAACTGCGCACTTTGGAAGCGAGAATTGGGCACTCCTTAAAATTGAAGGAACTCCATCAACCAACAAAAGCTCAGCAACCGTTTACAATGGAAACTACACAAGTTCAGGCAACCCAGATACAATCGTAATCCCCGATATTCCTCTCAACATAACTTCCGGTGAGAACAAATACGTGAACATCACTTTCAACGTTACAGGCAACTACACGAATCCAACCGCCTTGCCTCACTACTTTGAGCCCTTCGGCTTCGCTGTTTTTACCTTTAATCTGAGCTTCGGAAACATCAGCGGAACTTATGTTGTTGACGTCTTTGCAATTGGAGACGCGAGCATTAACGCAACAAAAGATGGTCCTTATCAAGATTCAAATGGTGATTCTTGGTGGAGAGGAAATGCTACGATCACGAACAAAGCACAGGGATTGACGTATATCTTAACGAACGTCACAATGTGGGCAACTCAAACTGGGAGTTTCAACCAATTTGTAAGCGGGCAGTTTAAGTGCAATAATTCAGCAAATGTGCAAACAGGAAACGTTATCTGTGAATACAACGCCACCACTCAAAGCGGTTTACCGAGAGAGTTGAACGCTACATCTCCATCATACACAGTTCCCAGTAGTGGCGATTGGATGAACTTCAACTACAGTCAAGTCCCAATAATCTGGGCCAACGCGACGTTCAAGCTGATAAAAAGCGAAAGCCAAGGATGGTTTGCCAACAACACGACGCTCCACGACTACAACACAACCTATGGCTCGAACTTCATCGTCGTAGAGAAGATCTACATCATTGGCACATATCTCGTTAAGGTTACAAAGCACGTGCTCTACAACTCTACCGCCTCTACTGGCACAAACAACGTCTTCGACATCTATCTCGTCGTGGAGATTGAGGAATACAACTGGAACGATAGATGGGACGACATTTGGAGCACTAACTACGTGAACAAATCTTCGATGCTCGCAGGAAATGGAAGCGTTAATAATCCAATGAGTGGATACGTAAGAGGGTCATTACTGGCGTTTAATGCCGATTGCCCCCGGTGCAGATGGCGATGGTAGCTATGAAGACTGGCAAGAAATCTCTGACAATAAGACAGTCGTCATATTCTACCAGCTCGAGGGCACTGGAGATTTCAAAGTCCTCGATGCGTTCATCGTGGGCATAGATCCGATGTATTCGCTCAACGAGCAAACTGCGCCAAAAATAACGCTTGTAAGCGGTGCGAAGATGACGAATTATGAAACAACTCTTGCAACGATTACTTTCGCTTCGATGGGTGCGTTGCTTGTTATTTACATCAGGAGAAACGGTAGAAACTGAGCTTAACCCTTTATTTTTTCAGAGCTTTTAAATCGAAGGGGTTAAAAACAAATTTTCATCGATTGTGACATGAAGCTTAACGTTCTCGTTGTGGGAGTTGGAGGGCAGGGAGCGCTAACGACCGCGCATCTAATCGCAAGGTCAGCGATGAAAGCTGGGCTCAACGTTGTTACGGCTGAAACCCATGGGATGGCGCAACGCGGTGGTAGCGTTGAGGTGCACGTAAGAATAGGAGAAGTTTTCTCTCCTTTGATTCCGGATGGCTCTGCAGATGTCGTTTTAGCGCTTGAACCAGTCGAAGCGCTAAGATACGCAAGGTTCATCGGGGAAAAAACGGTTGTGGTTTTGAACAACAGGAAAATAGTTCCACCCTCCGTCGCTGTAGGGCTTGGAAAATATCCTGAGCTTGAGGAAATCGTGGAAAAACTTCGCAAAGTAGCGGGAAAAGTCTTTGTAGTCCCCGCAACAGATCTCGCGATGAAAGTCGGAGATGCCGTTGTTACGAACGTAGTAATCGTTGGAATTCTGCTCTCGCTTATGAAAATGCCGTTCAAGCTCGAGCACGTGGAAGAAGCTATAAGGGAGATGATGAGAGACAGCGAAATCAATGTGAAAGCTTTGAGAATTGGTTACGAATTTAGATCAATCCAGCCCTCTGCAGTATGAGCAAATCTTCCGTATCTATCTTTTCTCCTCTCTTGAACATCTCGTAGATTTCCTTCGCTTTCTTTATCAGCTCCTCTCTTTCAATCTGCTCCTTTGTCTTGAACTGCTTCGACTTTAGCGTTTTTATTACTTTCTCGAGATCCCTTATGTCTCTTCTCCTCTTCACCGCTTCTTCATGGCATTTGTCTGCCTCTTTCTTGCTCTCCGAGAACTTCGCGTGCATTTCATCTGCGAGTTTCCTTTTTTCATCGAGCTCGTTCACGAGCTTCGTTAACTCTTCGTGGTGCTTGTCGGCTTCATCTCCGTAAGCTTTTATCTCCCCAGCAAGGATCCTGACTTGGTCTTTTAGCTCTCTGATCTTGACTATGAGCTTCTTGAACTCTTCATGTTTCTCAAGCTGAGCTTTTCTCTCCTCGAGCTCTTTCTTGAGCTTTGAAATCCTCTCAACAAGCGCTCTTTCTTTTTCTATGGTCATCACCGTCGTCTGTTGCTTGAACTCAAGTCTTCTGATCTCCTTCTCGATCTCTCCCAGTGGTCTCCCGTTTTTGTCTATGCTCTTCCTGAGCTTGTCGAGCTCCTTGTAGAGCTGGTCAATCTCCTTGTAGAGTTCGTTTTTCTTTGCTTTCAGTTCTCTGACTTTTGCATTGAGCTCATCCCTTTTAACCCTGAGCTCTTTTATCTTCTCCACGAGCTCCTTCACTTCCTTGTTCAACTCGTCCCTCTTCTTTGCACACTCTTTGGCAAACTGGTTGAGCTCGTCCCTTCTCTTCGTGAACTCTTGGAGCTCTTTTTCAAGTTGTTCCTTTCTTTCCTCGAGTTTCTCTATCATCATAGTCTCACAACAGCTCTCTTTTTAGGGATGTGCTCAGCACAACTCATCTGGATTTAAACTTTTCTCTCTATCATTTCATCTCAGCGAAATTATGGAGTCGATGGTGCAGTCGTCGACGCTTTTGTCGTCTCTCAGTCTAAGAAACACCGGAGCGCGAAGCTTCATATCCTTCGTTAGCTCGAGAAACTCGACTTCGCAAACAAACTCTGGCTTGCACCAGTGGACTTCTCTACTCGTCTCAATCTCGAAGAGTGCGGTTTTTATTTCTATTTCGCGAAGCTTTTTTATAAACCATCTTGCAAATTCCAAGTCGAACCCAGTGCCAACTTGTCCAACGTGAACAAAGGAGTTTCCGGATCTGAGTGCGAGTATTAGAGAGCCAAACAACCCCTTCCTTTCTCCTTCTCCCTCAAGCCATCCGACGATCACACAGTCCAAGGTTTGTCTTTTTTTGATCTTAATCCAGAAGTCTGATCTTTTCCCAATCAGGTATGGACTTGTTTTCTTTTTTGCGATAACCCCTTCTATTCCAAGCTTAGTCGTTTTTTCGTAAAATTCTTCCCCCTTCTCATCTACAAAGTCGATGAGCGCAACCCTTTTTGCATCACAGCTTATCTCTTCGAGTATTCTCTTTCTGCGAATCAGCGGTTCTTTTGCAACCCATCCATGTGAAGAGCAGTAAAGGACGTCGAAAACAAAGTAGTTCGCTGGGAACTTTTTTGAAAGAATTGAAGCCTTAAAGCTACTCTCAACGTGCTCTCTCTGCTGTAATAGCGAGAAAGATGGCAAATTTCCTTCGAAGACAACGATTTCCCCATCTAAAATTGCGCTCTCCTTTACGAAGCTCAGTAGGTCTATCTCTGGGTAGCGATAGCTTATTTCGAGGAGCCTTCGGTTCTGGAGACGAACTCTTTCGTTCTCAACGTCGATGAATGCGATCGCCCTTGTTCCGTCGAACTTTATCTCGTAAATAAACTCGGGACTGTTGAACGGTTTTCCCTTTACCGCAAGCATCGGTTTTATCTTTTCGTTGAACCAGGTCATTTAATTGCCTCAAGACTCGCTTTCAAAGCATCTAACAAAGATTTCGCGGTCTTTGGCTCTTCCGTAACTATTATCTCCTTTCCAGCGAGTTTCGCATCTATCAACTTCAGCAACGCCTCCTTGTATTCGTTTCTGAACTCTTCTATGTTTAAAGGCTTTTTCATCGCCATGATCAGCTTTTTCGCAAGCTCTAGCTCTTCTTCGCTTATCTCCACTTCGATTCCCCACATCGGAACCTCTGCGGGGTTTCTTATCTCGTCCACGTAGTGAAGGTTCGCGAGAACTATTCCGCCGTTGAAGAACTTAAGCGCAACCAAGCTCTCCTTTCCTCTGAAGCTGATCTTCCCTATGCCCATGAGGTTCGTCGCCTTCATCGCTTCTCTTAGCAAAACGTAGGCCTTCTCTCCCCCTTTTTCTGGTGAAAGGTAATAGAAACCACTGTAGAATATTTCCCTGAGTTCCGAAGGCTCAAAAAATCGCTTGATTTCAACGCTCTTCGTGCTCTTCAGTGGGATCTTTTCCAAGTCTTCATCTGTGAGAATTACAAACTCGTTCTTCGCTATCTCATAACCCCTAACAATCTCCTCGTCGCTGATCTCTTCGCCACACTTCTCGCAGAACTTCCTGTATCTTACTCTCCCACCGTCTTTCGAATGGAGCAAATGGAATTTTATTTCTTTTGATATCGTTGCGTTGTAGGCCTTTACGGGTATCGAGACAAGCCCGAAGCTAATCGCTCCCTTCCAAACCGCTCTCATAAGCTAAACTCACAGCAGATAAATATAACTATTTGCAACAAAAAGTTGAATTTAAGGACGACGCGTCATCATTAGAACCGCGACAAAAGAACCGATGAAGATTGAGACAAGGAAAAACGTCGAAGCTCTGAACGTTTGACTTTGGCTTGAGAGCATCTTTATTTCTTCCTCCATCTGTTCGATCTTTGCTCTTTTTGTCTCGAGATCTTGGCTCAAGGCATTGTATTTCGCTTGGAGGATATTTAAGTTGTCCTTCACAAGGCCCAGTTCGATTTCGAGCAGATCTTTTTCATTCTCGAGCTTTTTCATCGCTTCCTGATTCTTTTTTAGCTCTTCTTTTGTTCTCTCGAGCTCTGCAATTGTTTTGTTCAGCTCTTTTTCAAGGGCAACTGCCTTTCTCTCCACTTGAGACGTGTAGTTTGCAATTACGTTTTCGCCTGCCTTTTCAACCTTCACAACCGCAATGATCTCTCCGTTTGCTTCAATCTTTTTTTCGCCAGGCGTGCAAAGGATTCCAACCTTTATCAAATGCGACCCTTCTGAGAGATTTGCGGAGTTGTTTAGTGTGCTCTCGAAGAACATACATGGATCTTCGAGCACAGCATATGCTGGTTGTTGTAGTTCGAGGCTTATCGTATCTCCAGGGTTTGCAAAAATCGTCAAAACTGCTAGAATTGCCCAGATCATAGCAATCCCTCCAAGAGAGAGTTAACTTCGATCTTCAACTTCTCGATCTCAGCTCTCGAAAATTCTCTGGTCACTTTTGCGTATAGTATCACGTCTGGGCTAATCTGAATTGCAAGGATTCTATTCTCTCCGCCTCCTATCACGATTCTATCAGATCTCAACAGAGCGTTGGCTATTTTTATGATCTCTGGTGCGGTTGCAGTGTCTTCATCGACGGTTGAGCTGTTTGATGCAATTGGCAACCCCTCGGGAGTTAGCAAAGTCACTTCTGCCAACATGAACTTCGTGCTTATGTATTTTATGAGCTCGTCGAGGTTTTCAGGTTTTTTTATCTGTTCTGAAGTTTTCTCCACTCTTTCTGTGATTTCAGTTATTTTTGCTACCCTTGGAGTCTCTTCCCTTGTTTCCTTTTTTATCCCTATCTCGACAAACTTCCAAGTTGCTACAAAACCAATCGAGAAGCCCGCAACGACTGCTAAAGTCTCGTATATCATACTCATTCACCTTAACTTGGCGAGTTCATCCAGAGTAGCCTTCTCTACCTTTTCTGCAAATTCAAAAACTTCCTCCACCGATTTCAAGTCTATTTTCTTCTCTTCAAGTAATTTTCTTGCAAAAAGCTTTGCAAAACCAGCAATCCTTTTTTCAACGCTCACAAGAATTGTCTTGTTCTTCCGCGACTCAAAATAGAGAACTTCTTCTCCCAAGAATATCGCCCTTTTTACTCCCGCTTTGGTCAGCTCGTCAAAGAGCTTCTCGTTTATTTCACCGTGTTTAACGATCTCGTTACCTTTTTTCATCAGGTACTTAGCCTCCATTCTGCATCACACTCCTAATCCGCATGATTTCTGCGATGTTCTCTGTTCTTGCTGGAAAAACAACAAAATAGTCCTGGAACTTTATGATTCCAAATTTGAATTTCTCTGTCTCCACATAGCCAATTTCTGTGCTTGATGGTAGTTCGAAAAGCAGAGGAACGATTTTTTCGACCTCAGAGACTTCTTCCTCGCTTAGGAGGTAGAATTCCAGCACTTTGTTGTTCTTCACAATGCAAGAGCCTTTTCTCGTTGTGAAGTGAAATTTCTTCGCATCAAACATTGGTTATTTCAATGCGCACGAATATTTAAAGCTTATTATACCGCAACCCCAGCGGTATTGATGAAACTTGCAATCTCTGGAAAAGGTGGAGTAGGGAAAACAACACTCGCTTCAGTGCTTGCGCATTTGTTTGCGAGGGATGGGTATAGGGTTACCGCAATCGACTGCGACACTGCGATGAATCTCCCCTCTGCGCTTGGAGTCAAAGAAAGACCAAAACCGCTTTCGGAACTTAAAGATATAATCGAAGAAAGGGTAGTGATGCCAATGGGCACCTATAGGCTAAACCCAAAGGTCGACGACATATTTGAAGATTACTCTGTTTACAACGAGGACGGCGTTCGAGTTCTTGTTCTCGGAACAATAGACAAGGGTGGAGAAGGCTGTTTCTGCCCCGAGAACGCCTTTCTGCGGGCGATACTGAGGCATGCGATTTTCAAGGAGAAGGATGTCCTAATTCTCGACATGGAGGCGGGTATTGAGCACCTCGGCAGGGGAACTGCGAGAGGTGTGGATCTGTTGATCGCAGTTGTTGAGCCCGGGAGTAGGGCTATTGAAACGCTTGAAAGGATAAAGAAGCTCGCAGAGGACATTGGAATAGAGAAAATCGCAGTAGTTGTGAACAAGTTTGTCGAAAGCAATGAAGCCAAAAAGATAATCGAAAAGATAAGGTATCCGATTATTGGAAAAATCCCGTTCAGCGAATGCTTCATAAAAGCAGACATCGAAAACATCCCGCCATACAAGATTTGTGATCTGAAGCCGTTTTTGGAGATAAAAAGGGCAATCGAGGGAATGCTGAAATGAAGATCGGCGTAGTTTATCGCAAGGGGCAAAGGAAGAGAGAGATTGATCTCTTTGGAAAATTCTTTGAATTGGAGCTTTACGAGTTACCAATGGATTTACCGGACTTGATCGAGAACGCATCCGATTACCTCAAGCTACCACCGAAAACACCAGAGCTCGTGATCTCTTTTGCGAATCATGCGGACATAAACCTCGAGCTGATAAAGCAGGTTTCCGAACGGGGGACGAGAATCGTGATAATCTCTGGCGGAGCCAAGGCCGGAGCTTACAAACAGCTCAAGGAGGAAGGGGAGAGAAGGGGTGTTAGCGTTATCTGGGAGGAGATATGTTGCACAACCCCCAAGCTAAAGTCTCACGAGTTCTTCGAGCACTTCGGCGCTCCTGAGTTCGAAGTGGAACTCGAGGGAGACGTGATAAAGGAAGTCAGAGTTTTGAGATCTGCGTTTTGTGGGGCGAGTTATTTTGTTGCGGAAAAACTAAAAGGAGCCAAAATAGACGAAGCGCCATCAAAAGCTGGCTACTTTGCGCAAATATTTCCTTGCCTAGCTTCACGTGGTCCGGAAGGAGGAATCCACAAGGCTGGGAATGCGCATAAAAAAGCGATAGAAAAAGCGATTAGGAGAGCAACTCAGGGCCAGAGACCGTAGAAAGCGTTTAGGATCATTACAACAGCTCCTGTCACTATTCCGCTCAAAATCACAGTTTTTGGGTTTATCTTAACCTTCGTTCTCTCTTCTTCGAAGTATCTCATTATCCCCGCTGACGACATCAGCGGCGGAGTTCTTGACTTCACTTTTGTAGCCTTTGGCATGCAATTTCTTGCTTCGAGAGTATTTAAGGTTTCTGATATTACTATTTCGAGAGTATTTAATACAAACTGACACGTTAAATAAAAAAATTATTCAAAATAATAATATCCTAAAATTTTAGCTCTTTCGCCTTTGCTGGCTTTGCTTTACCTTCTTTCGTCTCCTTTTAGTTGTGTGAGGAATAATGTAAGATGCACTGATGAAAAAAACCGATAAATACAAATATAGGTTTGAAAAAGAGTTCAAAAGGCAGACCACGAGGTGGTGATATGGTCGAAAGAAAGAAGATCGAGATTCCAGCAGGTGCGAAAGTAAAAGTGAGCGTTGGTGCTGAAGAGAGCTTTCCGTTCGACATTTCTCCAATGTACGAAGGCGAGAGAATCCGCAAAGAGGACATGTTCGTTGAGCTTGGCGGACCAAAGCAAGTTAAGTTCGAACTTGTCATGGCCCTGCCTGCGGAACAGGTCGAGGATATGAAAGTGACACTCGTTGGACCAGACCTTGACGAGATGAAGGAGGGCGAAAGTTATCCGTATGGAATGATCTACTACATCGCTGGAAAAATGGTCGAAACTGATCTCGAACCTGTTATCGAGCGCAGAAACCACGATTTCCAGAACTACATCGAAGGTTACATGCATCTCAACCAGAGATACGATGTTTGGGTGAGAGTAGGTAAAACGCCCGTGAAGAAGGGACTTAAGAGTTTGATTCAAATTGCTAAAGCGACGATGATGCTCTACAAGAACGAATTGCCGTTCATCGAGAAGATCGAAGCGGTTTACATCACGGACAAAGACCTTGTCGAGAAAGTTCTTAAGGAAGTTGCGATGCCGATTTACGAGGAGAGAGACAAGAGAATCGAAACATTGCACGATGAGGACGTAAACGAGTTCTACTCCTGCACACTCTGCCAGAGCTTTGCTCCGACAAATGTTTGCATAGTCTCTCCCGACAGACCTTCGCTTTGCGGAGCCATAACTTGGTTCGACGGCAGAGCTGCTGCGAAAGTGGATCCCGAGGGACCGAACAGGGCTGTACCAAAGGGCGAATTGCTCGATCCAGTTGGTGGTGAATACAGCGGTGTCAACGAGTTTGCGAAACGAGAGAGCGGTGGAGAGTACGAGAGAATAAAGCTGCACAGCTTCTTTGAATTTCCGCACACAAGTTGCGGATGCTTTGAAGTCATTGGCTTCTACATGCCAGAAGTCGATGGAATTGGTTGGGTGCATCGCGGCTATCCGCATCCAGCGCCAAATGGCTTGACGTTCTCTACGATGGCTGGGCAAACCGGTGGTGGTAAGCAGGTTGCTGGCTTTTTGGGTGTTGGAATCGCCTACTTCAGGAGCAAGAAGTTCATCCAAGCCGATGGCGGTTGGTATAGAGTTGTGTGGATGCCAAAGGATCTCAAAGAAAGGGTTGCGAAGTACATACCCGAAGATATCAGAGACAAGATTGCAACCGAAGAAAATGCGAAAACGCTCGATGAGCTTAAGGAGTTCCTGAAGAAAGTGGATCATCCTGTGGTGAAGGGAGTAGTTAGAAAGGTGGATGGTAAGAAGATAACGAACGGCTGGCCTGAGGTTGTTAGTGCGAAAGAAGAGGTTGTGGAAGCGAAGCCAGCAGAAGCCGTGCCAGCGCCGGCGGTACAGCAAGTTGCTCAAGTCGCACAACCGCAAGCGATGATGCCGATGCTACAAATGCCATTCCAGCTTCCTGCGTTGCAGATACCTTCACAACAAGCGGCACCTGCAGGAATAAAGCTTATTATCAAAGATGCAAAGATTACTATCGGCAAGATAGTGCTGAAGAAGAAGGGGGAGAAATGATGGAAAAAGAGGTTGAAGCGAAAAAGATAAAACTAATCTTAGTGGGGGCAGAGATAAGGATACCAGAGCTGATAATTGAGGAAGAGGAATGACCGCAATTGCGGTTACTGGCAAAGGAGGAACGGGGAAGACCTTAGTTTCTGCCTTACTCATCCATTTTATTTCCAAGAGATCATCGAAAGTTCTTGCAGTCGACGCAGACCCAGACAGCAATCTCGCAGACGCTCTTGGCGTAGAAGTCGAGAAAACACTCGGAGACGTGCGTGAAATTTTTCAGACAAGCAGAGACGAAATTGGAACAATGAACAAGGAACAATGGCTTGAAGGAAAGATCTACGAAACGATTTGTGAGTGCAATGGATTTGACTTGCTCGTAATGGGACGTCCAGAAGGCGAAGGTTGCTACTGTTTTGCCAACTCGTTGCTTCGCGGGATACTTCGAAAGCTAACGAGACACTACGAGTTCGTGATCATAGACAGCGAAGCTGGACTTGAGCACTTCAGCAGAAAAACGATCGACAGCGCTGATTACGTTATTGTCGTCACCGACATGTCGAAGAAAGGACTTGCGACCGCGAAAAGGATTAAAGAGCTCGTCAACGAGCTAAGGCTCGGCTTCAAGGACATATACTTGATAGCGAATCGAATTGCAAGCGAGGAGGCGGAAAAAAGGATCAAAGGATTCGCAGAGGAAGAGGGGATGAGACTGCTCGAAATTCTGCCCTACGATGAGAAAGTCGTGGAGCTCGATGTTAAAGGCTTGCCGGTTGTCAATCTCGACGATTCGTCTGAAGTTTATAGGAAGATGGGTAAGGTTGCGGATTTGTTTCTGAAGGGGTGAGATTTTGGCAAAGAGGTTTACGCTTGAAGATTTTTTGGCTTTACTCAAGAAATACGACGTCGAGGTTTTGGAAGATGTGAAAATCGATGGTGATCTGGAAATAGAGTTTGAAGGTTCTGGTGTAGATTTGACAGCGTTCGCAACACTTTACACGCTTTTGAACGAGTTTGGAAACTTCTTATACCACACGAACATGGCTTTGACTTATCTGCAACGGCTTTCTACAATGCTTGGAATTCCGATGCCCTTCCAAGTTCAAATGCCAGCACCACCAGCGGTTCCCGCTCCCGCAGTAGTGCCTGAGGTAAAGGTTCCCGAAGTGAAGTTGCCAGAGAAGCTAATCGAGGCAAAGTTTGAAGCCCCGAAGGTCGAATATCCGGGCTACATTGAAGAAGTTGTTCTCGGCGCTACGAGAGCGGATGGTGGAACAAGGGATTACGTTGTGAAGTTGGGCGGAGAAAAAAGCCTGGCTTTTTACGTATTCGACAAGCCTCAACCCAATCTGCCCGCGATTGCGATTGACGTCTTTGATCGCCCACCTGCGTTGGCAAAGGCTGTGAAGGTTCATTACGAAGACGTCGTTGGGAGTCCAGCGGAGTGGGCGAAGAAGTGCGTCAAGAAATTTGGTGCAGACATGGTTACAATCCACTTGATAAGCACGGATCCGTTGCTCGAGAACACTCCAGCGAGCGAGGCGGTTAAAGTTGTTGAAGACGTGCTTCAGGCTGTTAAGTGTCCAATCATAATCGGCGGTAGCGGTAACAAGGAGAAGGATCCCGAAGTCCTCGAGAAGGCTGCAGAAGTTTCCGAAGGGGAAAGGGTAATGCTCGCGAGCGCAACTTTGGACATGGACTGGCAGAGGATCTGCGAGGCCGCGAAGAAGCATGGGCACGTTGTCTTAAGCTGGACCCAGATGGACATAAACAACCAGAAGATGCTAAATCGATATCTGCTCAAGAGGGCAAACATGCCAAGAAACAGCATCGTGATGGATCCAACGACCGCCGCTCTTGGCTATGGCTTAGACTATGCGTTCACGAACATGGAGAGAATAAGGATCAGCGGTCTTAAAGGAGACAACGAGCTGAACTTCCCGATCTCGAGCGGAACTACGAACGCTTGGGGTGCGAGAGAAGCTTGGATGGCCGATTCACCGCTTGAAGGCGATACACCATGGGGTCCGAGAGAGCTTCGAGGTCCAATTTGGGAAATAGTCACGGGTTTAACACTTTCACTCGCAGGGGTTGACATGTTCATGATGATGCACCCGTTGGCGGTGGCGGTGCTTAAGGAAGTTTTCAACACGCTTGGCGGGAAAGTGAAGGGCAACGTCGCAGACGCAGGAAAGTGGATCTTTGCGGAGGTGTGAAAATGAAGGTAAAAAGCCCGCTTGAGGTTTACAACTTTTTGCCAAGAACAAACTGCAAGGAATGCGGCTACGACACATGCATGAGCTTCGCATCGCACATACTCGATCGCTCCGCAAAGGTTTTCGACTGTAAACCGCTTGTTCGCGACGCTGAGAAAGATGCGAAGGCAAAGGAGAAGCTTGAGAAGCTTATTGAGCTCACATCTCCTGAGATTGCGGAAGTTGTGGTGGGAGTTGGAAGTTCTGCGCTCAAGATCGGTGGCGAGGAAGTTCTGCACCGTCACGAGCTTACTTACTTTAACCCAACAGCTTTCTTCTACGACATCTGGGACTCGCTTGACGACAAGAAGATCGACGAACGTTGCGATAGGGTTGTGAGTTATAAGAAGTTCTACGTCGGCAAGTATTTGACGCTCGACGGTTTTGCGGTTCGTTGCACTTCAAACGATCCGAAGAGATTTGCTGAAGTTGTGAAGAAAGTCGCTGGTTATGGAAAACCGATGACGCTCATCGCTTTGAATCCAGAGTGCATGAAGGCTGCGCTTGAAGTCGTCGCAGATCAAAGACCTCTGATCTACGCAGCAACTGAAGGGAACTGGAAGGAATTCTTGAAACTTGCATTAGATTACAAGGTTCCCGTTGTGCTAAGGGCGAAAGATTTGAACTTGCTCAAAAGCCTGGCGGTGACGTTTAAATCAGCCGGAGTTAAGGATTTGGTTCTCGATCCAGTCACGGAGCCAATAGGCGAGGGTTTGCAGGGAACGTTTGAAAGAGTTATACAGCTCAGGAGAAAAGCGATACTTGACGGCGATAAAGACGTTGCTTACCCGATAATGGTCACACCGATCGCAGCTTGGATGATCGAAGGCGATGAAGTTACGAAGTCCTATTGGGAGACTGTGATCGCTTCAATGTTTATCGTGAAATATGCAGATGCGATGATCTTCCATAGCATCGATCAGCACGTTGTGATGCCAACGTTGACGCTTCGTTTCAACATCTACACGGATCCGCGCACCCCGGTTCAAGTCGCTCCCGGGCTGAGAGAGATAAACAACCCAACGCCAGAGGATCCGGTGTTTATAACAACGAACTTCGCTTTGACTTACTACACAGTTGAGAACGACCTGAACAGCGCAAAGATAAGGGGATGGCTTCTCGTGCTCAACACCGAAGGTATAGGCGTTGAAGCAAGCGTCGCCGGAGGGAAGTTCACCGCAAGCAAGGTGAAGGAGCTTATAAACGAGACTAAGGTTGGGGAAAAAGTGAAGCACCGCTACCTCGTAATTCCAGGGCTTGCAGCTCGTTTGCAGGGAGCGATTGAGGACGAGACCGGCTGGAAGGTTCTTGTAGGACCAATCGATTCTGGGCGAATAAAGGGCTGGATGGAGAAGAACTGGCCACCGAAAAAATAATTTTTTATGGAACTTTCTGACGGGATTTTTTTGATCTACGGCAGAAACAAAGGCAAGTATCCGTATGCGAACTGTGTTCTCATAAAGAACGATCTTTTAATCGATGGCGGTGCTGAAGATGTTTGGAATCTTAAACCCGAAGCAATCTTGAACTCTCACTGGCACGAGGATCACATTTCGATGAATCGAGTCGCTAAAATCGTTTTTGCGCACAAGCTCGATGCGAAGGCGATAGAGAGTTACGAGGAGTTCAAAGGGAGATATGGGCTTGGAGGGGAAGTAGACCTTTTTCTTTCAATCTACCCAAACCTTGGCTTCAGGAAAGTAGACGCTACCTTTGAAGACGGAGATACGCTGGTCTTTGAAGGTGTGGAGATCGAAATAATTCACACTCCCGGGCATTCTGCGGGGCATTGTTGTTTTCTGATAAACGGTGAAATTCTCTTTTTGGGTGACGTAGATCTGCAGTTTCCTTGGTATGGTTGTCTTGATTCGAACGTCAGGGAATTCTTAAATTCTGTCGAACTCCTTAAAAAGATCTCGCCAAAGATTGCGATTCCTGCGCACGGCGAGGTTGTAAGCGGAGAAGAACTGGAGGCGAGGCTTGAGACCTATAAGAACATCGTGCTTGAGAGAGACAAAAGAATAAGGGAGCTAATTGCGCTTGGCAAAGACCCAGTGGGGAAGGGCGTAATCTATCGTAGATTTCCAGAACCGAAGCAGATATACGAGCACTTTGAACGAATCATGGTCAAAAAGCACTTGGAGATGCGCTAATACCCAAGCCATTCTCTCTTTAGCTCTTTGAAGTAGTTCCCCTCAATCGCCTTTCTTATTTCCCGCATCAGGTTTGTCATGAAGTAGACGTTGTGATACGCAGACAAACGGAAATAGGTCAGCTCGTTTGCGTTGAACAGGTGATGGAGATAGGCTCTTGTGTAGTTTTTGCACACAAAGCAATCACAGCTCTCGTCTATCGGCAACTCGCTTTCACGGAACTGTGAGTTCTTTATGTGTATTCTGAACTTGTTCTCAACATTTCCGCCAGCGTTTGGCGAAACGTAAAGATGTCCGCGCCTCGCCCAGCGTGTTGGAGAAACGCAGTCGAACATATCGATCCCTTTTTCGACACAATTGAAGATGTCCTCGACCGCACCTATGCCGAGCAAATGTCTTGGCTTATTTTCGTCCAAAAGCGGTATCACCCACTCAAGGATGTTCAGCATGTCCGCTTTACTTTTCCCGAGCGATCCACCGATTCCGTAGCCGTCGAGCTCCAGTGAGGATATGAACTTCGCAGATTTTGTGCGGAGATCCCTGTATTCCCCACCCTGGACGATTCCAAAAATCGCTTGGCTTTTATCGTAGCTCTCTAAGCATTCTAAAATCCAGCGATGCGTTCTTTCAAGCGCTTTTGCTGTGTATTCTTTGTCCGAAAGCGGAGATGTGCACTCGTCGAAAGCGAAGACGATATCGCTACCAAGCTTTGCTTGGATTTCCATCGATTTCTTCGCAGTCAATCGCATAATCGAGCCATCGAGAGGATTGCGGAAAGTTATTCCGTCATCATCGACTTCAATCCATTTTTCGCCTTTTTTGCTGACGTTCCGCATTCTCTCCAAGAAGATGTTGTCCGCTATTTTGCCAATGCCGTGTTCCATCCCAAATCCAAGAGAGAAAACCTGAAATCCACCTGAATCAGTTGCAATGACCCCGTCGAACTTCATGAATTTGTGCAATCCGCCGAATTTCTTGATCAGATCTTCTCCAGGCTTCAAATGCAGATGAAACGTGTTTGCCATGATTATCTCGATCCCCATTTCCCTGAGATCTCTAAAATCGAGAGCACGAACGCTTGCGAGGGTTGCGACGGGTAGAAAAACAGGGGTTCTGAATTTTTTGCCCCTTAACTTGGCAACTCCGGCTCTTGCTTTGCAATCTTCGGCTTCAACTTTGAACTCCAGCATTTCAAGCTCTCAAAGCTTTTGTTGCGTTCGCGACTTCAACAACCCTCTTCGCAAGAGCCCTTGCGGTGTTGAGTGCTATTTCATCCTTTTTAACCCCTCGCCATCCGGAGTCGCCTTGGATAACGCCAATGGGAAAACTACCAGTCGTAATTGGGTTCTCCGTGTTCGAAACAACTATCATTCCTTGCCCAAGGGCGTAAACGATTAGACTCATCGCAGTAAACTCAGCTCCGCCGTGACGAAGTCCAGAAGTGATCACGGGAGCGAACACTCGATTCTTTAGCTTGAATCCGCCCATTCTTGCCATCCTACTTCGGTCGATCAAGTTCTTCACAATTCCGGGGACGTTACCGAAGTAAGTCGGTGCGCCTATAACAATTGCATCCGCCTTTTGCATCGCTTCGAGCACTTTGTATATATCGTCCTTTTGGACGCAATCTCCTTTTAGGCAAGCGTCACAACCTTTGCATGGGTTTATGCTGAACTCTGAGAGATTTAAGATCTCGACTTCTGCTCCGAGTTTTTTCGCCTCGTCTGCAATCGCTTCAAGCAAGGCCAAGGTGTTTCTTTTATTTGGACTTCCATTAATCGCCAATAGCTTCATGTTTTGCGTTCAACTCTTGGCTAATATTGATTGCTGAAGTTGCTCCGCTGACGATAGATGCATCAAGACCTTCGACTATTGGATTCTTGTTCAGAATTTTCCCCTTCACAACGTACCTTAGCTCGATCTCCTCATTCGGAGAAAGTGAGACGTTCCAGCTTATCGTCGTGAACCTCTCCCAAAAAATTCTTGCATTCTCGGCTTTTACTTCGCCATCGCAACTCTCAAAAACCTTAAAATCTTTTTTCGACTTTGTGAAGTTGTAAACCCTGAGTGTAACTTCCTTAAATCCATTTTTTTCTGAGATCTCCCTTTCAAAGTGGACGTAGCCCATTATCCTTGCGACAATTCTGCCCACTTCTACGGGATCTTTCTCGAGGACTTCGCAGACTTTCTTGGCGATTAGAGGCAGGATCTTGACTATCATCTCTTCTTTCTTTTTCTTTGCCTGTTGTTTGTTCTTTCTGTCTATGTACTCCCTAAGCCTTCTCCCCACTTCCTGAAGCGCAAGTCTGATCTCGTCGACGATCTCTGGGATCATCGCCACTGCTTCTTTCGACTCGGATGTGTAGGGAATGTTTGTTGAACCAAGGTGGACGAGGATGACGACATCCCCCACTGGAAGCTCGTCTTTATTCTGCTCGAGCCCATAGCTCTTCCAATTTACACTTTCAACCGCCCTCGTTATTGCGCACCCGCTTTGCTGGTAGAGCAACGGAACTTTGTTCGCGTAGCGAAGAAGAATTGCCTTATCGCTTTTTATCTCACCACCATAAGCAATGGCGACCTCGACAAAAAAGGGGTGCCCGCTGTAGACCTTTGGCTTCCTTGTGACAGCAAAAACAAACTCTGGCGCAAACTCGGAGACAAGACTTCGCATTAAAAGGGTCTCACCTATTGGCGACAGGCAATCCGTCGGTGGCGGGAGAAGCTCGACTTTTCTGAACGCCTCAAGCAATCTCTGGGCTTCAACTCTCCCAAAACTACGTGGATCTTCGTCTCTATTGAGTCCGGATATCGCAATTATCTCGTCCGCGATTTTATCGCCGATACGGACAAATTCTTCTTTTAGAAATTTCCTAAGCGTCGTTGTACTCGTGGCTTTTAGCATTGCCAAGAGTTTTCCCAACTCAATGCCATGTGGATGGGGCTTTATAGCTTTTGCTACTCTTGGAATTTCGTTCGAAGATCTCTTAAACTCGTAAACGTTCCCATCTGGGTCTATGAACGTTATCCTTGCGTGAGGGTTAATTACTGAAGTCTCTCGTAGGTACTCGAAGACGCTTTGTTTCTTTTCCTTCACGTAACTTCCCACGATTTCGAGTTCAATCCTCGTGCCATGGGGCATATACCAGTCTTCTTCGCTTTCTTTCTCGATCACAGGCTCGTTCCTCTTCGTGTCTATGTATAGCTGAACCTTGTAAGCTTTCTGCGATTCTGGGGTTTTCGTCAGTATTGTCGCTGGTTTCCCTGTTGTGAGCTGTGCGTAGAGAACAGCGCCGGAGATCCCTATTCCTTGTTGTCCCCTGCTTTGTCTTATCTCATGAAACCTTGAACCGTATAGAAGTTTACCAAACGCTTTTGCCACGAACTCCTTTTTTATGCCCGGACCGTTGTCCTCGACAACTACCCTTAGATTCTCTGCCGAGGGGCTGATTCGCACCATTATATCTGGCAGAATTCCAGCCTCTTCGCATGCGTCGAGCGAGTTGTCCACAGCCTCTTTCACAACCGTGATAAGAGCTTTTGCAGGGTTCGTGTATCCGAGGATATGCTTGTTCTTCTCAAAAAATTCTGCAACGCTGATCTCTTTTAGTTCACTCATATCTCCGCTCCAACGATTGTCTGTGTCTTCGTAATTCCCGGGATTTTTCTGATCTCATCGACGGTTTTGTTCAGTTCGGAAAGGCTGTCTGCGTGTATTATCACAACAAAATCGAACTCACCAAAAACATGGTAGACGTCTTTTACCTTGGGTACTTCTTTCATTTTCACGTAGACTTCCTTTTCCTTTCCCGTGATCACGTTCACGAGCGTCACGCCTACGACCATGCTTAGATGTTTCTTCCTGCTTTTTAATTTTTTTCTCTAGTTGAAAGATCTGGTGCGAAACTAAATATATAGAAAGTTTTATAAATTTTCACTTCGAACAATTAATCATGGTGGAAAAGAGAGAAGCGTTTTTAGAGAGATTTGGACTTAAACTCTCGGAAAAAGTGGAGAAAGTTATGCCAGATCCACTGATATTTGCTCTCATATTGACAGTTATTACATGGATTCTTGCCATTCTGCTTTTGAGACCCTACGAGAAAATGGACGCGGTAACAACAGTTCAATGGCTTTTTGAAGCTTCTTGGTACAAGGGATTCTGGGAACTTCTAGCTTTTGCGATGCAAATGGCTCTTATTCTTGTTACAGGATATGCGATTGCTTTTCATCCGATTGTTTACAAAGGTCTCAGAAAACTGGCAACCTTACCAAAGACTACAAAGTCTGCCGTAGCTTTAACTGCTTTGGTATCTCTTTTAGCTGCGTGGATACACTGGGGCCTCAGCCTTATAATCTCGGCTCTCCTTGCAAGAGCTATTGGATTGGAGTTTCATAAAAGCAAAAAGCCTCTTCACTATCCTGCAGTCGTCGCTTCTGCATACGCTGGGTTGGGTTTGAACTGGCATTGGGGATTATCCGCTTCGGCTCCGCTTCTTTCTAACACTCCTGGGCATTTTCTCGCAAAGATCTATAAAGATCTATATGGTTTTGAAACTTTACCACTAAGTGAAACGATATTTCACCCCTACTGCCTAATTAACATAATTGTTTTCGGTGTTGTTGCATTCTGGGCGATAGCACCCAAGAACGTTTCGAAGGGTATAGAGGTCGTTGCACCTCATATGATAGAGATTGCGAAAAAAGAGGAGGAAGAGAAAGCAAAGATCGAAGAAAAGACTTTTGCAGACAAACTTGAAAATAGCAAAATTTTAGCGCTTATAATAGCCGTTCCAGGAATAATAGCGATGGTCTACTGGTTCGGCAGACTGGGGTTTTTCAGGGGGTTAGATCTAAACTCTCTGAACTTTATATTCATAATCGCAGGTTTTCTACTTTATTTAAATCCAATCGCATATATGCGCGCAATTTCGAGAGCTACAACAGCAGTTGCGGGAATTCTGATCCAATTCCCGTTTTACGCTGGGATTATGGGATTGATGAGGTACACACTTGTAGACGGAATTAATCTTGCAACGGTAATCTCCAATGCGATCGCCCAGTTTGCAACTCCATTCACGTGGCCAGCGATTTGTCTTTATCTCTCCGGTTTTGTGAACATTTTCATACCATCTGGAGGAGGAGAGTGGGCGACGATTGGTGAGATAATAGTTAGAACTTCTCATCAGCTTAACGTTCCACTTGGAAAATCCATAATAGCCTATGCAGCTGGAGATGCGTGGACGAATCTTTTCCAGCCATTTTGGGCAATTCCGCTTCTCGGACTAACCGGAACAAGAGCAAGAGATATCTTTGGTTATACAATAGCGGTGATGGTTCTAGCCACAATTCCATTGAGCTTAGGTTTGCTTCTCGTTCCATACTGATTTCTATCTTTTTAATCTTTCTGATCATTGCTTGCCTTTGTTCAACCAGCACTAGCAACTCCATGCGCAAATGCAACACCGATAATCTTCGTCCACGGTGGCGCTGGCTCAGGAGCGCAGTTTGAAAGCCAAGCAATGCGTTTCACGAGCAATGGATGGCCTGCGGAATGCATTTTTACATTTGATTATGACTCATCAATGGCTGGCGGGCCAGGAACGATCAATCCAGCATTCTGGAGCTATGTGATTCCAATGCTCGACGATTTCATTAACCAAACACTTCAAACAACAGGATCGGAAAGGGTTGAACTCATAGGACATTCCTTGGGTGGAGCTGTCGTTCTTGAATTTCTCAACAGTAGCAACCCGCTTTACAAACCTCATCGAGCGACAGTGATTGCCCATCTTGTGGTCTTAGATAGTGCTTCCGCTTTGCTAACTGGAACTCCTGCTCCGCAAGGAATACCAACACTTGCTATTTGGGGCTGGGGAGACCCCTCAAGAAATGTAAGCGGAGCTATGAACGTCTACTACCCCAATCTAACGCACGTAGAGGTTGCCACATCTCCCCTAACATTTGTAGAGATGTTTAGGTTCTTCACAGGTAGAGATCCAATTACACCTTATATATTGCCAGAAAAAGAAATCACAATTGCGGGTAAAGTCGTTTACTTCCCCTACAACACAGTGCTCACTACTGGAACGCTAAAAATCTATGAGGTCGATGAAAACGGATTTAGAACAGGTGGGCCAATTGCAACTATATCAATTAATGACGGAAATTTCAGCTTTACAGGAAAGTCTGGCGTTAGATACGAATTCGAACTCACAGACTACGGCTGTGTAACCGCGATGCATGTTTACAGAGAACCCTTCCTCAGGAGCACTTATTGGATGCGCATACTCGTCTCTCCACCAGGAGGATTGGCGGATTATGCAGATAGAAGTGAAAATCACACAAACATTCTAGTTCTTAGATATCGAGAAATCGTTGGTCAGAGCGATCCAAACTTGGACGGTATTGATACTCTGAAGATAGATGGAACCAACGTCTGCACACCAAGTATTTGTCCTGTGGCGAAAAGAGTAAATGGGGTTTGGATATATGATAAGGATTCTGACAAGTTGAGCAATCTCACTGCTCCGATACAGTATTATTACTTGCAACCATTCCAGACGGGAGTTGACTTCTACATTCCTGCTTCAGACCCACCCAGCGAAGCAATAAATATCACAATCGAATCTCGTGGCGGAGGAGTGCAAACGCTGAAGGTTCCTAACTGGAAATCTTCAGAGCACCGCGTAATATTGCAGTTTAACGACTACGTGCAGACTTATCTGCTGGACTCAGATGCTGAAGTTCTTGTTCCAACGTATGCAGATCCATTTTCAATCGACATCAGCGGGATGACAGATTTTGCGACAATTCCCGAAGATGATCCGAGTGATGGAATAAACTGGATTAAGGTCGATTTGCCCTATCCATGTGTAAATGGTGTTGGAAACAGCACGTTCATAATGGTTAGAAAGGGGTATGGAGAAGATCAAAACAAAGTTCTAATCTACCTTGAAGGTGGTGGAGCGTGTTTCAACTTCTTAACATGCAGACCAACCACTCAGGGTGGAACAGTTATAACTCTTGAACCGAATTTCACAACCCTCAGCTACGCCTATAGACAGGGGATATTTAATGTCACAAACCCTAATAACCCCTTCAGAAACTGGACCATCGTTTTTGTGCCTTATGGCACTGGAGACATTCACATGGGCAACAGGGTTGTGAAATACTACAACATAAGCAATCCACTGCAGAACAAAACAATTTACCACGTTGGCTATGTTAACGCAATCGTAGCAATGCGCTGGATCAATGCAAGCGGGAACTTTGATCAAATCGTAGTCACTGGCACTTCCGCGGGAGGCTTTGGCACAATTCTGCACTTCTACAGAGCTTCGGAGATATTTAACAAAGGAGTCATTGCAATAAACGATGCTGGCCCAGGAACAGCGCCGAATGTGACAAGCGCTTTCCAGCCAGGAATAACTGCGGAGAAATGGGGTTCAATGCAGAATTATCCACCGCAATCATTACCATACTTTGCAGACACCGACACGATCAGGTTCCTCAACTGGGCATTAAATGGCTCTGCTGGCGGTTGTGGAAACTGCATCTATGCGCTATTTGAGGATCAGTGGGACTTTGTAATTGGTCCATACTTCCAGGGCTACAGCTTCACCGATTTCCAGGCAAGGCTGTTGAATGCGATTGAGAGCATAAAAGCTAACTTCAGCGATCGCTTCTGCTCTTACTTGCCACTTTCAACATATCACACCGCTTTCGCTGGTGGCTACAACTATCCCGCAGGAGATCGATTCTACAATCTGCACATCGACGGCTACACGCTTGTCTAGTGGATTAACGACGTGCTTAATGGAAACTGCGTAGACAAGAGAGATCTCGGTTTAAGAGACTTGCAAGTCGAAATTCTAAGTGCTCCAAGCAGTGCAATCGTCGGCAACGCATACAACATAACCGTGAAGGTTAGCAACGTTGGTAGCAACGCAACTCCAGATCCGTTCTTCGTAATCCTTTCCAATGCAACCGCAACGCTTGGCTACAAAGTAATGACGCTTCCAGCTAATTCAAACGTTACGTTCAACTTCACTTGGATCCCAACAACTGCTGGAACGGAAAGGCTCAACGTTACTGTGGATGGTTTGCTTGTCCCAGCTTTGGCAACGTATCTGCGATTTGGCTCTGTTGTTGAGCTCAATGGCTTCCCAGCTTCTGAGGCTAACAACACAACGAGTGTGACAGTAATTGTCTCCACACCAACCACTCCACCACCAACTACAACACCTACCCCAACACCCACTACTCCACGCCCAATCGGCGGCGGAGCGGGCGGGGGCGCGGTGATCCCGGGAATCCCGATCTACATAAGCCCATACATCGCAGTGATGGCGAAGGAGAGATACGAAATAACAATGCCCTCCGCAACTCAAAAGGACACGAACGTTTTGTCGATCGTTGTAATTCCGGAGGAGAACGTTAACGTCCGTGTAAGGGTTGAAAAGCTTGAAAAGCTTCCGCCGGGCATTCCTTTGCCCGAGGGAATTGTTGCGTTAATTCTTAGCGTAGAACTTACGCTGAGCAAGGAAACCGGAGTAAAGGGAGAGATAAACTTTGTTTTGAAAAGAGATGAAATCAGGAATCTCGGCTTTGACCCGGATGCAGTTCTCGTTGCTTTGCTTAGATTCGATGAAAAGCAAATGCGGTGGATTAAACTCGATACAAGGCTAACAGGAAAGGACGAAAATTACAACTACTACAGAGCTGAAGTTCCGGGTTTCAGCTACTTCGCAGTAATTCTCGAATCTCCAAAACCAACTCCAACGCCAATTCCAACACCAACGCCGACACCAATGCCAACACCAGCCGTGACACCAACACCAAAGCCAACCCCAGGTTTTGAAGCTATCTTCGCAATCGCTGGATTGGCTGCGATTGCTTATCTGCTTAGAAGGGAGAGTTAAATTTTATTTCATTAAATTTTTTAACTTTCAATCCATTCTAATTTAAAAAATTCTTTCTTTAATTGATGATCATTCCTTGGAGCTTTAAAAAGCTTGGACGCGTTAAGCCCTTTTCTCACCCCCGTACGTTGAATGGAAAAAGGCGTTATGTGGAAGATGTTGTGGAGCACAAAAGAGTTCTTGTCAGAATAATGGAGGCCTGGACAACCATTTTACCTCGGAGGAGTGCTGGAAGCTCCCATATGCGGCGTATAAATTATTGTAAGATTTTTTAGCGAAATTCCAGTTCGTTTAGACAACAGAATTCTCGCATTGATGTACATCGTTTACTGAGAAAGGGCTTAAAGCTTTGCTCGCATACTCAATCTTCGTTCTCTCAACTGCAGGCTGAAATCAAGGACAGAGCTGAGATAGCGGGGTTGAGAAAAAATTTGACGGACTGTTCAACAGAGTTATCAAAGAGATGAACTACAAAATAGGCGAGATTACGGGGTCGTCTCTGGAGGATAACTGAATTATTAAATGTCGAGCGATTATTTAATTGAATCGTAGATGAGAAGCATATATTGGTTTAGGCGCGATCTTCGCACGCATGACAATCGTGGATTACTCGAGGCACTTGAGAAAAGCGACGAAATACTAGCTATTTATGTATTCGACAAAAACCTCATTGATGATCTACGAAGCAATATTTTCCATATCTCTTTTTTATTCAACGCTGTTTCTAGTCTCTCAAAGAAAATAAAGCTAAATCTCTTCTACGGAGACGTCGTCGAAGTCTTTGACCAAATTTTAGCAAGTTATAAGCCCGATGCGATTTATACATCCATGCCATTGTCGTGGAGCGAGAAATCCTTGGCTAGCCGTGTAAGCAAGATCTGCATGAGATATGGGGTAAAATACATAGAGATACTCGATAACGTGTTATCCGATCCAAGGCACAACCATCCATTGAGCAATTTCACGGCTTTCTATAGGTCTTGGCTTGGAGATCTCGACTTGAAGATCTCTCCTGAAGTAACTAATAAGAGGTTTATCGGGAACGATGGATTGGAAATAGACGAGATTGCGACGAAGATAGGAAAAAGCTCAATACGGCTGGAACAAGTAAACGTAGAGTGGGGTCGCAGAAGACTTAATGACTTTAGATTCGAGTTATATGATGGACTCCGAAACTACCCATACGTCGACGGTGTCTCAAGACTATCCCATTTCATCAATCTAGGTGTTATATCACTCCGTGAACTATACAACAAGGCAGTAAACTCCTCAAAAGAATATATTAGACAACTAGCATGGAGAGAGTACTACATCGCCTTATCTTTTAGATACCCATGGATGCAGTACAAGGAGCTGAAACCATACATGCGAGGTATGGAGTGGGAAAACAACAAGTACTACATAGAGCGCTTCGTCAACGGCGAGACGGGTTATCCCATAATAGATGCGGGTGTAAAACAACTGAGAACAGAGGGATGGATACATAATAGAGTGCGACTAATAATGGCTAATTTCTTAGTGAAAAATCTCCACGTGGACTGGAGAATAGGGGCTAATCTCTTCAAGAAGACTCTATTGGATTATGACGAGGTCTTGAACACTGGTAATTGGCAATGGGCCGCTTCTGCGGGAATTGATCCCATTCCCTTAAGGTTATTCAATCCGATTAAACAAGCAGAAAAATATGATCCCATGTGCCTATAAAGAAGTACCTACCTGAGTACGAAAACGTAGAGTGCAGGGTTCTCCACGATCCGTTAACGTATAGGATCAAAGGTTACTACGAACCAATAGTAGATTACTATGAATCAGCGAAAGAGTACGCGGCGTTGGTGAAGAAAAAGATTTCAGAATGGAAAAGCATGGGTGAGAAGAAACTTAAGTGAGATTCTTGATTTAAGTCTTTAGGATAGGATACGAGTCAGTCCTTAAACTGTATCTGTTCTTACTGAAAATTTATCAAACCGAAAGAGAACGCCTGAGGCTTAAGCGCAAAGGATTGGCTAAGTCGGGTTTGAATGAGACAGCTAAGAATATCCGTTGAGCTCAGGAAGTTCCTGTATATTCAGCTGAAGTTCGGTGATTACCAGAGGAAGTTCATTGAAGAATGGAGACGTGGAAAGCTTAGAGTAGGTGAGATATCAAGGTCTTAGTTCCATTTAGAAAAGACGTTGACTTGTTGAATCCCGATGAATGGATTGCTACAGACATCGACGAGTCGAACGTTACAGCGGTCAGCACAAATTCGCATCTCATTCAGGTTAAAACAAATTTAAGGGAAATTAGAAGCGCTTATTTCGAGAAAAGACGAAGAATTCAAAGGCTCTCCAAATACAAGCCAATAACTTCAAAGAGGCTAATGGCCAAATACTTTAAGCGCGAGAAAAACAGAGCTAAAGATGTCATAAAGTTTCAAAGAAGATAGTTGAGTTTGCGAAGATTGCACTCATTGCCATTGAGAAGATCTACATCGAATATAAAGCCAAACTAAACGGTTTGCCAGTCGAATATGTTTGCGCTAAGTTTTCGTCAAGCCTGTGCCCAAGATGTGGTGAAAAACTGGCATCGAATGAGGTAGAACGGATAGTTATAAAATGTTACCTATTCGACAACGGATTGGTGTTCAATAAAACTTACGCGATACCCTTTTATACCAGTTTTTAATTCTTGGTTGTATGAAAGTCCAGATGGACAAAAAAGCAGAAATCCTGCTTCAAATTAGATACAGCTCAGGCTCTGGTGATCACAAAGAAAACTTCTTTTTTGAACTAAACCTCTGGAGGGAATGTGATATCCTTCCAGATTGGTTCTTGACAGAGATTCTTGAAAGAGAAGAAGGCGAAAAATTCGAATTTTCGATAAAGGGATCCGAATTTTTCGGGTTTGATCAAGAAAACATTTTAAAAGTTGATAAAAGTAGTTTTAAACCTCCAAAATTCGAAAGAGTGATAGAGCCAAGGATTGGGAGATTTTATCCGCTTGGATTTTTCCCAGGAGTGAGAGGAGCATTCCCACAGAACATAAAGCCTGTTAGAGTTGCTGGTATAACGGAGGATCATCTTGAGCTTGATCTAAATTCTCCATCTTCCTACCTCGATTTCGATTGCGAGATTGAGATACTTAAAGTGAAGGAGAAAAAAGTTGAGCTCGGCGGGACGTGTAGAGATTTATTTGAAGAGGCTTTTGACGGGGTTGGTATGCAAGTGAGGTACAAGGGGGTTCCAACTGATTTCGAATTCGAAAACAAAGAAGCTTTTTCGAGATTGGATGAAAGCGACGACACCATCTTTTACAAGGAACCCCGTTTAACTTCGCATATAGATTCAAAGTGTCATGAAAACCTTGTAAAGGCGTATTCCGAGATTTTGCCAAAAAGAGGAAAAGTTCTTGATTTCATGAGCGGTTATCAGTCCCATTTTGATGGAGACTATGAAGTAGTTGGGCTTGGTTTAAATGCAGAGGAAATAAGCTAAATCCGAGACTCAACGATTTTGTAATCCAAGATATAAACAAAAATCCTTTCTTACCGTTCGAAGATCGTGAATTCGACGCCATTGTTTGCGACTTCTCTATTGGTTATGTGGTGAATCCAATTACCATTTTCAAGGAACTTGAAAGGATTTTAAAAAATGGAGGTGTTTTAGCATTTAGCTTTTCAAATCGACTCTTCCCACAGAAAGCTGTGAGGATATGGAGGGAAATAAGTGAATACGAGAAACTTGGATATGTCTTGGAGCTTTTCTTACGGAATGGATGGTCTAAAGTCTTTACTATAACCTATCGCGGATATCCGAGGCCATGGGAGGATAGATACTCGCTCACGCAGAAATTCTCGGATCCACTGTATATTGCGTACGGGATAAAGGGATAAAGAAGAAATCAAATCTTAACCTGAACAATCTTCGAAAGCTCCGCCAATAAACGTCTTCAAACCCATAACGAACTTAGGTAGCCCAAGATAGTGGCTTTACTTGAGCTCTGCGCTTTTTAATTCTAAACCTTTGTTTACTGGTTTTAAGAGGCTTACTTTAAGCGTAGTATCTTGTATTTTGGCTTCCCGATTTATTATCTCGTAGTCCTCCGCGCAGGAATTTTTCTTATGAAATATCTTGAGTCTAGTTCGTTACTTCGTGGCAATGAGTTGTGGCGCTTTAAAGCTTTGAAATTCTTTCAATCGCCTTATCGAATTCCTCGACTAGATAATACGCCTCGATTCCATATTCTTTGGCATTTTCAGCTATAATTCATTCGTTCATTATGAGAATTGAATTCGTTAGCTTTGCGGTTGCGATGAAGTAGGCGTCGATTGCTCTTGGATGAACAGTTTCAGCCACGTCAAAAAGAATTTCGATGATTTCCTCCTCGCCGACAAATGTCAACTCTGAGTAAAAAATTCGAGAACGTCCTCTTTTTTAATTTTAAATCCCAGTCTTCTTCCAATAGATATTAATTCGATTAAGAAAACTTTAGAACTGCAACTTCCTTTCCCTCAAGTTGCTCAAGCATTTTCCTTGCAATCTCTTTTCTCTTCTCGTTTTTCTCAAATAAATAGTCTACAAAAATAGAAGTATCCAGAACAATCATTTCCTACTTTCCTCCAGAACTCTCCACGAGTCCTCGACTTTTGGAGCCTCCTTTTCAAGTCTTTCAAGGATTTCGTAAAATTTTTTGGACACTCTTTTCTCAATTAAGACTTTAACTTTCCCACCTTCTTTAAGCTCGACTTTTTTGAGGGGTTTGAATACTCCGTCTTCATAGATCGCTTCGATTATTTTAGGCATAAATTTAGTTAGCTTTGAAAATAGAAATAGGTTTCGCTTAACTTTTTATTCTTTCTTGGGTTAAGTCTAAAGGGTAGGAAATTACGAATTTGGCGTTCGCTACTCCATGGCAACCTTTCGGATTACGCACTCCGTAGCACGCATAAAGAAATTAAAGCTCCAAAACTTCCAGAAAATCAACCCTCTTGAAATCCTCGTCAAAAGTTGCTATTTTCCTGATTCCGTAATGCCTGCAGGTCGCAGCGATTAAGGCGTCGTTCGGAAGCAAGGAATACCTCCAAGAAACTTCAATTGAATGCAAAACTATTCCATCCGTTATAGGCAACACTTTTAGAGATTCTGCCTCTACAAGTTCTCTAATCAAGACGTTAAAGTAATCTACGATCTCTTCATAATGCTTCTTTTTTCTGACGTAATCGTCTCTAAGAAGGTATTTTCCACCCTTACCCTCAATGGATTCAGTTTTTAAGTATAAAAACACTTGTAAAAAGCCTCTTCAATCACATTGGGAGAGGTGCAGAGTTTGTATAATTCCAAAAGTCTCTCAAAACTTTTGTTGCCAATCATGCAGTGTGCTACGATTATACTGCTGTCTATGAATACCTCATTCAAGAAGTTCCACCTCAATTTTGTAAAGTTTATCATCCGTGATCTTATCGCTGTATTTTCCAACTCCGCAGAATTTACTAACCAGATCCCTCAGATCCCTAGTTATTCTGAGTCTAACTTTCTCCCCCTCCCTTTAGCTCAACATTCTCCAGAGGTTTGAATACTCCGTTTTCGTAGATTGCTTCGATGATCTTGGGCATAGATTTAGTTTGCTTTAAGAATAGAAATAGGTTTCGATTGGTTTATTGGCTAAAACTTCAAAGATTTCAACTTGGGATCACTTAAAAATCAAAAATTGGCGTTCGCGTGTGCATACAGAGTAGCAAGCATACGCTTGCATACGCGTGTAGCACAGCACGCGTTTTCTTTTTAGCTCCACCTATTCAATTTAGCAAAAATGGAGGAGTAATTTGTCCAATTTGGAGATTTTTAACTCGAGAATTTCTTAAAAAAATTTAAGATAGAGTAAGTTTGTTCGCTACTCCGTGGCAAATGGTTGCGCACTCCGTAGCATGTTTAAGAGTTCATTGATGATCGAGCTAAAGAAAAATAGTTTGTATTTGCTATTCCGTGGCAAGGTAGCACGCAGTCTGTAGCCACAAATCCAATTTTCACTTAGCTTTTTCAGTGAGCTGGGGATCTAAATCGAGATTTCGTCTATATTCGCTCATAAACCCGCTCTCTTTTGTCGATCTTTAGGATCCAGATCTCTTCCCTTCTTAGGGTATAGATGATCCTGTATTTTCCTACACGAATACTATACGTATTTTCTCTGCCTTTTATCTTTTTATACGGGATTGAAAATGGGTTCTCAGATAGCTTAATTAACTTCTCTTTAATTCTTGCTCTCGTCTCGACATCGAGCTTCTGAAGAAAATCGTTTGCCTGTTTGCTGAGAAAAATTTCGTAGTTCATTCGAGCCTGTATTTCTCTCCCTTCCCTATTTCAGCCTCAATAGAATCCAATTCTTTATGTTCATCCTCGCTTAATTCTTCAAACCCCAGAAAATTGTCTATTTTAGAATTGAGAATTTCAAGCATTTTTTCGATCTTCTGTAGATGAGATATGATGTTCTCCTGCATAAAAATAGTCTTAGCTGGATTTAAAAATATTTACTCTTTAATTCGCCTCAAAGCAAATGCATTCCGTTGGTTTTTATACTTGAAAAGCGCTGAAGCATCAATAAAGCATTTTTCCAGCATAATAAGCCTCTTCGAGATCTTCTGGCTTCACTTTGGGTTTGGGCAAATTTTTAAGAATTTTTTCGAGCT
>JAVZNF010000009.1:0-64058 GCA_038882935.1 Archaeoglobaceae archaeon | reverse complement strand
GGAAAGATAACCTTCGTTGGATTTCTGCGGATAAATTCTAAGAGTTTTTCCAAAGCAACCTTGTCGACTCTTTCATCAAGCGCTGTCTTCCCTTTGCGATGGATTTCTCTCCCATAAACCCAAAGGATGTCGTCGAGAACATCCGCCTCGATTCCAGAAGCTTTGGAAAGCGCATTCAATGCCATCAAAACTTCTTTCCTTAGCTCGTAACTCTCTTCCTCGGTCAGAACTTTGCCCCTTTTTATCTTTCTCAGCATCTTTTCACTTGGGTAAACGATCTCAGCGGACAACGCCACTTCGACGAGAACGCTGTCGACGGGGAATTCAAGCTTTCCCCTTACAAAACCCTGTCTTTTTAGGATTTTTAGGAGAAGGTAGCTCTTTTTCTTCAACGGATCCTCGTAGGCTCTGAACTTCTTAAGCTCTTCAATTATCTTCTCAGCTGAAAACTCTGCAGTGCGTAAAAGGTTCATGAAATCGCCATCATGGTATCTCAGCAGTTTTTCAGCGCAATCTCTGAGCAAAAAAGCTCTCTCTTCTGCATTTGCGACAGTTTTTCCTTGAAAGCTAAAAATGCTTTCAACATCGGAAACCTTTATACCAACGAGATTCTTTGCGGTGAAGAAATCATTCACTTCCTTTTGCTTCCTTCTTGCAAGATAAAAAAGAAGATCTGAGCCTCTATACTTCCAGTTGACTTCAAAGCCAGTTTTGTGATCTATTGCGACCATGAAGAAAACGTAGTTCGGGTAAATGTATTCGTCTACTTCAGGAAACAGCTCGGGGTTGTCGAAAGAAATTGGGGAGTATTTGAGCTCTTTTAGTATATTGGCGAGCTCTTGTAGTCTTTTCTCGTTTATCACATCCTTAGTTCTCGCTCGGCATTAAAATCTCAGGGATTGCGAATCATCATTTATCGCTTAACAATATTGGAAAATTTTAAATTTCTTGTTGAAAAAGTACTGTATGCGATTCATAGCAATACTGGTAGCGTTGGCAGTTCTGATCGCTCCAGCCTTGGCGTTAGAGACTTTGTCGAGCAAACACTTCACCGTGGAATACGCTGTAACTCCAGCGGAAGAGTGCTTCACCGGCGGGGAAAAGATAAGCGTGGAATACAAGATTTTGCCGAAATCTTCTGCTTACAGAATCCTTCTTGGTGGAGAAGAAAATAACCCGAGGTCTTATTACTTTAAAACCGAGTTAAACGATGCTTTTTGGAGACTTGTTGTGGACTACTACCAAGGTGGCGCATGGGATGAGGAGAAGAGCGGCAAAGACGTTTCGATCGAGGCAAAGTATTTCAAGCTCGGAACGGAGGAGAAGGGAATTGCAGAAATATCCGCAAATCTCACCGCAGTGGTTCCGGTTTGTGGCTTTAGGCTTTGCAACCTCACAGCGGTTGAGGCGAGTTGCGAAGAATGTGAAAAAGACGCACTTCCTCAAGTAAAGATCTGCGTTGCGAACGAAAATGTGTTCAAGAACGACATAAAGTCTTTGAGAGCAAGAATGAGCGAGCTTGAGCAAAAGCTAAAGGCTGAGAACCTTTACAGCGAAGAAGACTTTAAGAGTGTCAAGAGCATAATAGATTCTGCGGAGTCGTATCTAATAGCCAAGAAGTTCTTGAACGCGAATGCTAAGCTCTTAGAAGCGAACAATTCGCTGAACCAGCTTGCGGATTTAACGAACAAAAAGATTGCAGAAACTCTATACTCCGACGTAGACTCGAAACTCTCTGAAATTCAAAAAATGCTATTGAACTCCTCGGTCTTGCTCGAGAAATTGAAAGCTCACAGCAACTACACGCAGTTTTTGATCGAGCAGAAAACGCTTGAGGACGAGTTCAGCAGTCTTAGAGATTCGATGAAGGGCGTGGTATCTTTAATGGACAAGAAGGAGTTCACGAATGCAATAGAGAGTCTGAAGAAGATAGAAGCGAACGCGACTTCTTTGAACGCAAAGCTTGCAAACTTCACGTCTTTGCTGAACTCCGAGGCAGAAAAACTTCAAACTTCTTGGATCCAGCTTCCAAGTCTATCGCTATCTTACATCGCCATAATTGTAGCTGTGGTCGTAGCAATTGTGTTGTCTATCTTGGGATTGAAGTTCAGGAGAAGGAGAAAGTGGGACGAACTCCGCTGAATTTTTATCTTAGTTGCCATAGGCAAAATAGAGGTGATAAAATGAGTTTTATGAGAGAACAATACTTTTTTGATTCTTATTTTTGTTCTTTTGGGATGTGCAAGTCAATCTTCACAAACTGAAAAACCCTTAAAAAATCCTAATGAATTAATGGTAAAAGAATCTGCCTCAAAAATAAACTACACGAACCCAGTAGTTCGAAACTTTGCAGTCATGCAAGTTCAGGCAATCTATGAATATGTTAAGAAATAAAGCTAAGGCAAGTGAAACGATTGAAAACGGTTTAGTAGGCGATTGCGACGACTACGCTATTTAATGTCAGCTCTTGTTTTATCTATAGGGCTTTCTCCAAGAATAGTTATTGTCGAAGGTCATGCTTATCCTGAGCTATACCTTGGAAAAGACGATTATTGTCAAGAAATGGTCAAATCCTTAGCAAACAAGTTTAGAGATACCATTTACTATTATAAAGACTCGGGTGGAAAATGTTGGCTTAGTTTGGACTAGACATCATCCCATATAGGTGGAAAACCATTATCAGATAAAAGAAAAATGGTGATTTATCCAGATGGTTCTTATAAAATTTATAAAAACTAATCTATTCTTTCATAGAAATATCTTGAGGCAAAGCTAATAAGGTTCAAAGTTAAGAAAAAGATGTGTTTGAAGAATATTTGATTCCCGTGTTCATAACGTTTATAGGCATACTGATAGCTTTGCTCGGAACCCTTGTATTTTACTTATTCCGAAAAATCGACGAGATTAAAAATAAAATTGAATTTTTAAGCTCGGAGATTTCTTATATGAAGGGCTTAATCGAAGGTTTTGTAAAAGGAGGTGGTAAAGTTGCCCCTTAGTGTTGAGGAGAAGAAAAGATACGACTATCTAATGGAGAAAAATCTTCTGAATAAAAAAGAAGATCTTGATGAAGGTTTAAAGTTGCTTTTGATGTTTGCACTTGGAATGCTCATGGGTTATATACTATCAAAAGCTTAATTTTTATTTTACCTAAGGATATCCCAAAACAAATAAAACTTTATATACTTTTCAGGCGTTTTAAATTATGAATGGCGAATTAGAACATGTGTCTGGACAGGAGAAAAAGGCTTTAGAAGGCTCAGAACGGCGACCGAGCTAGGGAATTCTGGGCTCAGAGTTGAAGTTGGAGCAATGGCTACGGTTTTGGAAGCGAGAACTCTGGATGAGATCTTTTTCATTGATCAGCTCGTAAAAAGCGTTAAAGATCAGATTCAACGCCGCCGGCAGGATTCGAACCTGCGACCAATGGCTTAACAGGCCACCGCTCCACCAGCTGAGCTACGGCGGCTCGAACTTTTTTAGGCTTTCTCGATATTTAAGCTTTTCAATTCCTTTTGAACCGCAACATTCATAAGCTGTTTACAGAGTTAAAACTTGCGGGGGTTGCCGAGCGGAAAAGGCGCTGGATTTAGGGTCCAGTCCCGTAGGGGTTCGAGGGTTCAAATCCCTCCCCCCGCATACTTTTGTCCTGAAAAGTTCAATGCCCCGGGAACGACTTGAAGTTATAAAATCCGGTGAGCACTAAGATTATGATCGTTGCGGATGTTTCGATAATTCCAGTAGGCGTTGGCGAGAGTCTTTCGAAATACGTGAAGAAAGCAGTTGAAGAGCTAAGGAATTCTGGGCTCAGAGTTGAAGTTGGAGCAATGGCTACGGTTTTGGAAGCGAGGACTCTGGATGAGATCTTTGAAGCGGTTAAGAAAGCGAGAGAAGCAGTTTTTGGGATGGGTGCGAGAAGAGTGTATACGATCATAAGGATAGACGAGAGAAGAGATAAGGAGCTGAGCATAGAGAGCAAGGCATCGCAGATAAGGTAGTGTGAAAAATTAGTTTTGGATCAAAAAATTCCTGCAGTGAGCTTTTTGTAAAGCTCTCGGTTATTTCTCCAGATGTCGTAGCGGTCTAAGTGCATGATCTTCGCCCAGACCGCAACAAAGTCCCTCACGAACTTCTCTCCTCCATCTAAGGATGCATAAACTTCACAAACAGCTCTGAGCTCCTCGTGATGACCAAAGATCAGATCAAATCTCGTCGCTCTCCACTTGAGTTCTCCCGTTTTCCTGTCGTAACCTTTATAGAGATAACCGAAGTCGTCCGCCTTTCTCCATTCCGTTGCCATGTCGAGTAGGTTCACAAAGAAGTCGTTGTTAAGAACCCCTGGCTTTTCCGTTAAAACTCCAAGTCCGCTGTAGCTGTGGACAGCTCCAAGTGCTCTTATTCCACCGAAAAGGGCTACGAGCTCTGGAACGCTCAATCTTAAAAGCTGTGCCTTATCAACGAGGAGTTCTTCAACTCTTACCCTCTGACACATCTTCGGATCCTTCAAGTAGTTTCTGAAACCGCAGGCGATAGGCTCTAAAGCAGACCAAAATTCCACATCAGTTTGCTCTTGCAACGCATCCACTCTTCCCGGAGCGAATGGAACCTTTACTTCGAATCCCGCTTCTTTAGCAGATTCTTCAATTGCTGCATTTCCACCAATGACTATCAGATCTGCTATGGAAACCTTCTTCCCTTTTCTTTCATTCTTTGCATCGAAACCAGCCTTGATTTTCTCATAAACCGCAATCACCTTCTCTAAGTCCTTTGGATGATTCACCTCCCAGTTTCTGAGCGGTAGAAGTCTTATTCTTGCCCCATTGACTCCGCCTTTTCTGTCTGAGTCTCTGTAAGTTAGAGCAGAAGATAGTGCTGTGTATACGAGCTGTTGAACACTGAGATCATGGCTTAGAATCTCCTTTTTCAGTTCCTCAACGTCTTTTTCGTCGATCAACTCGTAATCTCTTGCAGGCAGTGGATCCTGCCAAATGAAAACATCTTTCGGCACATCTTTGCCGAGGTAGCAATCTCTTGGACCAAGATCGCGATGAATCAGCTTGAACCAGGCTTTAGCGAACGCTTCTTCGAACTCCTTCGGGTTCTCCAAGAACCTTTTTGCGATCTTTGAATACACTGGGTCAAATCTCAAAGCTAAGTCAGAGGTGAGCATCATCGGCGGGTGCTTTTTCTTTGGATCGTGTGCATCTGGAATTATTGCTGGAGCATCTTTTGCGACCCATTGATATCTCCCCGCAGGGCTCTTTGTGAGTTCCCACTCGTGTTTGAAGAGAAGATGGAGGTATTGAATTCCAAATTTCGTCGGTGTGGGACTCCAAGTGAGCTCGAAGCCAGAGGTAAAGGTGTCTGGACCTTTTCCGCTTTTGTAGTTGAACTTCCATCCCAAGCCCTGTTGTTCTATCGGCGAAGAGCTTGGATCTGGTCCGAGAAACGTGTTTGGCGCTGCGCCATGGCATTTGCCAAACGCATGTCCACCAGCGATCAAGGCTACGGTTTCTTCATCGTTCATTCCCATCCTTCTAAAGGCTTCGCGGATTTGCTTTGCGGATTCAACTGGATCCGGGTTACCCTCAGGACCCTCAGGGTTAACGTAAATTAGTCCCATTTCAGTCGCTGCGAAGGGTCTCTCCAATTCACCTTCTTTAAAGCGCTCTTTTCCCGAAAGCATTTCAATCTCTGGTCCCCAATCTGCACTTTCGTCGGGTTCCCAAATGTCTTCTCTACCGCCTGCAAACCCGATCGTTTTTACGCCCATCGACTCCAAAGCAACGTTTCCAGCCAAAACAATCAAATCAGCCCAAGATATTTTTCTTCCATACTTTTGCTTTATTGGCCAGAGTAGGCGAATTGCCTTATCGAGGTTGATATTGTCAGGCCAGTTGATCCTTGGTGGAAATCTAATCTCTCCAGCTCTTGCCCCACCTCTACCGTCGAAAATCCTATAACTCCCAGCGCTGTGCCAGGCTAAACGAATGAAGAGCGGCCCATAGTGACCGAAATCAGCGGGCCACCAATCTTGGGACTTCGTCATCAGTTCTTTCAAATCTTTTTTCACCGCTTCAAGATCGAGACTCTCGAATTCCTTCGCGTAGTCAAAATCCGAGCCGTAAGGGTTGCTTTTTGGACAATTTTGCCTCAAAATCTTCAAATTCAACCTATCCGGCCACCAATCAGTAGTCCATCTCTTCCTTCTCTCCACAAAACCACCCTAAAACGATGAATCCTTAGAATTTAAAAAAGTTTCGATTTAGAAACAATTTCTAAAAAGAAAAAATATAAAAACAATGCGCACAACTTTGAGCTGTGGAAAAACAAGGCGATCGAAGTGATGAAGTCTGCGAATCTAAAGCTAACACCTCAAAGGCTAAAGTTGATTGAATTGATCGCAGCTCTCGGAATAAGGCATCCGACTTTGAGTGAGATCCTCGAAAAAATGAGAGAAGAATTTCCGACTACGAGCTTTTCCACGCTTTACACGAATGTTCTGATGCTTAAAGCTCTCAAATTGCTCGATGTGTTCACAATTGGCGACGAAATGAGGATCGAATTAAATCTGAAACCACACCTGAACATTTGTGAAGGAGAGATCAGGGATTTTGAGGACGAGGAACTCGTGAAGAGAATCGAGGAGAGAATTGGAAGGAAGATTAAGTTCTTGATAGCTTTTGTTGAAAGCGAAAGGCGTTGATAACTCTAAGATCTTCGAGAGATTCGAAGATGGCAGCAACTTAAAGTGCTACTGTCGTTCACGCGTTCGCACAAAATCCTTTCAAAAATTTTTAGCGCCCGGGCCGGGATTTGAACCCGGGGCGTGGGCTCGACAGGCCCACATGTTGGGCCGGACTACACCACCCGGGCTTCTCTCTACTTCAATCGAGGGTTTTTAAGTGTTGTGGTATTTGAAACTGCTGAATTCGGTTGAAATTCGAAATTCTTATATATTGGCAAACGAAAGAGCTTTGGAGGTGGCGAAATGTCAGAAACGCCATTGGTTGATGAACTTGAGAAGGGTCCATGGCCTAGTTTCGTTAAGGAAATAAAGAAGACTGCTGAGAACATGGAAAAACTAGCTTCACAGGGCAAAGATGTAAAATTGCCAAAGACTGCTCGTGGGTTGCTGAAACAGCTCGAAATCTCCTACAAAGACAAGAAGACACACTGGAAACATGGCGGAATCGTTTCAGTGGTTGGTTATGGTGGGGGAGTTATAGGCAGATACTCTGACTTGGGCGACAAGGTGCCGGAAGTCGAGCATTTCCATACAATGCGTGTCAACATGCCTGCGGGCTGGTTTTATTCAACGAAAGCCCTTCGTGGATTGTGCGACGTGTGGGAGAAGTGGGGAAGCGGGATAACGAACATGCATGGCTCTACTGGAGACGTAATCTTCCTTGGAACGAGGAGTGAGTATTTACAGCCTTGTTTTGAAGACCTCGGCAAGCTTGAAATCCCATTCGACCTTGGCGGAAGTGGTTCTGCGTTGAGAACACCCTCGGCCTGCATGGGTCCTGCGCTTTGCGAGTTCGCTTGCTACGACACCCTCGATCTTTGCTACGATCTAACGATAACATACCAAAACGAGCTGCATAGACCAATGTGGCCTTACAAGTTCAAGATAAAGTGCTCTGGTTGCCCCAACGACTGCGTCGCCTCGAAGGCAAGAGCAGACTTTGCGATCATTGGCACGTGGAAAGACGAAATTCAGATAGACAACGAAGCCGTTAAGGAGTATGCGAAGTGGATGGACATAGAGAACGAAGTAGTAAAGCTTTGCCCGACAAAGGCGATAAGCTGGAATGGGAAGGAGCTTAAGATCGATGCGAAGAACTGCGTTCGCTGTATGCACTGCATAAACAAGATGCCGAAAGCGCTGAAACCGGGGAAAGAGAGAGGCGCGACAATTCTCGTAGGTGCGAAAGCACCAGTTCTTGAAGGTGCAATTATCGGCTGGGTTGCGGTGCCGTTCATTGAGATTAAGAAACCATACGACGAGATAAAGGAAATACTGAACGCAACTTTCGAGTGGTGGGACGAGGAAGGAAAGTTCAGAGAAAGGCTTGGCGAGTTGATATGGAGAAAGGGAATGAGGGAGTATCTGAAGGTTATTGGCAAATCCGCTGATGTGCGCATAGTGAAGGCTCCAAGAAACAACCCGTTCATGTTCTTCAATAAGGAAGAATTGAGACCATCACCGTATATCGAGGAGTTGAAGAAGAGGGGGATGTTCTGATGGTGAAGACAGATTTTGGTCCGCCAAAGTATGAGTTGATGCTGCATCCAGTGATAAAGAAGAACTACGGGAAGTGGAAGTTCCACGAAGTTGTGAAACCTGGCGTGATAAGGAGAGTCGCTGAGAGTGGGGACGAGATTTACGTTGTTCGCTTTGGAACTCCGAGGCTTTTGAGCATTTTCACGATTCGTGAGCTCTGCGACATCGCGGACAAATACAGCGATGGCTACCTGCGATGGACTTCGAGGAACAACGTCGAGTTCTTTGTCACAGACAAAAACAAGGTGGATGCGCTCATCAAAGAAGTAAAGGAAAAAGTTGGCTTTCCATGCGGTGGAACTTGGGATGCTGTCACAGGTAAATACGGGCTTAGCAACATCGTTCACACCCAAGGTTGGATCCACTGCCATACTCCAGCTATTGATGCGTCGGGAATCGTGAAAGCTGTGATGGATGAGCTCTACGAATACTTTGTCGATCACAAGCTTCCCGCGATGTGCAGGATAAGCCTTGCCTGTTGCGCAAACATGTGCGGAGCGGTGCACGCTTCAGACATTGCCATCGTCGGCATCCATCGCACACCACCTTTGCCGGATGACGATCTTGTGAGAAGAACTTGCGAGATCCCCTCAACAGTCGCAGCATGTCCAACTGGAGCTTTGAAGCCGGATATGAAGGCGAAGACGATCAAGGTCGATGTTGAGAAGTGCATGTATTGCGGTAACTGCTACACAATGTGCCCAGGCATGCCGTTGTTCGATCCAGAAAACGACGGAGCTGCGATAATGGTCGGTGGTAAGATAAGCGATGCCCGTAGAATGCCAGAGCTTTCGAAAGTCGTCGTGCCATGGGTGCCAAACGAACCACCAAGATGGCCAACGCTTGTGAAATACATAAAGCAAATTCTCGAAGCCTGGGCAAACAACGCAAGGAAGCACGAGAGGCTGATCGAGTGGGTCGACAGAATTGGTTGGGAAAAGTTCTTCGAGCTCACTGGACTTGAGTTCACGGAGCACTTGATAGACGACTACAGAATCACCCCATACATCTACAGCGAGCTCAGAACGACTACGCAGTTTAGGTGGTAGATTTATATATCCACACTCTTACTTTTTTTGGTGGTCTGAATGGCTGAGGTTACTTACACTGAAGAGGAGAAAAAGAAGGTTTTGGATCAACTCAGCAAGAAGACATGGAAAATACCCGAACTTGCCAAAATAACCCAGCTTGACAAGGCGAAGGTTAAGAAAATAGTCCAAGACTTGATCGATCAGGGAATCGCTGGCTATTGGTCTTCTGGCTCCACCACTTACGTTGCAACAAAGCAGTATATTGAGGAGCTCGAGAAAAAACGTGCTCAAGGTTAACGTTCGCAGTTTTCTTTCAAATCCCGTATTTTTTATCGAGGTATCTCGCATTTTTGCGGGAATTTCTAAGCTTGTAACCTTGAAACCCTTTGAACCTCGAAGTTTAGAAGCGGATTTCTGCAATAAAAACGGTTTAAGAGCTTTTTTACTCGAAGCAAGAGTGAGCAGAATTCTGAGCGATTCAAAGATCATTCCCGCGAGTTTGTTTTTCGTTGCAAAGGATAAGAGATTCGTAAGGGCAATTCAGAGACTTGAAAATAGAGTTCTCTCCGGTGCCATTGACTTTGAGAGAGGTCGTAGGAAGTTGATAAAGCTTGAGGGCGAAGCCTTTGGCTATCCAGAGTGTTGCGTAAAAGCTTACGCAAGGAGCAAAGGCGATTTTCCGCTTGAAACAAAGCTAATACTTGAATGTTTCGAGTTTGGAACGTTTGAAAGCTTGATCGACTCGTTAAAGAAATCGGAGGTTTGCTTTTTTCCCCAATTCTTCACAATGAACTTCTACCCGTGTCACGTGGATTGCAGGAGGGCTAAAAGGATCGGATTCAAGCTCGAAAAATTCCTTGGAAATTATGAAAACGCTTTTAGGCTAAGAACCATGCTCAACGCCCTATACTTGCTTCGAGTTGCCTACAAGAGCACTTTTTACAGTGGGAGTTTGAGCAAAACCGCAAGGGAGTTCTTTAGACAGCAGGAGAAGTACATTGTGGAGACGCTAAGAGCAATCGCAGAGCTCGACTATGAGGAGTTCTCGAACAACTTCATAAGGAGAGCCTTGCAGAAATTCCAGCGATAAAGTTGATTGGCATCGGCAAAAGATTTAAATAAATAGCGAAGAAAGCAGTGGAGGGGAGGGGATGAGATTCTTTGTCATCGGGTTTGGGCAGGCGGGAGGAAAGATACTGGACATGTTCGTTGAAAACGAGAAAATGCGTGGTTCGAACACAAAGATGAGATGGCTAGCGGTAAACACAGCGAGAACAGATTTGGTTGGTCTAAAACATGTTCCGATGAAGGATAGAATTCTGATCGGTCAGACAGTCGTGAAGGGGCACGGAGTCGGCACGGACAACAAACTAGGCGCAAAAATTGCTCAGGATGAGATTGAAACGATTTTAAACGCTATAGATGAACGAGGAACCCACGATCTTGATGCCTTCTTAATAATAGCTGGTCTTGGAGGAGGAACTGGAAGTGGCGGAGCTCCTGTGCTTGCAAAACATTTGCAGGAGATGTATTCTGAACCAGTTTACGCCTTTGGCATTTTACCCGCTCCTGAGGAGGGGAAGCTGTATTCTCTGAACGCAGCGAGGAGCATGGTAAGCCTTATGAAATACGTTGATAACTTGATTTTATTCGACAACGGAGCGTGGAAGTTCGAGGGAATGAGTTTAAGAGAGTCTTTTGCAAAGATAAACGAGGAAATAGTTAGGAGAATAGCGTTGTTGGCAAGAGCTGGCGAGCCAATCGAGGAAAACCTTGTTGGTGAGATGGTTGTGGATAGCAGTGAAGTCATAAACACGCTCCGTGGTGGAGGGATATCTTCCATTGGATACGCTACAAGCTTGGCTGAGACCGATAAGAAGGGGTTTTCTCTCTTCAAGAAGAAAAAGGAGAAGATGGAGACGATTGAAGGAGATAAGGCGATAAAAATCGCCTCGCTTGTTCGAAGAGCGGCACTCGGCAGATTGACCTTGCCGTGCAACATAAACAGCGCTGAGAGAGCTTTGATCTTAGTTGCAGGTCCTCCCGAGCATCTTGATCGAAAAGGACTTGAAAAAGCCAAAGTCTGGCTCGAAGAACAAATCTCAGGTGTTGAAGTCAGAGCAGGAGATTATCCAACGAGGAGAACGAAATATGTCGCAGCTCTTGTTTTGCTGGCGAACGTAACCGATGCACCAAGAGTTAAGGAACTGCAACAGCTTGCGCTCGAAGCCAAAGAGGGGATCGAGTCTGCGGAAAAGGAGAGGGTTGAGAAAACTCTTCAGTTGTTCGATGAAGACATAGAACCGCTTGTATGAAATTCGTTGTCGCTCTCACGGGAGCCAGCGGTCAAATAGTTGGCATTAGGTTAATAGAAAAGCTCTTAGAAAATGGGCATGAAGTCATTGCAATCGCAACAAGACCTGCGAAGATAACGATGAAAATCGAAACAAACTTTGACGAGGGCTATCTTAGAGAGATCGCGACGAAATTCTACGACGAAGACGAGATCTACGCTCCAATCGCGAGCGGTAGCTTCAAACACGACGGCATGGCTATTGTGCCTTGCTCAATGAAAACTGCCTCGAGTATAGCGTATGGGATAACTTCAAACCTCGTTACAAGGTCTGCAGATGTAACCTTGAAGGAGAGAAGAAAGCTTTTGATTGCGTTTCGTGAAGCCCCACTTCACTCTGCACATCTCGAAGCTCTTTTAAGGCTTTCAAACCTCGGAGTTATCGTTTTTCCTCTTGTTTTGTCTTTTTATTCGAAGCCGAAAACTATTGATGATCTCGTAAACTTCACCGTTGCGAGGATCATGGAACAACTTGGCGTTGAGGTGGATTACGAGAGATGGCAGTAAAGGCGATAATGGTTGGTGGAACAACGAGTAGTGCTGGAAAATCTTTGCTTGCAATGGCTTTCTGCAGAATTCTTGCAAAAAGGGGCTACGAAGTTGCACCATTTAAAGCGCAGAACATGAGCCTAAACTCTTTTGTTACAAAGAATGGCAAAGAGATTGCAATAGCTCAGGCGATGCAGGCATTTTCTGCTGGGATAGAACCGGACGAGAGAATGAACCCAATTTTGCTTAAACCAAAGGGAAATTTTGTTTCACAGCTCATCGTTCTTGGAGAAGCGGTTTGCGACGTAGATTCGAGGGAGTACTACAAACTCGTTCCAAAGCTTAAAAAAGTCGTAGAAAGAGCTTATCAAAGTCTTGCGGAAGAGTACGAAGTTATCGTAATTGAGGGCGCCGGAGGAATGGCGGAAATAAACCTATACGAGCGTGATCTTGCGAACATCTTCATTGCAAGATTCGCAAAGCCTCGGATCTTCCTTGTGACCGACATAGATCGTGGTGGTGCTTTTGCTTCACTCTACGGAACTTATTCTCTTCTTCCGGAAGACATAAGGGCGATGATCGTTGGATTCATCATAAACAGGCTTCGCGGGAGAGAGGAGTTCCTCCTTGATGGGATAAAAAAGCTCGAGGATCTTTGCAGAGTTCCGGTTGTCGCAGTTATACCATACCTAGAAGCTCCGTTTCCCTCGGAGGATTCGCTGAGCATTGAAGATTGGAAAGGGGATGGTTTGATTGGTATCCTCAGACTTCCAAGGATAGCAAATTTCACGGACTTCGAACCGTTGCGAAGTGTTTCAAAGTTTGTCGATCTGAAATCGAAGCCAGACTGCGAGATTCTGATAATACCCGGTAGCAAGGATACGATCGCAGACTTGAAAATGCTGAAATCTTCACCAATTTACGAGGAGATAAAGAAGATTGCGGGGAAAAAGCTCATAATAGGGATATGCGGTGGCTATCAGATGTTGGGGAAAAAGCTCGTTGACTTTGGCGTTGAACACGGTTTTTTGAGTGTTGAAGGACTTTGCTTGTTGGATGCTGAGACGAGATTTGAAGAATACAGGAAGAGGACTGTTCAGGTTTCGAAAAAGGTCACGGGAAATGCGGAAATCATAAATCGGATCAAGGGTGAAACTGTCTGGGGATACGAGATCCACAAAGGTGTTACAACTTCATCGAAACCGATTTTCGAAGACGAGGGTTGCGAGAGCGACGATGGAATGTGCTGGGGCACGTATCTGCACGGGCTTTTCTGGAATCCAAACGTGATCAAAGCTGTCGGAAGTTACCTTGGGGTAAAGATCGAACACTCCGATGCACTCGAAACGCTTGTTCGTGAGGTTGAAAATAGATTAGGTTCCTTCCTTGAGAAACTTGTAAGCTGAGAATGCAGCAATCGCTCCATCACCGCAAGCGGTAACGACTTGCTTAAGCGGGTTATTACAGCAGTCACCAGCTGCGAAAACTCCGGGAACGTTTGTTCTCTGTTCTCTATCTACTTTGATGTAACCCATCACATCTCTTTCCACACCAAGCTCTGCAACTACGTCGGTTGCGGGTCTCATTCCGATTGCAACGAAAACTGCATCGCACTCTATCGTAACCTCCTCCTTTTTATCCCGCAGGAAAATTATCGCCTTCTCCACCTTCTTTTTTCCCTCAACCCTTCTCAGGTTTGCGTTCGTAACTATCTCAACCCTTCTCTTAGAAAGCTCGTCGATCATCGCTTCCTCAACTCTCAAAGGAGACCTCGAGATGAGCTTGACGTCGCAACCTATATCGTGCAAGTAAATCGCATCGCTAACTGCTTCTTTTCCGCTCCCATATACGATGACTTTCTTTCCTCGATAAAGGGCACCGTCGCAGGTTGCACAGTAGCTTATTCCTTTTCCGATGAAAGCATCCTCGTTCTCAAAGCCAGCGCTTCTGTGCTTCCCACCTGTTGCTATTATCACTGCTCTTGCTTCGTATTCGCTTTCACCAATTAGCAAAAAGCTCTCGTCCTTTTTTAGAATTTTCTCGATCTTCTCCATTCTGATCTCCGCACCCGCTTTCAAAGCTTGCTCCTTCATCTTTTCAAGCAACTCGATTCCACTGCCTTCAAAACCTGGATAATTTTCGATCTTTGAGGCCATTGAAAGCTGTGAAACCGGATCGAAAGTTTCGAAGACGATCGTCTTCAGCCCATACCTTGCGGAGTAGATCGCAGCCGTTAACCCAGCGGGGCCACCGCCTACGATTGCAACCTCGAACATGTTTTCAATTTTTCTCTGAAAAATTAAAAAATCTTTCCAGCCCTGCGTAATTTCAGAAGTGGAAGCAACGCTTAAATAAGAAAAATCCTTCAGAACAATCATGGTTAACAGAAAAACAAGAGTGCTTGTCGTTGACGATGATGAAGTTTTAATCGAGATCTACAAGATTTTTCTTCGAGACTTCGACTTGCTAACTGCGACGAACGGTGAGGAAGCGGTTAGAGTATACAGATTTTTCAAACCCGAAATTGTTCTGATGGATATCTCGATGCCTGTCATGGATGGTGTGGAAGCGACAAGGGAGATCTTGAAAGTAGATCCCAACGCCGTAATAGTAGGAGTTACAGCATTCGCAACCCAGCGTGGCGAGGAGCTGTTGAGAGCTGGTGCAAAAGAGGTAATCGGGAAACCCTTAAATAGAAAAACCCTTATCGACGTGATAACGAAGTATTTGAACTCAAAGGGGCAGAAATAGTTAAAAAAATCATAGTTCACAGCTGACATCCTGCGCAATAGCTTTTGAGCTCTGCGACATTGAACGCAAATCTTAAATCTGCAATTCGGTAAGAGATAAGCATGGAATTCAGAAGAGAGGTAGAAGTCTCGAAGATTCTTATAGGAGGCAAGGTTGAGGAGAGCATTGTCGAGATTCGCTACGATCCACTAACGCTTCAGACGAGCAGAATCGTGAAGAAGGGGATCTCGTTGAAGAGCGAAAGCTTCGACGAGGAAATCGAGAGCACAAGGAGTTGGTGTCCGTTTTGTGAGGAAAGAATAGAAAGCATGGTTTCGCGAGATCCGGAGATTATGAGGGGTGAGATTTGGAAAAGGGGTGAATGTAGGGCTTTCTCGAATCTAATTCCCTATTCGAAGTATTCACTTGTTTTGAGGTTGACTGAAAAGCACTTTTTAAGGTTGTCCGAGTTCAAAGAGACGCACTTCTTTGATGCATTTAAACTCGTGCAAGATTACATCAGAATGCTTCCAAACGAGAAGCTTTTCATAACCATTGGAATGAACTACCTGAAGCCAGCGGGCAGTAGCATAATGCATCCTCACATACAATTCATCGCATCCGAGAATTCTCCAGACTACTTCGCGAGACTCGACTGGGGTGCGCTTGAGTTTATGGAGCGCAATGGGAAAGACTTCTGGAGCGTGCTTTTGGATCGAGAAAAAGGTGGTGAGAGATACATAGGTAGAACGAAAAAAACAGATTGGATCTCTGCTTTCGCTCCCAAGGGCTTTATGCACGTGATTGGAATACCCGAAGAGAAAGAGTTTTCGAAGATGAGCGATGAACAGCTTCAAGGATTTTCGGAAGGCATTGTGAAGATCTTGAAGTATTACGAAACCAAGGGCTTCAACGCATTTAACTTCACGTTCTTCTGCGCAGACAAGCTCGGGGATCACTTCAGAACGAACTTCCACATCGTTGCAAGGACGCCTTTTGGCAAATACTACTGGTGCGACGTCTTCTTCCCCAAGATATTCCAAGATGAGAGCGTTGTGTTCTTCGCTCCCGAGGATTATGCGAAAGAACTGAGAGAGCTATGGTCGTCGAGTCGTATCTCTACGAGAAGCTAAACGGAGAAGTCCGTTGTAAAACTTGCTGGCACAACTGCAAGTTGAAGAACAATGGATGGGGAATTTGCAAAGTCAGAAAGAACGAAAATGGGAAATTAGTGGTATACAACTACGGACTAGCATCCTCAATAGCCTTGGATCCGATTGAAAAGAAGCCATTGCACAACTACAAGCCTGGAAGCAAAGTTTTATCTTTCGGAAGCGTCAGCTGTAACTTCAAATGCGATCACTGCCAGAACTTCGAAATCTCCTTTTCGGATCTCAGCTATCCCTATCTCAGAAAGCTTAGTCCGGAGGATGTTTTAAGGCTTTGCAGAGAAAGAAAAGCAGATGGAGTTGCTTGGACTTACAATGAACCAGCGATTTGGCACGAGTTTGCCTTAGACTCCTCAAAACTCGTGAAGAGTCATGGATTCTTCGTCGTTTACGTTACAAACGGATACATGACCCCGGAGGCGGTGGATCAGTTCGATCAGTTCAAGGCATTGGATGCTGCGAACGTCGATGTGAAGGCTTTTACACAGAGATTTTACAGCAAGATCTGCAAAGCGAAGCTTGAGAACGTGTTGAGAACTGTTGAGCATATGCATAAAAAAGGTGTTTTTGTGGAGATAACGTATCTAATAATTCCGGAGGAGAACGATAGCAGAGAGGAGATAGCTGAATTTGCGAGGTGGGTTGTATCGGTTGACAAAAGTATTCCCGTGCATTTTTCTCGGTTTCATCCAGATTTCAAAATGCTCGATAAACCGATGACACCAGTGAAGAAAATAGAGGAGGCGATTGAAATAGCAAAGAACGAGGGCGTGGAATACGTTTATGCTGGCAACGTCTGGGGGCACAAGTACGAAAACACATACTGTCCGAACTGCGGCAAATTGCTGATCGAAAGAGAAGGCTTTTACGTAAGGAGAATCGATTTAAACGATACTCGATGCCCTGAATGCGGCTATAGGCAAAGAATAATCTTATAATTTTTAAATTATTAACTTTGCTTAATGGAAACGATGATCTCTTGTGTCCCGAAGGGATCTTTGAACTCTTGCTCATGTTTGAATTTCAACATCTTTTCCCCTCGATTGTTCAAGTATTTTTCCAGCTCGAGATCGATCATAATTGGAACGTCAACGTTTGCCTTCTGAAGTTCAGATCTCAGGATAGCTTTTGCTTCGGAAGCCATCGCAATCGCATCGCCGAGAATTCTCATAGCTTCTTCTGGATTATGGAAACCGTAGGAGTTTTCCGCTTGAACGAACACGTGTCTGTAGAACGCTTCTATGTATAATTCCTTTGCAGTTTCGTATGCTTTCTCATCTATCTTAACTCCCTCGCTTTTCGCTTTGTTTGTGATTTCGAACAATTTTGCGGTCTCAGCTAGGTTGTAACCAGATCTTATCAGAAGGCTGATCGTTCTATCTTGGATTTCGAAAACTCTTTGCTTTAACCATTCCTCGCTCTGCGTATGACATTGCTTGCAAGTTCTGAGGTCTTTTTTCAAAGGACTTGCGATCAAGTGATCTGTAATCTTGTATCCACCAATTTTCACGTAACCCATATGACAGTCCGCGCAAGCAACTCCTGCGAGCCAGTGTGTGGAATTCCTTGCATAGAGTTCAAACTCTGGATGTCTTATGTATCCTAGTTTGAAGCCTGTGACTTTTTGCGTCCACTCTTTGTGGGAATCATTTGATCTAATCACAGCTATTATCTCTTCGATACTGATATCGTTGAGGGATTTGCTATAATTCCACGGGAAAAAGAGACCTATAGGCTTCATCTTCTCATCCCTTGGAATTATATAGGTTGAATGGCATTGTGCGCAAACGAGGCTCCTCATCAGCGAGTTTGGTAAGTTATTTGGATCGTATCCTATTTGTTTCAATGCATTGCTGAGTGTAAAATCTCTGCTTATCTTTAGCGAAGCGTCTGGTCTATGACAATCTGAGCAGGAATCTCCGAGCTCTTTATGCTTTTCTGGAATCCAAGCAAGAGCTTCGAAGTATGGTGTTCTGTAGTAAGCTAAGCCATGCTCTTTTTCGAGCTTTGGAGCATATGGGCTTTTACAACTTAAACAAACACCCCCAGGTGCCACTCTTGACTTGTCAATTTCTATTTGATCTATTATTCTGTAATAATGCCCTCTTGGAACGTTGTATTCGATTCCAAATCCCCAGCCGTGGTAGAGAAGCGCTAAATACGGAAATTCAGAAAGCTTGTCATAGATAATCAAATCCTCATCCCAACCTTTCTGATATTTGCTTTTGTTCATCGGCGACGGTTTTGAGTTAAGCATAAATCTCTCGTAATGCAAAGGATAAGCTTTTGCCCAAACGGGAGGATCAAGCTCATTTTCGGGGATCTGGTAGTAGGCAGTTCTGAACTCAATCCCTTTTTCTGGAGCGGCACAAAGTAGGAACAAAGCAAATCCAAAAAAGAGCATGGAATAAGCCAAAACTCTAGCGATTTTCATATCCCCACCCCCAGATTATGCACGACTTTGTGGCAATACCAACAATCTCTACTCACATTCACAAGGCTCAGAACTTCGGAATGACATCTAAGACAGTTATTTTTAACGATTTCTTTGTGCTTTAAACTTACTTCGTCAACGGAATAAACATAGAACTTGATGTAGTCATTTAAACCGAGCCGTACTTTCCAGTAGTAGTATTCGATCGGATTTTGTCGTGGCAAATGGCATTCAACACACATTACACTTCTATGGACGCTTTTTGTCCAAGAATCTATCTGGTCTTTCATTAAATGACAAGAGGCACAGAACTCTGGCTCCTCGGCTGTTTTTAAAGCGGTTGCAGCGACAATAAAAATGGTAACTGCAACTACTGTCAGCAGTAGCAGATTCATACTTAATTTTTTAGAATGTTCTTCTTTTAATAAACTTTGCCCCTAAAATTTTAGGACTTGAACGACCTTTATCGTATTCGACTCTTTTTTGTTTTTATTGCACCCCACAGGGCTTGTATTCCTCAAGGCTGAAAACTTGCGTTAAAAGCTCCGAAAAATCCCTGATTTTTGCAATCTCGCCGAGCTCTTTTCTCTCCAAGCTTCTTTACTTCTTTCAGCGGTAGCTTCAAAGTCTCCTTCGTGTCTACGAGTATTGCTAAATCGACGCGTCTGTTTAAGGCGATCATTTCGGCTTTATATCTATCTGTAGCGTTTTCTGCATTTCAGGATCCCCAAGCTTACAGCCAACGAGCACAACGTCAGCGGATTTCTGCACTAAGAACTCCACAAGCTCTTTTAGCTTCTCCCAAGCTTTAGCCCTAAAAACTCCTGCATGAATTAACCGCATTGCTCTATACCTCTTTGGGGATAGATTCCAGCGTATTCTTCCTCAGCATCGTTAAAATAGCATCTGAAGGCAAGTCAAGGTGCACAAGCTTCGTTTCCCAGAAAGAGCAACTTTGATCACTCTTTGCAATAGCTCAAGAATTCTCTGCCAGTGATAAACGACAGCGATCACGAGTATCGGAGCCCCCTATGCATATACGCAGGATACACTCCAAGAGACCAAATCCGAGATCGGCATAAACATCACCTCAGACGCTATAACTCCTAATCTCGGTGCAATCGATCTTCGATATCTTTTTGACCTCTGAGATAACTTTGTTGAGATCAAAAACCTTGGCCTCGGGCGGGAAAACACCTTTTTGCATCTCGCTCTTTGCAATCTCCAAAGCGCTAACAGCGCAAGGTAAAGCGGTTGCTTGTGCAGAGTCTTTGAACGCAATACCGTATTCGATCACGTAGCCTTCATCATCTTTTTTCCCCTTTATCTTAACTCCCAAGCCCATGCCCATGAGCGAGTAGTCACCAAGTCTCTCGTAGATCTTTGCCAATGTGTTTTGGAGTTCTTCTGCAGGAACAAGCTGGTTCAGAGACATCGCTACTGCAACTGCGATCTCGATTGCCTTGAACTGCTGTCCTCGCAAGTTTACGATTCCCTCACCAGTTAAACCGAGCTGAGCGAAGACTTTTGCGATCTCGTTCAGTTCTGAAGGCCAAATTCCACCTTTGTTGAAGACGTTTTTCGCTTTTATATATCTCGGGATTGTTATGGGTTCAGGATGCCCAACGATTGCGACTTCCCAAGTTCCGATGGGCTCAGGGAAATCGAAAGTCTCGGCTTCCGAAAGAGCTTTTTCATCCACCCAATTCCCATTTTTGAACACCTTCACATTGCCCGTGATCGCATGGAAAAAGTGCTCTATTATCGCATTTCCCATCGTTGGATCAATTGCAGTCCATATCCAGTATGTTCCGATCTCCTCGACTTCATCCATTTTCTCAGCACCAATGCTTGCCAAAACATTCGTAATCCCTGGAGTTGCACCCATTCCGATTATCGCAGTTACGCCTTTTTCCCTTGCAATTCTATCGAGCGCAAGTCCTTCAAGCGTGGAATCGTAGTCGTCGTTTATGTCCACATAGCTAATCCCAGCGGTGAGCGCGGTTTTGAGCACTTGCACCCCAAATCTGTAGAATGGTCCCACAGCGTTCACGACAACATCTTTCCCTTTCAAGATCTCCAAAAGCTCCCCAGAACGAGTGACGTCTGCTTTAACGAAATCCACTCCCATCTGTTTTGCAATCTGTTGTCCCTTAATTTCGTCGATGTCCGCAATTGTCACGTGAGCAGAAGGGCTGAGCCTGAGAATCTCGTCAACGATCCTTGAACCTATATGCCCAGCCCCACCAAGAACAACAATTTTCATAAAAAAACGTGAAGCACAAAGATTTAAAGCTTTTTGATCACAACCGCTTAATACTTAGCCAAATTTTTTGAGCCATGAGAGGCGAAATTCTTGCATTGCTCGCAGCAGCTCTTTGGGGAATTGCGCCAATCCTCGACAGATATGCGCTTCAAGAAATCTCAGTCTACCCAGCAATAGTGATAAGAGCATTTGGTGGATTCGTTGCAATATTCTTACTCTCTTTAGCTTTGAAGTCCTTCGAGATGACAGCATCTAAGGCGATTATTCTCCTCGTGCTTTCGGGAGCGATAAGTGGAGCCTTTGCGATGATTCTCTACTTCGAATCTCTGAAGAGCATTGGAGCGAGCAAGGCAGTAGCGATAACCGCAGTTTACCCAATGATCACTGCATTGCTTTCTGCGATTTTTTTGGCCGAGGCATTGTCTGCAAGGGTGCTCGTAGGGATAGCGTTAATAGTCATCGGGATAATATTGGTCAGCGAGGTGTAACCATGGATCTCGAAGGATATGCGAAAAAGATGTTGGCGAAGAAGAGTGAAGAGGAAGTTGAAAAAATGCTTGCGGAGAGAATAGCTGAGATAAAGGATTGGGATTTTGATAAGGCGCTTTCTTGGGCTAAAGCAGTCGTTTTGGAAGTGAAGAACGCATACTCAAAGACGAACTGGCTTCTCGATTATTATCGCACAGGAGTCACAATGGGGCTCTTCGGCGTCGGAAGCAGAGGGAGGGGGGACTTTTACGTCCACTCGAAGATCGGAGAAATGAGCCGCGTCTCTGCGGTTCTATCGCCGAGAGATCTGGACGATGCAGGAGTTGTCGAAAGGAATGGATTTTACATCACAGTGGCGGTCGATGGAATTCATTCTCGTTTAAGCGAATTTCCATTTGTTGCAGGCTTCCATGTTACGAGGGCTGCGATGAGAGATGTTTACGTAAAAGGCGCAGAACCGGTTGCGGTTTTTTCCGATATACACATCGCTGACGACGGAGATGTCAGCAAGATCTTCGACCACATCGCCGGAATTGCGACGGTTTGCGAAGCGACAAATGTGCCGCTTGTCGCTGGTTCAACGCTTAGAATTGGCGGAGACATGGTCATAGGAGAGCGTATGACAGGTTGCGTTGGTTGCGTTGGTGTTGCAATGCACGTATTGCCAAGGAGGAATGCAAAGGAAGGAGATCTAATTCTTTTAACCGAAGGCGCTGGAGGGGGAACGATAACGACGACTGCGATTTACTACGGGATGCATGAAGTCATCGAAGAAACGATAAATTTGGACTTCATAAAAGCCGTGAGGGCAATCTTTTCCTCGAATCTCGTTCCAAAGATTCACTCTATGAGCGATGTTACGAACGGCGGGATAAGGGGAGACGCGGAGGAGATAGCAAAAACTGCGAAAAAAGCTTTGGTTTTCGATCTCGAAAAGCTAAGAAAGTCTGTGAATCCAAAGGTGCTAAAAATGCTTGAGGAGTTGAAAATAGATTTCATGGGCGTTTCAACCGATTCGCTCATGATCATTTGTCCTGAAAGCGTTGCTAAGGAGGTTAAGAAAGCTGTAAGGGATGTGAACGTGAAAATCGAGGAAGTTGGCTGGGTTGAAAGTGGTGAAGGCGCTTACGTGATTGAGGATAACCTTAGAAGAGAGATAAAGCCGAGGTTTAGGGAATCGGCTTACACACCGCTGAAAAAAGTTGTGGGTGAAGAAACTCCAAGGGATTTTGAGGAGATGAGGAGAAAAATCGATGAAGCGGTTTTGAAGGCAATAGAGAAGAAAAAGAGGGTTCTCGAAAAGCTCGGAGTTAATATCGCTCATCTTTGATTATTTTTGATGTTGCATATTGTTAACACGGAGAATATATTCCCCACCGCGAACATACTTGCAGAGCTCTTCGCTCCCAGAACGCTATCCCAATCTTAACACTCGTGGGACAGGGAGATTTAAATATTAGCTCATTTCCAATAGAGGTAGAGAAAAATTGACAGGCAGCTGAGCGTCCAAAACGTCATCTCAACGATAAAGTTTCGATTGACAAGTAAAAAGCTTGGAATTCGCGATCGAAGAAAAAGAAAGAATTATGGAATCTCGAGCTCCTTTAGCTTCTCCTTTGTTGGCACTCCATTAACCCAGCCACGGAGCTTGTAATACTCCTCTCTCATTTTCTCGAAGCTCTTAGCATCGACGACGTGTCCTTTTGCGACACCGTCGGGCAAAGGTTCAGTAATCAATCTCTTCGGCAAAACGTCATCTTTTGCATCGAAACCGAACTTGTTCATTATAACTCTCTCGAGGTTGTATATTCTCTCTCCAATTCTAAGCAAAGACTCTGCGGTCATTTCCCAGCCGGTAACTGCTGAAAGCAGTTTTGCATAATCCTCGGCTCCAAGTGCGAAAGTTGTAAACAGGCAATTTACCGCAGAGTTAACGACACATGTGAAGTCTTGCAAAGTTTTGACGAGCTGGGCTTTTCCGTCGTATACGAGTGGATCTGTCTTTTTCGGCATTCCCGCAATCTCGGAACCAACTGAATAACCGCTGACGTGACATCCACCGCGGTTTGCGGTTGCGTAGTTCAGCCCAATTCCCTTGATCGCTCTCGGATCATAAGCAGGCATTTCGAGTCCTTTTACAGTCATCGAGAGCTCCGGAGCACCAAAAGTTTCTGCGAGTCTTTTGCTTCCCAATGCTAAGAACTTTCCAAACCCAGCCTTGTATGCGGTTCTCCAAATAGCATCCACGAGTGCTGCAGCGTTTCCAAACGATAAATCCATCCCTTGCAAATCCTCCGCTTTAACGTATCCCTTTTCGTATAGCTCCATTGCACAAGCGATTGTAGAGCCCATGCTTATCGTGTCCAAGCCAAGCTCGTCGCAGAGATGATTTGCCTTTATCACTGCCTCGAGGTTCATAACTGCGGTGTCGTTGCCAAGAGCCCAAACGCTCTCGTATTCTGGTCCTTCTGTGTTTAAAACCATGAACGGTCCCTCTTTAACCTCCGTCGCCCTACCGCAACCAATACTACATCCCCAACAAGCAATCCTCTTCCTTAGATATTTCTCTGCTAGTCTTTCGCCACTTATCTCGTCTGCTTTTTCGTTGTAGGCTTTCTGCCAGTTCTTATAAGGCAATCCGCCTGCGTTGTTGATCACATTTACGAGCAAAGCGGTTCCGTATTTTGGTAACCCAGTTCCAGTGATCGGGTTGTTTTTGACTTTCTCAAGCATTTCCTTCGAAATCTGCTTAAACTCATCGGGCTTCGCAACCTCTGGCTTCTTATTACCCCTTACAACTATGGCTTTTAGCTTCTTTGACCCCATTACAGCTCCTACTCCCGTTCTACCTGCAGCTCTGTGTTCTTCGTTCATTATCGAAGCGAAGTAGACTAGATTTTCACCAGCTGGACCTATGCAAGCGACGCTACCACCTTTTTCCAGAGCTTTCGTTGTGTCGAACACGTTGAGCCCCCAAAGCTTCTTAGCGCACTTTATCTCTGTGCCGTTTTCAGTTGCTTCGATGTAAACGGGATCAGGACTTTTTCCCTCGATGACTATGATGTCGTAACCAGCGAACTTCATGAAAGGTCCGAACTTCCCACCGCTGTTCGCAGAAGCTATGCTACCGGTGAGCGGGCTTTTCAAAGCCATCACGTGGTATCTCCCAGACTCGGGAAATCCCATAACACCAGTCGCCGGACCGGTGGCGAAGATTAGAACATTCTCTTCCCCGAAAGGATCGATGTCTTTGGCGGAAATTCCAAGTTTTTCGTATTCAAGAAGGTAATCGTATAAAAGTCGAACCGCATAACCCTTGCCACCTAGGTATTTCTTGGCAATTTCGATGTTGGTTTTCTCCTCTCTGACGCTACCCTCGCTAAGATTCACTTTTAAAACCTTGCCCATGTAACCCATACTTTCACCGTTTATTTTTTGGGTTTGTTAAGATAAATAATTTTCGCCTTACGCGATGATGACTTTCGGAAAAGGAAGAAAGGTTTAAATCCTCATCAAGCGCTTTAGTATTTCTATGGACGAGTTCGATTTCGTTGATGAAGAAGAGGAGGAGATAAGTGGGGAGGATATTGAAAAACTCACCGAAATATACAAGTTGGCGATAAGGTTGCTCAAGTTGCTCGAGGATTTGAAGAGTGTTGAGCTTAAGGAGTCAGCATCTCTCATGCTCATAAGGGAGCTCGTGGGGGATGACAAAGTTTTGATAGGCTTGGCTTCGAAGATGCTCCAAGACATAACACTCGGCTACGAGGGAGAGAACTACGTGAGCTAAAGGTCAGCAACTTTTATATTCTTTTCCTAAACAAGCTTTCATGGCTCGAAAGCTCGAAAAGAAATCTGCAAGGATCTTGGCAATACTTCTCGCGTTTATAATGCTTGGCTCCGTTTTTGCATACGTTTCAGGCGGAGGAACAAAGGAGAAGAGGGAAACGAAGTTCAACTTTACAACGATCGAAGCTATAGGCTATTTACCTGAGAACTCAATCGTATACTACTACAATTTCACTGAGCTAAACGCTTTGGCAAAAAAACTCGGTAAAAAAGACGTTTTTGTGAACTACACAGAAAGTCTTGCAGTTCAGGAGCTCAACTACGCTTACAGGAGCTATTTGGATAGGAGAATAGTTGATTTTACACACAGCTTTGAGGAGCTTTTAGTTGCGAGATACGGCGACTTTGACGTTTACTTCGTGAACGAGAACATTTCGAAGGTTTACTTTGCGACGCAATCAGAGCAAAAAGTTGGAAATCTCACCGTTAAGTTCCATGGTGGCGTTGCAATTGCAGAAGAAGTGCATCCGTTGTTGATTGGCTACGCTCCCCTTGTTCTGGAAATTGCAAAGAGCATCGATCAAAGAAAAGCTTCGGATTACTCGGCTTACGTTTCTCGAATAAATGGAAGCTTCGTGTTTGCGCAGATGATCTTTGGAAACATAACTGGAAGCTACGTGAGGTTTACTCAGAACGAAAGCCCTGTGGATTTCTTCTTCCAAGGATTCAGATTCAACGAAAGTTCGGGAAATTACGAAAAGATCTGGGCACTTCGTTTCATGGATAACTACTTCTTCACAGCAATCAACGAGACTGAAAAGGACTTCGAGTATTACTACTTCGAGAACTTCGAAGATGGTTTCAGCATCGCCATAATGGGGGACAAGAACTTCACGAAGGTTCTCGATGCGAAGCCAAACGTTATGGGGCTCATCATAAAAGAAGTCGAAAGTCCTGAGTAAGTTCAAACCTTCGACATCTCAACCCTAATCCACGAGAAGGCAAAAATAGCTGAGATTGCATCTCCAAACACTACGCCGAGCAAAACTCCCTCGAATCCGATTCCAAACTCCAAGGCAAGAAAATAAGCCAATAAAACCTGAATTGAGACCCTAAGAAGTGTTAAGGCTAAAGCTTTCTCTCCCTTGCCCATTCCCTGAAAAGTCGAGCTTGTTGCGATGCCAATTGGAGCGAAGAGAAGTATGAAGGCTAAAATTCTCAGCGAACTCACAAGACCATCGTAGATCAAAAGGCTCTCTTCGGTATAGGCAAAAACGTAGGAAATTTGCGGAGCGAAGAGCAACAGGAATGCAAGTATTAAGGTGTTTATCCTTATAGTGAGCTTCAAGGCATAGTAATACGCTTTTTTAAGATTTATCGCATTCCTTGCTCCATAAGAAGCACCTGAAACCGCTGTTAGGGCACCAGAGATTCCAAAAAGAGGAATAAAACCGATCTGCATGAGTCTCCAGACAGCGGTGTAGATCGCAATCCCTTCTCCGCCTCCAGTTGCAAGAATTATCCGATTTATGAAAATGAGCGACGCTGACATTACAATCATGCCAATCGACGCGGGAATTCCAACTCTGAACAAATCAAAAGCCATCTTCCAGTTCCATTTACCAAAAGAGGGTTTAATGTGGCTCTTGCCATTGTAAAACCAGTAAATGAATACAAGCGAGGAAACGAAGAGCGAGATAACGCTTGCATACGCAGCGCCAGCAACTCCAAGCGAAAGAACGTAGATAAAAATTGGATCGAGAACTATGTTCAGCGTTGAACCCATGACATTTGCAATCATTGCCCTTTTTGCATTTCCTTCGCCATTAAGCAAGCCAGCGCTTACGCTGTTGAAAACAAGCAAAAAGGAACCGAGAACCATTATGCTTCCGTATTCAATCGATAGCCTCAAAACCTCTTCTTCCGCTCCAAGAATTCTTAGAGCAGATTCAAGATTGAAGATTAGGCTCATTATCAACGCTGAGACAAATACAGCCATCGCAAATGCGTGCATTGCAACCATTCTTGCCCCTTGTATATCCTGAGCGCCAATTTTTCTTGAAATAGCAGAACTTGAAGCGACGCTTAACCCGAAAGATAGGGCAATAAAGATCATGAAAAGTGGGAAAAAGATCCCGAGGGCTGCAAGCGCATTCGCTCCAAGTCCCGCAACCCAGATCCCGTCTGCGATGTTGTAAAGTGTGAAAACTACGTTGTTGACTATCATCGGTGCGGAAAGCTTAAGCAAAGCCCTTCTTGGGCTTGCAGTGAGAATCTCAATCCCTTCTCTTTCCTTCACTCCAGAAATCGCATCGGCCCTTGTTTAAAAAAGTTGCCAATTATTTCTGCTTTTAAGCTTATAGAGTTCATTCAACCTTTTCCTCCTCTACTGCTATTCCTGACTGCCTTAAAGCTTCCTTAACCTTATCTTCAAGCTCGGATTTGCTCAACTCGCCATCGCTTGCTTTGAGCGAAACTTCAATCTCAAAAGAACTGAATTTTCCCTTCAGAAAGTATACGAGCTTTACCACATCGGAAATCTTCGTTGGAGGGACTTTTAATCTGTATTCAATGGATTTTATTGTTTCTTCACGGATTTCTTTCTTAACAGGTTCCCTCTCTTCTTTTTCTTTCCCTTCCTTAGGCTTTTCTGTTATCTTTTGTTCCTTTTGTTCAACAAAGAGCTCGGGCTTAATTATAATCTCCTCTTCTCTCAGCTCCACCTTCGGCTCCTTCTTAATCGCTACGAACTCAAGCTTTTCGCCCGTTAGATAGCCAAAGCCAAAAAGCCCCGCTTTAACGCCCTCTTTGATACCTTCGATGAATCCTTCTTTCGTTAAAATCCTGAGCTCTCCTGGTGTCGTAAGAAACGCTCTGTAAAGCTTTGAAATTTCAAGATAATCTCCCCTAAGAAATCTGTCCTTCAAAAGCTTTGCTGAGATTTTCTCGATGATCTCTCCTTCCCCCTTCAACCTCTCAAAGATTTCGCTTTCAAGTTCCTTCTCTCCGTATGACGGTATCCCGAGATCTATCTCCCTGAATCCATCCTTCTTTGGCAGATACAAACGCCTATACAACCGCCTTAGTTCCTCATAAATTCTGTTCTCGAAATCCTTCAGCTTCTCCTGTAAAACTTTTTTCTGCGAATCTGTAAGCCTTAGCATTTTATCATCCTTCAAAGACCTTAAAGCAATTAAAGTCCTCAAAAATCTTGAAAAATGCTCTTCGTAGCCTTTATCCCTGCAAAGGAATATAAGAGTGTTCCTGTAAACTCTCGGAGTCTCACAATTTCTTTCCACAAACTCTTGCTCGGGTTTTTCTTCCTTTAGGATTACAAGCTTGAGATCCTCAGTATCGGGAATATCGCGGGAAGATTTAAGGTGGATTATAATTTTGAACCTGCTTGCCTTTTTTAGAGCATCTTTTAAGATTTTGAGCTCTTCTTCATAGATCTTCTCTTCAGTGACATTTTCTTCTCTCGTTACGATTATGCGATTCAGGTTTGGCTGGTTAGTGAAGTAAAAGCCCTCATCGGACAAATAGAACAGCTTTTCTCTAATACCATTTATTACGGTGTCCACCACGTTGCTTGGAAACTCAGGATAGCAGACACTCAGCTTTATTTCACGAACATTAACTCCTTTTTCACCTCTTCCAGAAAATGAGGTCATGAATATCGTTGTTGCAACCGCAGTTCCAAGTCTGTAAGCCGAGTAAGAAGCTCCAAGGCTCTTATCGACTTTTTTTGATCCTGAATCGTTTGAAGTTATGTCCTGAGCAACTACACTGTCCCACTCTTGTCCTATATGCTTGATCAGCTCCCTCCTTACTTCGTCGTTGTTTAGATCGAAATCCGCAAGACGAATGAAGGGAACATTTTTGTCAACAAGGTTATGGATCACAAGCGACAACAGCCTTAAAACTCCTCTTGTCCTCTGAAAGGTTGGAAATGAACCCCATCTTTTGTAAAGAACGTCTATTACTTCGGGTTTGAATGGAAAGCTTTTCAAAAATCTCTCCCTGTAAGCTGAAATCTCGTCGTTTGTGAGCAAATTTTCCCTCTTTGCGTAGTCTATGAACTCCTCTACAGCAATTCCGACTTCTTTTTCATCAACCCAGCTGAATAGTCTTGCTCTAACAACCTGCTCGATTTCGTCGTCTTCAACCGGATTGTAGATCTTTTCCATCCTTCCTGCGATTTTCTGTAGCTGTTGGAAAGCCCTTTCCGCATTTTCATCGTAGTGCTCAAGAACGCTTGATGGCAAAGTTATCACAAGCATCGCATTACCTACGCTTGCAACTGCAGACATCAGCTCTTGCAAAAAGGCAAGTGTTTGAGCTCCAAGATTTGAATCTCCCACTTTAATAGCGGATGCTTTTGTTATGTATTGCAGCACTTCATCCATAAGAATTAACAGTGGTGAGTTTTCGGAAATGAGTTTTATCAGCTTTTCCTTCCCCGGCGGGGCTCCTCCTCTTGCTATATCGATCTTTCCAGTTAACTGCCTTTCAAATTCTTCCCAAAGTCTAACTTCAGCGCTAAGCGCGGTTCCATCAAATACCAGAACTTTTGCATTCCACTCCCTTGCCCTGTGATATAAAGCTATAAGGGCATGTGTTTTCCCTCCACCAAAAGGAGTTTGAAGCTGAACAACCGCATCCCCTGTTTTGCCAAGAAGCCTGTTTTTAGCAACTTCTATCAGATTCTTAAGCCCTTTTGTTAGATAAGTTTTCCTAAAGAAAAGTTCAGGATTTCGATACTCTGGCGGAGCGTTACCAAATGCAACCTGCCAGATATCTGCTGCAAAAACATCCATTGTAAGCCTTCCTTCAAGAATGTCATCATGAGGTCTTACAATCTGCGTGAAGGGTTTCATGAGCTTCACCTTCCCTCCCTGGATCAAAAATTTTTAATTTCCTACTTTATAAAGTTTTCATTCAAATAGCTTCTTCTGCCTTGTTTTCACATCTTCAGCTTTCTCCTTCATCTCACTTATCAGCCTCTCTTTACCGCTCAGAAATCCATCGAGAAGCTTTTTCTCTGCACTTTCCAGTGGCAAAATTTCACTTATTGCCTGAGCAACCCGATAAAAAGCTTCCTTTAGCCCATATCCGCTCTCGCTAAGCACCTCCTTCATCTCATCCTTTCTTCCAGTTTTCCAGAGCAAAAGGACTTTGTGAAGAACATCTATGAGCTCATTACTCCTTATTTCGTCAATCTTCCTATCCTGTGGCCCAAGAACCCTTATGAATTCCTTCTCTTTCTTTATAAATCCCCTGTTCCATTCCCTTTCAAGATCTACTCCTACACTCTGAGCGAGCTTCCTCGCATCGTCAAAGTGAATTTTAGCTTCACCAAAGCTCCAGCGATAAAGAAGATAGAACCTCGTGAGCGATGAAAGCTCTCCTGCGATTCCATTATGTATAATTTGTCTAAACACATAATCCGTAACGATTTCCCGCACGATCTCAATCATCTTCCCCGCTGAGACTTCATTTCCTTCGTAGTCCATGATCTTGCGATATTTTCCAAAAACCTCTATTGATGAACCAATAGCAGAAATAAAGAAGTCAGATCCGCTTATTCCTTCCTTCCAAAGCTCTTCGAGCTTTTTTGGCAATCTTTTGTTCAGTTCTTCCTTAACTTCGCTCAACCATCCAACTTCTTCCCTTTTCATTTTCCTGCAGACGAAGTAGATAGAAGATGCGAGAGCTGCAGATTCTTTTGCTCTAAGCCTTGCCTCCATTTCTGTATCGATTGGCCAAGTCGCTGTGGGAACGAGATCTGAATCGAGCAAGGAATTTATCAGAGTCTCCCAGCCGGCTGTGGATTTATGAGTGTAAACGATCACCGCTATTCCGTTTGGTTTTAGAACCCTTGAAATCTCTTTAAACGCTTTTTTGAGCATATCTTCAAAGAACTTCTTTCCCTCTTCGTAACCACCCTGATGAGAGTAGGCAACGATCTCTTTCGACTTCGGAGTTAAAGGGGTTGCAAAAAGCTCTGGATAAAGGTCTCCGATCGTTCTTTTTAGCCAAACGTAAAAGAAATCCGAGAGATACGAATATGGAACGTTGTCGTAGTATGGCGGATCCGTAAAGACTGCATCAAAGTAGTCGTCAGGAAAAGGTAACTCGGTTGCGGAAGCCTGAAGCACGCTCGGAATTCTTATCGCCTTCATGATCTTTCAACCTCCCGTTTTATTTCCACAAATCCGGCTTGAAAAGCTCCATTAAGATTTGCCCTGATCTTTTCAACGATTACCACCTGATTTAACATCAAGTTGGAATCGCTTAGCATGTTAATATCGCTTTGCGTTTTAAACTAATTCCTACGCGATGTGTTAAAAACTTAAATATGTGGATTCACACAAATATTATGCCAAACATCACTTTGTCCATCCCACCCGAAGTTTATGAGAGGATGAAGAAGTTCAGAGAAGTGAAATGGAGCGAGGTTGCAAGGAGGGCGATAATCGAATACCTTGAAAAACTCGAAAAGGGGACGATTTCAGGGGAAGAAATAACGAGAATGCTCGGAAAAGACTTCAGAGAGGCGGTTGAAAAAACGGGGCTTGAGAAATACGAAGAATACTATGAGAAGTCAAGGGTGGTGGAATGGGAGAGGATGCGATCCTTTACGACACGAACGAAATGATAAAAGCAATGAAAGAGGGCAGAAAACTAAAAGGTTTCACTACTATAATCAATCTGATCGAATTTCCAAAGGGGGTTATGCTTGATCTGAGCATCATTGTCCCCTCGCTTAAGGATTACGCGCTCGCTCTCGAAATCTCGCAAAAGATGGTAGAAAACGGTAGTCCCATTCCTGCTTCTGACCTGATCATTGCAGCTGTTGCTCTAAACAACAATCTAACCCTGAAAACAGGGGATAAGCATTTTCTTGCTATCAAGAAAAGCTATCCTTCGATAAAACTCGAAATTGGCTGAAAACTCATAGGGGCTTATAGGTTCGACAATTTTCTGTAATTAAGCTGTTCAGAGTCCCAAAATAGTGGCTTTTACTTCTCAAAAGCTCTAAAGTCGCAAATTCCTTATTAACTTCGCTTTAATGCCAGTTAGGTTGAATTTTTTTGCTCTCTACGCAAATTTCCTCCTCGCTTAGAACTACATTGCCTTTTCCAAGTTTTTCGGCAAATTCCTTGAGCTCCCTGTCTCTTGTAAGCAGTTTAATTCCGTTTTCATCCGCTGTGAGAAGCAAAAGCAGGTCAATGAAATCTCTGAACTCACTTTTTAGCTTCAAAGCCATTAAATAAGCTTTAACGCCCACCTTAGCTTCTTTAAGATTTTCAAAAATGGATTGCAAACCCAGAGCAACGACTTCTTCATCGTAATTCGTCTTTGCTACTTTTGCAATTATTTCGAGGATGCTGAATTCAGAATAGTAAAACTCAGCCTTTTTCGATTTTCTCAGCCATTCAAGGGTCTCAAGAATTTTTTCTGAATTACTAACAGAAACTCCAACAGCAGGCAGAAGGTAAGTGGAATCAAGAAGAATTTTCACCAAAGATCTCCTCCTGGAACTTCTCCGATTCTCTTTCAAATTCCTCGAATGTAGTTTCAGCAAACTTCTTTCCCTTCAAACCAAGAGCAAAAGGACTTTCAATAATTTCTGCAACAAGCTTTCCCTTCTCAACCCTCAGCCTTAGCCAGCTCCCCTCCTCTATTCCGAGCTTTTCTGTTATCTCTTTTGGCAAATAGATCGTCCTTTTCTTTGTTACCCGGACTCTCGCTTCCATAAACTAACTCAGATTCAATCTTTAAGAATTTTTCTGAGATTCAGTAGAGAAGATTTAAATAATACTTAAGTAAACTTTAATTATGGGCGTGTTGACGATAGTGCTTGACGATGAGACTGAAAAAGAGCTAAGAAAACTTTTGAGAGATAAGTTTGGAAAGGAGAAAGGAGAAATCTCTAAATTTGTCGAAATTGCAGTCAAAAATTACATTCAGGAGCTAAAGAGAGAAGAAAAAATCTACTTTGCCTTTAAGGGCGAAGAGAAGGTTGCGGAAGCTAAAAGTCTTGAGGAGCTCGTTAAAACGCTGAAAGAGAAAGGTCTCGATTTTAGAGGTCTTAGAATTTTGCGCTCAGATTTCAAACAGGAGGCGAGGTTTGGAGTTAGACTCAAAAAACTATGAAGTTCTTTCCACTCGTTGAGTTTCCCTGTCTGGGGATAAAAGTCGAGAATGCATTTACAGGCAAAAGGTATCCCGAAAGTGGAGAAGTGGTCGCAATAATTGACACTGGCTATGAGGGTTTTTTAATGCTCCCCGAAGACATCTTCACCGAACTCGAGTTCTCAAAGCTCTCGATGAGCGAAAGAACACTTCTAATGCCCGATGGAAGGATTTTAAAGACGAAAGGCACTTATGGTTTTGTAATTGTAAACGATTATCGAGTCGACGGATTTATTGAAACTTCCGAAATTGGCGAGGTCATTCTTGGCTTGGAGTTCCTTTCAAACTTCCGCATCACCTTTAACTTTTGCCTAAAAAGGCTCGAAATTGAGACTTGCTGAAAATTTATAGCGAGATTTTTGCACTTCTGAACTTTGGCTCTGCTAAAAATAACAATACATTTTATAAAATCGTTTTGAGGTTTTTCAATCCTTTACGGGTTTATGCTTGTAAGGTGCTCGATCACCATTGATACCCAATTTAATGCAGAATTCCAATCCCCGGTTGCTTCACTCCAAGGTGATAACTCAAAGTAGTCCCAAACAATCGGAAGTGCTTGTCTTCCAAAAGTGTGTGCTATAAACTCCCCCGCTACTGCCCAGACGCAGAGCGTCGAATTATAATCTGCGAGTCTATCTATAACAAATCCCAAATAACTCACGACAGCTTTAGCAAACTCCTCATCCATGCCTTCAGCAATCATTTTGCTGTAAGCATTTCTGACCTTTTCCGCAAAGGTTATCAAAGCAAGCTTCTGGCGTGAGTTGAAAAGGTCTCCCCATTTTAGAATACCATATCTTTGAACGCGAAAACCCAAGGTTTCCTTTGGTGGCATAGGTTCATCAGGCACGGGGTCTATTCCCCATTCCTCCATGAGCTTTGCTCTCTTCTCCTTGAGGTATTCTTCCGCTTTTCTGTAGGCATCGATGTCTTTTTGCGTTGCAATCCTGTAAATTTTTCCTTTTTTGCTGTTAAGCACAACCGCTATCATTCTCTGCCCACTTTTTCCCTGCTGGAAAAGCTTTCTAACTGTTTTGTCGTCAACAGTTGAACCGCAAACCAAGCAGTTCGCAACCGCTCTCGCAACAGTCCCTTTCTCCGGATTGAAATTTGCAGGCATCTCTTCGTAGCCATCGCCAACGATCTTGAACTTCACTTCTCCGCCTTCAACGAAGGGCATTAAGGCAATTTTCTTCTTATCCTTCTTTGCAAGCCAGAATTGACGCATTAAAGGAATCTCCGCGTTGCAAGAAGGATTCTGGCATGGAATCGTTCTCGCCCATATGTAGCCAACTGGAGCCATCTTTTCCTTTTTGTTCTCCATTTCAAGCGACAAAGCGTTGCTTTCAAGCTCATCTTCAGGATAAAAATCCTTCAGCTCTTTTCTCGCCTCTTCAAGAACCCATTCTCCCCATTTCTTTACTTCATCAACGAGCTTTTTCCCAAACTTCTGCGGATACTCAAGAGTGCACTTAAGAATCAACACCGCAACTGGATTGTATTCCACTGCAAAAACCTCGCATCCAAGCCTCAAAGCTTCAAGCGGAATCGAACCACCACCAGCAAAAGCATCTAAGACTTTCGGAGCCTTTCCATTTGCCTCAACTATGTCTTTTCTCGCCTTCTCAATTATATGCTTATTCAGAGAGTTCTCCCACTTCGCAAGCTCTATAATGAACTGCTTTCTCTTCTCCCACTCTTCAACGTCTCCAACCGCAGGAATCAGCGCCGCATAACTCGTCGCCCTTGAAGCTGCCAGAGGTCGCCTTGCCCACCAGATGTGCAAAGTCGAGATATGACCATGGCGAATGTTCTTCTCCTTCCTTGAGATCTCGCTCACTTCTTTTATTGGAAAACTCTCCTCAATGAATGCCCTCATAAAATCCCTTCTTCAGGCTTTTTGCTTTTCACAAATTCAAGAAATTGCTCAACCTGTTCTTTTTCATTTCTTGCATTGAAGCATGGAATTAAAAACGAGTCAGCTTCTTTAAGTAAAAACAAGCGATAGCCAACCTTGCCCCTGATCCCCATACTGAAAGCCATGACCAATCTTTACTTGGATTCTTAAAAAAATTTTCTGTGAAAAGCTGTTTTTTGAGATTTCATCTTTCAGAAAATCCAAGCATCCCCGCGGACTTCCACTGCTCCTTCGGAACTATGAATCTAACTATGTCCACGACTTCCTGAACTTTCAGGTTTTCCGCGGGATTCCTTATCAGGTAAAGCTTAGGAGCTGTTAATGCGTTGGCGACGATGTAGAGCCAGTAATCGTTGCCAAACCTCTTAGCCTTGAACCACTCGTTCGGAGTCAATGCTACATCGCCCTCATCAGCCCTTGCCTTGACTTCAATGTATCTTATTTCATCCGCTCCCTTAGACCTTATATCGAAACCAAGATTCAAAGCTGAGACATCTTCCGGCTCCCTGCCACTCCTTCTTTCAAATTCCATCGCAATTTCCATACCAATTCTCTCAACCTCTTCACTCGCAACAACTTCACTTTTCTCTGGCAAAACCCTTATAACTGTCAGAAGTTCAGGAGTTCTTATCGACAAATTCCTTTCGAGCTCTATTTCATCAGCAAGTTTTCTTATTGCCTCCTCATACCTTCTTTTCTGTTCTTCTTTGTTCCTTATCGGCAAATCAACCTTTTCTCCTCTTGCCTGCCTCTCGTATAGCTCAGAAAGCTCAAAGTCAAGCTGTCCAATCAAATAATCGAGTGATTTCAGACCATACTTTTTCTTTACTTCCGCCTGTCTTTCCCTTTCCATCGAAATCTCTACCTTGTATTTTTCGAGAACGTCCAAAACATATGGCAATAGCTTCTTTTCATCTTTCAATGCCTCAAAATTTCCGCTTTCAGGCTTTAAATCCCAGATAATCGCGGGATTTATCTCCTCAATCCTTTCTCCTTCGTAGATCGCAATTATCTTCCTCCCAGCAATTTCTCCCTTTCCATCGAGAACCTCGCCAATGTAGAAGTGAATGAAGCCATTTAGCCTTCCAGAAGGATCCTTGAAAACCGCTCCTCTCTTCACTTCCTCGCCATGCTTTCTGATCACCCATTCAAGCAACGCCTCAAACAACGGATGCCCAAAAGAGATGAATTCAGCATCCGGATTCTTAAAAGCAACTTCCTTGTCAAATGTAGCCTTTGGATACCTCCTCATTAGAATGCCATACCTGTTCTTAAACTCCACGCTTTCAGCTATATCCCTGAGCTCTGGAGGAATAGAATCAATTTCAATAAAGCCATCTTTTCGCCTCACTTTTCCACCAGCCTTCGTAAAGGCTCTCACAAAGAACTCCTCAACGTATTCAGGGATCAACCTGTATTCCCTTGCTTTTTCAGTCATTTCCCTTATCCTCGTATAGTCGATAAACTTTGTTGCCAAACTCTCGCCGAGGATCTGCTTTATCCTTGAGATATACTCCTCATCGGGCTTTATATCGAGTTCACTCAGAATTTCGTCAAGCGTTTTAGCATTCGTCACAGCTTCAACGATCAGCGTATACAAATCCTTGCCTTCAAAGATTTCGCCAATTATGTCAAAAACTTTATCGCTTCCAAGCTTCTCCCTTATTTCTTCAAGTTTTTCAAGTAGTTTTGCTAAAACTTTCCCCTCCCTTGTATCCACAGCGACGAGGTTGAAGATGTAGACGTCCTTTAGCTGTCCATATCTGTGAATTCTCCCCATTCTCTGCTCGAGACGATTTGGATTCCATGGAATGTCGTAGTTTATCATTATGTGACAGAACTGTAGATTTATTCCCTCCCCCGCAGCCTCAGTTGCAACCATTATTTCCGTTTCATCCTTAAAAACCTTCTCAGCCCTAATCCTTTCATCGATGCTCATTCCGCCATGTATGAAGTTAACCTTGTATCCCCAGCTTCTGATCTTCTTTACAAGGTATTCGAGCGTATCCCTCGACTCTGTAAAAATCAAAATCTTTGGATTGCCTTCGATTTCTTTTATCTTCGCAAATCCCTCCTCAATTGCCTTTTTAAGCTCTTTCAGCTTAACTTCTTCGTCGCTATTCACGATTCTTTTCGCCTTCTCAATCAGTTCCTCAATTCTCCTTATTTCTCGCTTAAGCTCCTCAAAATCCTTCGCAACAGTTATAGCTTCCCATTCTTCTTCTCTTTTCCACCTCTCGCTCTCTTCCTCTTCCTCAATTTCTTCAATTTCAAATTCTATGGGCTCTCTTCTTTTCTCTTCTCCCTTTAATATCTTTTCAAGTCTTTCCTTTCTTCTCTCGAGTGATTTGAGCAATGCGAAGGTGCTTGATGCCATTCTTCTTTGCAAAATCAGCAAAGCAAATGCCACATTTCTCTTCTTCTCACTTTGCAAAGCCTTGTTGTATTGCTCAACCACGTATCTTGAGACTTCGTTGTAAAGCTCCTTTTCCTCCTCGGACAACCAGAACTTGATCGTCTTCGGAAATCTCCTTGTAAAGATTGGTTTTCCTTCGAAGTCCTTAAGATCTTCCTTCAGCCTTCTTATAAAAAGTGGATTGTCTTTATTCGCAAGCGATTCCTGAACCATTTCCTGCGTTGCAAAGAAGCCAGGAATAAGCAAATCCAAAAACAATCTGAAGTTCTCAGGATCTCCCTTATGCGGGGTTGCGGTTAGGAATAGTAGATGAGTGGAATTCCTCGAAAGAACTTCTCCAAGCCTGTATCGCTGGGTCCTTGAAACCTTTTCGCCATATTTGTAAGCAGCCATTTTGTGTGCCTCGTCTACAATTACAAGATCCCAGTGCACGGATGAAAGCGAGGCTAATATGTCGTCTTGCTTTGCAAAATCTATCGAAGTTATGATTTGATCGTTCTTCTCCCAAGGATTCTCGCCATAGTGAGCGTTGAACGTGTTTCTGTCGAGAACAACAAAGCTTTCCTTGAATTTCTCATTCAGCTCCCTTCTCCACTGATCCTTCAAATGCCCCGGAACAACGATCAAAGTTCTTTTCGCAAGTCCTCGTAACTTCATTTCCTTTATAACGAGCCCCGCCATTATCGTCTTCCCCGCTCCCGGATCGTCAGTGAGCAAAAATCTAATTCCTGGTTGTTTTAAGATGTAGCCATACACAGCTTCGATTTGAAATGGTAGCGGATCTATTTTCGAAACGTTGACGGCAAGCAGTGGATCGAATAGCGATGCATTTCTAAACCTTATCGCCTCAAGGAAATAGAAAGCATTCTCGGAATTTGCAGAAAAATCCAATCCGGGCTTCAAAATCTTAACCCTTTCCAGATCTTCCTTTTTAAGAATACGATCGACGAACTGCTTTGAATTGATCGTGTAACCTACGATCCTAATACGATCCCCAATTGGCTCAACCTTCTCAACCCTCACAGCCTCGCCCCAAAAAGGGCCACTGATTATACTGCCCTCTCTGAGCTCCATATTTTTATTAAGTCAGATAAAATTAAAACTTTGCTATTTGTCCATTCACTTTGACAGATCGAAGAAAATTTTTTGAACACTAATCAAAAGCTTTGAAAAATGATCGCTCCGAAGGGTTGCACAGTTCTTGCAAAGGGAAAAGTGGCAATAGAAGGCAATGCCGAAGTTATTGGGTCCAATAGGATAAAGAGTTTCGAAAGTGAAAAATTTGTCCCGATTTACTGCCTTGAGGAATGCAAAATTGAGTTGAATGGAGACTACAAGCTCTTGAATGAGTCCACAATTCCCGAAAGCTGGGAAAAACTTGCAAAGAAAGACTGGGAGACGGTTTTTCTTTACGGCGGAGTTGACAGCGGAAAAAGCACTCTTGCAACATATCTGGCGAACAAGGTTGGCGGAGCTTACGTGCTTGATCTTGACATAGGTCAGGCTGAGATTGCACACCCAGGGGCAATGGCCTACGGGTTTGCAAGGGACGTAGTGACATTAAACCAAGTAAAAATGATTAATGGCTTCTTTGTCGGAAGCATAACTCCCCAAGGTAGAGAAGTCAAATGTCTTCGTGGGGTTGCAAAATTATGGAGAGAGCTAAAGAAACTCGAGGAAAGGAAAATCGTAAATACCACTGGCTGGATTAAGGGAAAAAGGGCAAAGGAGTATAAGATGGCGAAGATTGAAATAATAGAGCCGGATTTAGTGGTCTCTTTTGAGAAAAAACCCTTAGAAGGAATGGAGATTTATGAGGTCGAAAAAGGCTACACCATAAAGAGGGATAGAAACGAAAGACTAAGGGCAAGGTGTGAAGCTTATTCAAGGTTTTTGAGGAACGCCAAAGTTTTTGAGTTGGAAAGACAGAGCGTTAAGTTGAGACCGGATTTGTTCCAAAGTAAGGATGTTTCAGACTTTATTAATATGGTTTTGGGAACAAAAGTTTTGTTTGCGAAGCTTGGAGAAGACTTCTTAGTAATTTGTACACAGAAAGATATCGAAATTGACTACGTAATTGTTAAAGAGCTGAAAGAGCTTTATGGAATCGAAGAGATATTTGTTTTCACCGAAAACGAGCTTAAGAACGTTGTTGTGGGCCTTTACAAGGGCAATGTTTATCGGGGCATGGGTCTGCTTAAAGCTCTGAACGAGAAAATCGTTATAGAATCTGAATTCTCGGACTTCGATATTGTGGAAATCGGAGAAATTAGATTTGACGCAGGTAAGGAGTGTTTCTTGAGGAAATTCTGAGCTTAAAATATTCGGGAACCATATTCTTCCACAAATCCGATCCAAAGTGAAAATGTTCCAAACTTTTACTCGTGATCTTTAAAGGCTGTTTAGCAAATCTTTCAAAATTTTTTACCTGTAGAATTTTCTGGCTTATCGGTTGCAAAGTGGAAATCTGAGTCGAAGAATTAAAAGTGTGGAGATGGGATGAAGCCGAAATTGTTGTATAACGAGTTTCGAGCTCCGAGGATTATTGAAGCGAATAAAGCATATCGGATTGCTTTACACCACTTAAGCGATTAAAACTATGACTCTGAAATAGCGACTTTTCCCATAACTTCCATAAATCCAATAAAAAACGCCCTTAAATGATGGTAGCGATTGTATAATACAACTATTATTTTCTAGAAATTTTTAAAGAAGTTCTAACTTTGTTGCCAACTTCATGTATGGGTAGAAAGCCAAGCGGCAGAGTCAACTTCATGCTCCGTGTGGATAAAGATCTTCTCTCGAAGTTGCGAGAGATTGCTGAAGTTCAAAGCGTTTCCATTTCGGATTTAATCGAGCGGAAAATACTCGAGTTGATAAAAGAGTTTGATTCCGAGAAAGGCAAATCTCGTATGAGAAATTCCACATATGAGCTATCCAATGAGAATAAAATTTCAAAGCTTTCAAACCGAAAATCAAGCCATTCAAAAAACCGAGAATCTAACGTTTGTCGTTCGAAAATATCGAAGTGCCACAAATCATGGACCGGTGGGGATTTGAACCCCAGGCCTCCGCCATGCCAAGACGGCGCTCTACCAGCTGAGCTACCGGCCCTTAGTTGCGTTGCATCGCAGGGTTAAAAACGTTTCGGATTAACGTCTGTTTATACTTAACAATCATGCGAAAAGTTTATATGCAATGATAAATTGTTATCTTCGGGGTGAGAACATCGTACACGGGGGATTGGAAGATAATGGTCGATGCGTTGCAGATGGAGGGAAGGAGATTTGAGATCTGCGAAAAGGGGGTGGTGAAGATAAGGCATTGGAATAAGGAGATAACGATCGGGCTTACGAATGGTTTAGGCTTTGTCGAGATCAAGAGCTTTGAGTTTTGCAGAAAGATTACCGGACCGAGCGAGCAAACTCTGAGTGCAATGGCAAAAATCGGAGTTATAAGCCTTAAGTCGCTGATTGCTTCTGCGTTCATCAACAATGGCTACGAAAAAGCGCTCGAGATAAAGAGGTGCTACGAAAAAATCAAACTCTAAAACAAGAATCTGCTCATTCCTCTACGCCAAGCTTCTTCCGCTTCTGAAACATCGCATGCGAAACTTTTGAAATCTATTTTTTCACCATCGCTGAACCCAATTATCTCAGCCCTTAAACCCTTTTTTCTCATGAATTCGACGAGATCCTGGGCTTTGTCCTCTTTTATCTCAACAATCCATCTCGTGTTCGATTCCGAGAAAAGATCGACAAAGTTGAAGTTCCTATTAGCCAAGAAGCCTATGTCGAGTCCAAAGCACATTTCTGCGATCGCAACTGCAACTCCGCCCTCTGAAACGTCGTGGCAGGCACTAACTTTAAACTTCTTAAATGCCTCAAGCAAAGCTTTGCTGTAATTTTTAAGCTTTTCAGGCGTCGTTTTTGGAACTTCGTAGTTTTCAAATCCCATTATCTTCGAGTAAAGGCTACCCCCGAACTCTCTTTTTGTTTCTCCAACCAAAACAACTGCGCCACCCTTGAAAAAGCAGTCGTTGACGAACGCGATGTCGTCTACTATTCCGATACCGAGAAGCGTTGGAGTTGGTGGGATTGCTGAGAACTTTGTCTCGTTGTAAAAGCTCACGTTTCCACTTACGCATGGAATTCCGAACTCTTTGGCCATCCAGCCAAGTGCCTTAACGCTTTCAACGAACTCCCACATCCTTTCTGGTTTTTCTGGGTTTCCAAAGTTGAGACAATCGACGAAAGAATGCGGCTTCGAATTCACGGCAACGAGATTTCTGACCATTTCATCAAAAGCACTCGCAGTTCCCCAGTATGGATCCGCTTTCGTCAGCCATGGATTTACAGCAGTTGCTATTGCGATTCCTCTGTTGGAGGAGGTCGGCTTTATCACAGCAGCGTCGCCGTGGGTTTCGTAGTTTATTTTTCCCTGCAGAGGTCTTAAAATCGTTGAAGCTTTCACCTCGTGGTCGTATTGTCTTATAACCCATTCCTTGCTCGCAACGTTTGGATGCGAAATCATTCTCATGAAAACTTCTTTGTAGTCTGTTGGCGTTGGTATCTCTTGCCCTACAAATCTCCTTGGTTTCTCAGCGTAGTTTCTGCAGTATTCAACCGCTCCAACGATGAACTCGATGTCCATCTCGTAAACCTTGTAGCCATTGTAGTAGATTCTCAGTATGCGATCGTCCGTCGTTTTCCCGATCACCGCAGCCGGGATATCCCATTTCTGGAAAACATAGAGAACTTCGTCAACTTTCTCGGGTCTTACGGTGAGCATCATTCTCTCTTGGCTTTCAGAGACCCATATTTCCCAGGGAGCCATCCCTTTTTCCTTTAGAGGGACTTTGTCCAGGTGTATCTCAGCCCCGAATCCGGCAGCGAATGCCATTTCCCCAACGACGCAACTCAATCCGCCACCACCGAGATCTTTCATTCCGGTTATAAGCTCTTTTTCAACGACTTCAAGGCATGCATGTATTAAGGGTTCTTTCATTATCGGGTTTCCAAGCTGGACAGCACTCCTCTCTTCTTCGCTTTTCTCACTCAATTCGGCGGATGCAAAGGTTACGCCATGGATTCCGTCCCGACCAGTTTTTCCACCAACTAAGACAAAGAGGTCACCAACGTTCTTAGCTCTGCTCGGAACCACTTTTTCTTTTCTCACGATTCCAACGCATCCAACGTTCACAATGCAGTTTGTGAGATAGGATTTGTCAAAGAAGACGCAACCGCTAACCGTCGGGATTCCTACGCGATTGCCGTAATCTCTTATCCCAGCAACGACTCCCGTGAGCAGATAATTCGGATGTCTTGTTCCTTTTGGCAACTCCTCATAACTCGTGTCTAAATCTGCGAAGAACAGGGGATCGATCAACGCAATCGGTTTTGCGCCCATGCAGAGCACGTCTCTTATTATACCTCCGATTCCTGTCGCAGCTCCGCCGTAGGGCTCGATTGCAGACGGATGATTATGACTCTCGATCTTTACAACGTAAGCGTATTCTTCGTCGAACTCAACAACTCCAGCGTCCTCTTTTATCGCAGACATGACATAGGGGTAACGCGAAAAGTCGTCGATGAGAAAACTCTTGAGGAAATACTTCGAGCTCTTGTAGCAACAATGCTCGCTCCAGGCTTGTGCCAAGGATTGGAGCTCTATGTCGTATGGATTTCTCCCTTTGTTTCTGAAATACTCCTTTATGAGCTTCATCTCGTGTAGATTCAGCCCAAGACCCATTTTCTCGCTTATTTCAGCTAATTCTCTATCTCCGGCATTCAAAATATCGATTTCGTAGAGCTCAAATGGAACATTAACTTTTTTGAACATTCCATCACCCAATCCAGTTAATCTTAAACCTTTGGATCACGGGGTTTGCTAAGAGTTTTTCGCACATCTCTTTTATCTCCTTCTCAGCTTCTTCTCTACTCTTCGCATCTATCTCGATTCTAAAGACCTTTACTGCAGAGACCTTTTTAACTCTCTTGAAACCAAGAAGTCTCAAAGCCTTCAAAGTCGACTCCCCTTCTGGATCCGCAACCCCTTCTTTCAGCTCTATGTAGACGTCTGCAATCATAGACGCACTGAGCTTTCCGAGAATAAAAACCTGATGCGAATAGAATAAATTAAATAGCACGAATAAAATACCCATAAATACTCTCGCGGAAAAATTTTAGCATGAAGAAACTCGTTGCGCTTGCAATCGTTGCAGTGGTTGCATTGCTGATCGTCTCCTCACAACTCGTAGAGAAGACTAAAAGCCCCAATCTGAGCACAGTTATGAAGGACTACGAAGTTCTGAACTGCTCGAGCTTTGGAGAATACAAAAACTACTACTTCTTCGATGAAAACTCGAAAACGATCTATGCTTTCGTAACCGTGAACTGCGGGAGCGATGAAGTTTTAGTTCAAAAAGAAGATGGGAGGATAAAGATAGTCGAAAGAGATTACGACGGCTTATTGATGAGATGCGTTTGCCAGAAAGAAGTTAGGGTTTACAACGTTAGCGATAGCGTTGTAGAGTTTGTGAACTGGGGGAACGAATCTATGAGGCTTGAGAAGAACGGAACTATTGGCATTGGGGATTTCTGCGGAATCTCGACGTTTGCTGAATGTGAAGAAGACAGCGACTGCAAAATCGGTGGATGCTCTGGAGAAGTTTGCATGGGTGTAAAAGAAGACATCTCCACGATTTGCATCTACCGAGACTGCTACGATCGAATTAAATTCAACGTGAGTTGCAAGTGCATCAAAAACAAATGTAGGTGGGTCTAAGTTTTTTTAACCACTCCTTACCTATTTTGATGATCCTCACCCGAGACTTTAGCGAAGCGAAGGCAAAGATTCTTGGGAAGATCTTGAAAGATTACGTGGTTTGCAAGTCCAGATTTGGAAATGCTCTAAGCTCGGATCCGAGCTTTATTGTTGTCGAAAAGCCCGAAGGCTCTACGATACTTCCTGACTTCTTCGTCGAAAGATATCAAAGGGTGATCGAGAGGGCAAAAGAGATTGCGATTTCAAAGCTAAGGAACGTTCCATATACAAGAAGAGTTTCGATTCCGTTGTGGAGCCCAGAGGAGCATCACTCTAGGAATCCTGTTGCGATCACGGAGATTTCGTTTCTCTTCGACGAGAAGCTACATTTAACCGCTTACTTCCGCTCCTTAGAATGTTTGAACTACTTTGACAACAACTTCCACTTCCTCTCCAAAATACTCGAAGATTTTGCAAGTGAAGCAGAGCTTGAAGCTGGGAGCGTTGCAATGCTCGTTGCAATCCCTCACGTCTACGAGAGGGACATAAAAAGGGCAGAAGAGTTTGCAAAAGATTGCAGGGAGATCTATGGCTACACGAGCCTTGGAACGCACTTGGTCGAGGACTATGTTTCTTCAGCTTGGCATTCTGCGATGGAAGTTGTCTACAACCATGGAAAGTTCAAAGCTACGGAGTGGGACATGTTCGAGGGACAAAAGAGGAGCAAGTTTGTCCATAGACTGTTCATTGAGGTCAAAAAGCCAGAAGAAAACAAACTGCACGACAAAGCGCCATTTACGGAGAATTACTGCTTGGACTACGCAATTAGCTACGTGATCGGAAAAAGCTTTGAAAGGGTTTCGAGCTCGTTGCTTAAGGAAGGAGAAGAATACACATACGCAGAGAGAGCGAGGTTTTGTGAGAAAGACGAAGTGAGGGTGGATCAACTCTTTGAAGTATTGCAAAAACTAAGGGCTGACAAGTGTAGGAGAGACTGTTACGTTGGAATTTCAAGGCTATGGGATTTAGAGAGCAAGGATCCACCTTGTCTCCGTGGCTACCAGTTTGTTGGGAGAGAGAAGAAGCTGAAGGGTATTTTCTACATGCGTTCGAACGACGTCTATGGAGCAATGCATGCGAACATGGTTGCATTTGCTTTGCTAACGAAGCTCGTTTCAGAGCTAGCTGGGTTCAAAAGCTACGAATACATGCACTTCGCAGTCGATGCGCATGTTTACGAAGGATTTTTGAACGCTGTGAGGGAAATACTATATCCTGAGATGAAAAAACGCTAACTGAAATAGCTTTTTTCCATTCTCTCAAGCTCTGACACTCCACCGCTGTCGACGATCTCTCCGCCGGAGAGAACGTAAACTCGATCTGCGACATCTGCGATAAGGCTTAGATTCTGCTCAACTATTAGTATCGAGACTCCGGACTCTTTTATCCTTCGAACAACTTGCGTAAGAGTCTCCACGACGACGGGAGCTAATCCGAAACTAGGTTCGTCGAGCAGGAGTAGTTTGGGCTTGAACATCAAAGCCCTTGCAATCGCAAGCATTTGTTGCTCCCCACCACTTAGAGTTCCTGCAAGCTGATCTTCGCGATCCTTTAGTTTTGGAAAAATCTCATAAACGTTTTCGAGATCCTTAAAGCCTGTTATGAGCAAGTTATCCTTAACACTCATCTTTGGGAAAATCCTTCTGCCTTCTGGGCTTATTGCAATCCCTAAGGAAATTCTCTTATGCGTGCTTAGCCTTGAGATCTCAGTTCCATTGAAGAAGATTCTACCCCTTGTTCTTACGAGCCCACAAATCGCTTTCAGCAACGTTGTCTTTCCAGCGCCGTTTGGACCGAGAATTGCAACGGTCTCGCCCTTGTTGAGTTCGAGGTTAATCCCTCTCAGCACATCCCCTTTTCCATAGGATGCGTAGAGGTTCTCAACCCTTAACATACCTGCTTCCAAAATACGCCTCCCTCACCGCTTTATCCTCGAGCACGTCTTCTGGGTTTCCGTCGAATATGAGCTTTCCACTGTTCAGAACAACGACTCGATCCACTGTGCTTAGGAGCTCTCTCATTCTGTGCTCAACTATCGCAATCGAAGTCCCGTTTCTGCCGATATCCTGTATTACGCCCATTATTTTCTCCGCTTCTCTTCTGCTCAGTCCAGAAAACGGCTCATCAAGAAGAAGGAGCTTTGGTTTTTTTGCGAAAGCCATTGCAATGCTCAGTCTCCTTAGTTCGCCTTGCGACAAGTTCTTCGCAAGTTCTTTTCTCCTTGCTTCGAGATCAAAGTCTTGGAGAACACTGAGATCGTCGCTTACCGTTAAGATATTTTCCTCGACGCTCATGTTTTCGAAGACCTTTATCATCTGGAAAGTCCTGATGATCCCCAGTTTTGCAAGCTCGCTTGGCTTTTTGCCTAGGACGCTTCTCTCTTGGAAAAGAATTTTCCCAGCGTCAGGTTTTAAGAAACCCGAGATTATATTGAAGAGTGTTGTTTTTCCAGCACCGTTTGGTCCAAGGATTCCGAGTTTCTCTTTCTTCATTTCAAGCGAAATGCTGTCGAGAACCCTGAACCCACCGAAACTCTTTGAAATATCGATGAGCCTTAGCATGTGTGTATCTAAGATGCAAAGTTTTAAATACTTTTCCTCGATCACACAGCATGCGTTGGGCTGTATTAGTCGCGTTGGCACTGCTCATAGCTTTATGTGCTACGCCAGAGCAACAGCATGCTACTTCGGGGCAAAAAAGAGACAAGGTTGTGATCGGAGTCTTGGCTCCAATGTCTCTCCCCGAGGGAACCGCACAAGAGAAAGCTGTAAAGCTCGCTGTCGAGGAAATAAACGCGAAGGGCGGCATCCTTGGATACAAGGTAGAAGTAGTTGTGGGCGATGACAAACTCGACCCAAGTGTTGGCAGTGCTGAGTTTAAGAGACTTGCAACTATTGAAAAAGCGGATGTGATCATTGGTGGATTTTCGAGCGGAGTTATGTTGGCGACCATGGAAGCCATGGCGGAAACAAAAACGCTTTTCCTAGCCGACGCCTCTTCGCCCTCGCATTCTGCAAAAGTCGCCGAGAACTACGAAAAATACAAATATTGGTTTAGGATTGCGCAGAACAACGCAACCACGTTCGCTTTTGACATCGCAGATATGATCAAGTTTCTGCGATACAACGGACACGAGATCAGGAAGATCTACATAATAAGGGACGAGCACATATGGGCGGAGGACGTCATGAAATCCCTAAAACCCCTGCTCTCGGATTTGGGGGTTGAGATTGTCAAGGACGTTCCGATTCCACGCAACTACGCAGAATACGAGTCTTTGATACTCGATGCAGAGAAGTTGAACGCAGATCTAATAGTTCCAATTCTCGCCCTGACTGGAACTGGCGACGTTCTCGTGAAAAGGTGGGCGGAGCTGAAGCCAAAGATTCTCCTCGCAGGACACGACTTGGCCGCGATCGATTATGAGTTCTACAACAAAACAAACGGAGCTGCGAACTACCTTATCTTCCTTGCAGACGGTGGTGCCCTTGTCACTGCGCCCATTACTGAGCTTTGCAGAGAATTCATTGAGAAATACAAGGCGAAGTACGGTCACTATCCCGAGGCGCATCAGGCTTACGGAGCTTACGATGCGGTCTACCTATACAAGAGGGTTGTAGAAGAGGCGAGCAAAAGCGGAGAGAAAGATCCGTTCAACGCAGAAACACTTGTGAAATACCTCGAGAAATTCAACGAATCCAACCCAGTAATCCTCACAAGACCCATAGCCTTCACCGCAAACCACGACTTAGTCTGGAGCGACAAAACGATCAGAAACTGGATATCGCAGTGGCAGGATGGAAAGCAGGTGATACTGTATCCGGATCACGTCGCAAATGGTAGGCTAAAGCTACCGCCTTGGATGAGCTAGGCTATGATTGAACTGCTGGAAATAGCGGTTTTCGGAACAGCAATAGGTGGAATCTTCGCACTGCTTGCGTCAGGTTTTTCCTTAATTTTTGGCGTTTCACGCATCCTAAACTTCGCTCATGGGGTTTGTTTTGCAGTCTCTGCCTACGTTGCAATCTATTTGATCAAAGAGCTCTCCACAGACGTTTTTTCAGCGTCACTCCTCGGAGTTCTCTTTGCAGTTCTCATAGGTTTCGCTGTTTACGCTCTCACGAGACCAATTCGCCACAACGTTGTAATGGTTATAATAGTAACCCTCGCCTTTGCGTTGCTGATAGAGCAATTTTTACTCCTTAGCTTTGGAAACCGTGGCTTAACAATGCCCCCTTTTGTCGAAGGAATTCAAGTTGTTTATGAAAATCTGAGGATAGCGAAGATCAGGCTTCTTGCAATCGCAATCGCAGTTGCAGTTCTCGTAGCCCTAGAGGTTTTTATAAGCAAAACCCTCATGGGAAAGAGAATCAACGCAGTGTCACAGGACAGCGAAGCTTCGATGCTCATCGGAATTGATGTGGAAAAAGTTCTAATAGCAACTTTTGCACTCTCTTCTGCCCTTGCGGGGATTGCAGGAATTTTGTATGCGCAAATCTTCAACGTCTATCCAGCAACGATTCTTCGGGTTCTGATCTATGCGTTCGCAGTCGTTATCCTTGGTGGGCTCGGTAGCTTCCGTGGTAGCGTTCTTGCTTCATTCATCATCGGCTACATCTTTGTTGCGACGATGAAAACCCTTGGGGCTCAATGGTCAGAGTTCGTCATGTTAATAACAATCATAGCAATCCTTGCGGTAAGACCGACAGGTCTTTTTGGGGTGAGAGAATGAAAGCGCTAATTCCATTAGCGTTGCTCTTGATTTCTCTCCCAATGTTTGTGCCAAGCGCATATCTTTACTTGATCGGGCTCGCCTTAGTATTTGCAATTCTCGTAGCGAGCTGGGATCTGATGGTTGGATACACTGGACAAGTCAACCTCGGGCATACGACTTTTGTGGGGCTCGGAGCTTACGTCACTGCAATTCTCCAAGTTCCGTCGAGGATTGGAGTAGCCTTGGAAGTTCACCCATTTTTGGCAATTCTTCTGGCTGGAATCTTTTCAGCGCTAGTTGGACTGGCAATAGGACTGATCACGTTGAGGCTCAAAGGTTATTACTTCTCCCTTGTCACCGCAATTCTCCCGCTTGTCTTCATGCAGAAAGTCTTTGTATGGCGAAGCATTTTTGGAGGCGAAGAGGGGTTCTCAATTCCATCGGAAAAGCTCTTAGTTGCGAGCACAATTGAAAAATACTACGTTGCGGTTGCATTTGCAATTGTTTCGATGGCTGTAATGTTTGCAATAACAAATAGCAAAATTGGACTGAGGTTTAAAGCAATTAGGGACAGCGAGGAATTGGCTGAAGCGCTTGGCATCGATACTACGAAATACAAAGTCTTAGCCTTTGTGCTGAGTTCGTTTTTCGCGGGAATTGCTGGGGCTGTTTTCGTCAACTACCGTCTCACCGTCGCTCCGGATCTCTACGACGTCCCGCTCATGCTTTTGATAATACTTTCTGCAGTCATTGGCGGACTTGGAACGCTTTGGGGACCTTTTCTAATGGGCGTTTTCGTTTACCTTGCGAAGAACTGGTGGCTGACAGCGTTCAGATCCGGGATCGTAAACGAGGAGATCATACTGTACGCGATCTTAATTGTGGTAGCAATTCTAATGCCAAAGGGTGTCTACAACGAGATTCAAGAAAAGCTCAGGGAGAGATCTACGAGATCTTAGTTTTCAAGCATTTTTTTGTAAAACCTGAGCAAAATCTTACTCCTCACATCGACCATTTCGCAAATACTACTTTCGAATATCCCATGGACGATGAAGAACTTCTCTTTCTGATAAACTCCGACCTCAACAACTCTGTGCCCTTCTTCCTCGATGGCTTTCCGCATCAGCTCCACGCACTGCGGTTTGAACTTCTCGTTTTCGATGTATGCAACAACTTCATCGGTTATGTTTTCGCCGTAAACGACTACAGGATTGTTGAAGAGGAAGAAATTCGGAATCTTCAGAATTCTACCGGTGTAAACACTTGGGAGCCTTTCACCGTCTCCGACTTCTTTCAGCGTCGTTCTTACGAGCCCTATATCTACAACGTCGCCTTTTATCACTGGATTCGTGAGAACTTTTATCCTCGTATTCGGTTTTATGTGCTTAACTTTTCTGAAGATGATACCTGCAATTATGCTCGCGACGTAGTCTTTGAGGACGAAAGAGATGCCCAGCGCACTTACGAGCGTTAGAAGAAGCTGGAAGCTGTAGATGTCGGTTGAGATCATTTCACCAGTGCTCGTAGTGTGTTAGTTCTTCAATTGGATATCTGCTCCTTCTCGATGGATGTTCCGCTGGATAGCCGATCGGAATTATTGCCATTGGGCGCACGTATTCTGGGAGTTTGAGAATTCTGGAAACCTCGACTTCATCGAAAGCTCCTACCCAGCAAGCTCCTAAGTTTAGCGCTGTCACTGCTAGGAGAATGTTTTCGATCGCCGCAGTCGCATCTTGTTCAGCATACAACCTTCCCCGCTCTCCATAGACCCGCATGCTTCGTGGATAGTTTGCGCAAACAACCACGACGACTGGCGCTTGTGCTATGAACATTTGTCGAAGTGAGGCCTTTGCTAATTCGAGCTTGATCTTTGGATCTCTCACAACGATGAAATCTCTTGCTTGCAAATTCCCTGCTGATGGTGCGGAATTCCCGGCTTCGAGGATGAGCTTGAGTGTCTTCTCATCTATTTCCCTTTGCTGGAATTTCCTTATCGAGACCCTTCGAAATATGAGTTCGAGCTCTTTCGAGTTCATGGAGTGAGTTGTGAACGAGCTTAAAATTGTTTCCCACAAAGGGTTTCAAGCGGAAACGAAACTCGCGACGGATTTTTTGTTGAGTCTTCTCGAAACTCTTTCCGTAATCATCAAGAACGCCGGAACAACTGTGAAAGCGGATATCAAGCTAAAGGAGATCGCAACCAACGCTAAAAATCCGAAGTCCCTCATCACGGGGAAAGTAGAGAGCATGAGAGATCCGAAACCACCGAGCATTGCTAATGCTGAAGTCGTCGTTGCTTTTCCGGTTCTTTCTATAGCTCTTTTTACAGCTTCAATCTCAGAAACCCTCTGCCTCTCCTCGAGATACCTTTCGGTGATCATGATCGAGAAGTCTATGCCAAGACCGAGAACGATCGAGTTCAGTGCAATCGAAACCATCGTCTGCTTCACGCCGGATAGAAACATTATCAGGTTCATAACACCGATCACGGTAGTGATCGCGATCAGCGGAACCACGGATTTCCTTATTGATCTGTAGATTGCAAGTAGCAAGATTAGAATCGCAATGTAAGCGACGGTCGTCATCGTGGTTTGGCTGTTGATCATGATTTTGCCGATCTCAGTCGATAACGCTGCTTGCCCGGTGACGAAGTAATCGCCATCCCAGCCGTAGAAGTCAACGCTTTGCTTTATCGATTCCAACGTTCGCTTGTATTCCTCGTAACCGCTTGCGGTTGAGTAAAGGTTGATCGCAATCGTGCTACCCGAAACGTATCTTTGCAACTGCTCTTCTGGGACTTTTTCAAGAGAACCATAGGATTTTACAAGGGACATTGGAGATTGGTAGGAATAAATGAGATCCACCCTACCTTTAACGTATTCTGCAAGCTCGTCTGCTCTCTTTAGAACGTCCTCATCGACTTCTTCGGTTTGTAAAACGAGCGTGTATATCGTCTGCCCCCCAGCAACGCTTTCGAGTTCTCTGAATTTCTGAATGGCGGGGAGATTTTGGGGGACGTATTTGTTGTAGTTTGTCTCCAGCTCAATCAAAGGTGAGACGTAGAAACCAACAACGCAGATCAGAATCGCTACAACGAGAACGCCGCGAGGTCTGTTTGCTGTTATATTTGATATCACAGAAAGAGATTTTTCGAGCTTCGAAACTTCAGCTCCCTTTTCAGCGCTAAATTTCCTTCTCTCTATCAGCTTGAGAATCGCTGGGAGGAAAGTCAGGCTTAGGATTAAAGCAATCAAAAGCCCCAAGGTGGCTACGATTCCGAACCAGCTCATCGCCGGAACTCCTGGAGACAGCATTGAGAGAAAACCTACAGCAGTAGTTAGATAAGCTAGAAAAAGGGCCCTTCCGGTTCTCTCGATCGAAATCTTCAAGGCATCATCAACTTCTCGCCTTTGAATTTCTTCTTCAAACCTGTTTTGGATCTGTACCGCATACTCTATGGAGAGTCCGATGAGCATTGGCAACGCGCCGTTTGTATGTTCTGAAAGCGGAATTCCAAGTACTGGCATGAGCCCGTAGACGATTGTAACCGCTGAAACCGAAATCAGCAGAGGTAAAAATGTCGTTACCTTCCTCCTCACAACTCCGCTGAATGTGACAACGAGGAACAGTATCATTAGAAGTATTGAGGCAACCATCGTGATTCCCAAGCTTTTCAGAATCTCGCTCTTTATCTGATACCCAAGCACTGGTGAACCTGTAACCTCAACGACCGCTCCTGAGGGAATTTCGGTGTTTTTTATCGCTTTTTCGATGTTTTTCGCAATTTCTTCCTGCTTCTTCGACGCCACAGGTTGTATTTCGACCATCATCATTGCAAGGGATCTCTTGGGAATGAGCTCTGAGAAATACCGTTCGCTCAAATCTTTGAGGATCTTTTCGTCTGTTGGAATAACTCCAAAGTTCTCGATCAGAAGCGACGCAGGAGAGACGACTTTTTCAACACCTTCGACTTTGCTTATCTCTTCTCCGAGCTTTAGCATGAAATCGTAGGTTTCATAGTTCACAACGTCGTCGCTTTTTATGAAAATGAAAATAGCACCAACAGCCTTCTGAAAGTTCTTTTCGTAGAGCTTGTATTCTTGATAGACCTTGTTTTCCTTCGCGAAAAAAGATTCGGTGCCCGAGACTGTTTCGACGTTCATCGCTGAAATTATCGAGGCAAATATTATTGCGGAAATAAAAACTATAACTAGCCCCGGCTTTTTTAGAACGAGGTCCTGCGGTCTCATTTTCTCCTCTTTATGTAATAAGCAATTCCTGCGATTATAACTACTGCAACGATTGTGAAGATCATGTAGTCTATTGGGCGTGGCTTTACATCTATCACAGCTTTTACAGGCTTGCTCACAACCCATTCTCCGTTCTCAGCTCTATATTTGACCTCGAGGTTTAGGGCGTAGAGCTTTGGAGTAGCATCTCTGTCCACGGAAATCTTAAAACTCGCATTCGCAACTTCTCCAGGCTTTAGGTTTCCAATGAATGCACTGTCGTCTGAGGATGAGAAGGGAGAAACGATGACGATTCTTGCGGTAGCATCCTTTATCTCAGTGATACCTTTGTTCTTGATCGTAAACGTCAAGATCTTCTCTTCTCCAGCTCGAATCTCTGGAACGCCAAGGGCTTCGAACTCGACCTCTGGCTTCACTTCAATCCCTATTCTTATAGCATCGCTTTCAACGAAATCATCGCCCGCCTTGAATTTCACAAAGACATCACCAGGATACATTGTTTCCTTGGCTTCGCTCGAAGCCTTCAATCTAAAAATCGCTTCGAACTCTTCTCCAGCTTTCACATCACCTATGTAGCATTCGCTGCTCAGCGCAGAAAGCGGAGAAGAAACAACGATTCTCGCAGAAGCTCTTTCCATGTCAGCGTTGGAAATGAGCTTCACAACAACGTCTCCCTTGGAGTTTGCGTAAACACTGCTCTGCACAGACTTCACTTCGATCTTTGGCTTCGAAAGGACTTCGATCCCGAAAGTGGCGGTGTCGCTCTCCCTGATGTTTCCGTACTCATCGGTGTAAACGAGCTTCAACTTCACCGGATAAACTCCTCCAGTTGGCAGGTCGAGCGTTACACGGAATTTTGCAATCGCGACATCTTTTGGAGCAAGATCCCCTATGTAGTAGCTTGGCTGAGCTGTTGTTGCAGTTGTTGAAGATGGAAGCGAAGTCATTGCAAATGGTATCACTGCAGTCATTGCGGTTGTTGGTTGTTGTTGCAGTTGCTGTTGCTTTGGCAACTCAACGGTTGCATAAGCGTTTCTCGCAACTTTCTTGCCAACGTTTTTTATCTCAACCACTATGTCCCCTTTCCCACCAGCGATCAGCTTGTCTGCGCTGACAACTTTGACCTCAGGCGAAACGTCTCTTTCTTCAACAAAGATCTTCAAAGGCAACTCTTTTTCCCTCTCCAAGTATCCGAGCTCGTATTTCTCGAGCGGAATGTCTACGCGATAGCGTGTAGTGTTCGTGATTTGGGTTAAAGTCCCTGTTTGATTATAAATAGTTGTGTTTGTAAATTCGACTGGAACTTTTAGCTCGGGAGGAAATTTTGAAAGGTCTCGCAACTCGTCTATGACCTCGTATTTGGCGATGAGCTTCAGTTCAACCTCTTCGCCACCAACGATTTCAACTGGAAATTGCAGTGTTGCTGTCTGCATCGATGGCAAAGCTGGAAGGGTAATTTTCCCTGACTTGACCTTCACATTTTCGTTGCCCAAAAGCTCTATCTCGACGTTGTATGCGGTGAAGAGCATATCTTCACGGGAGTTGAAGAACATGAATTCGTTGATGTCCGAATACTCAACCCTCTCCCTTAGCGCTGGGTTGTAGATTGTAACCACGAGAATTTTATCTCCTTTGCCTATGTAGTTCGAGTTTATCGGTGTCGTAATCCCCTTTTGCGGATCTATGTAGCCTACGCTCACGATTTCGATACTTGGTTCTCTTTCGTAGCTTAACGCAGAAGTTGGAATTGCAAACAATAGAAACACAAGCACGAGAGCGACTTTTGTTTTCATCGTTTCACCTGTCGTAGCTTTCATAACGAAAGATATTTAAGCTTTTCCGAAATCAAAATTCGATGATCGAAGTTTTGAAGTCCTTTGGCTTCACGGAGTACGAAGCAAAAGCTTTAGTTGCGTTGATCGCGAAGGGATCTCTGACAGCGAGAGAAATTGCAGAGTTCAGTGGAATTCCGAGAACTTCGGTTTACGATGTGATGGAGAGTTTGAAGGCCAAGGGATTCGTGGAAGAATTTGGAAAGCCTGCAAAGTTTCGTGCAGTGTCCACAGAGGAAATTATCGCAACTCTCTCAAAGAGAATGAGCGAGAACTTAGAGGTGCTTAAAGAGGAGATAGCAAAGCTCAGAAGCGGAGAAGAAGTTGAACTCGTGAAACTCTATCGCGGAAAATCTGTTTTTGAAAAGCTCGAAGAACTCGTGATCTCCGCTAAGGATGAGATCGTGGTCCTCATTTCCTATCTCAAGCCAGAAATAAAGGAAATTCTCTCCAAGGCGAGATGTAAACTTGTCGTTATCTCGTCGAACGCGAGTGAATTAGCTGGAGAATGCTACGAAATAAAAAGCCCAGTGGTGAAAGATCGCACAGACTTTGCTCATGGGCTTGCGATCTTTGATTCAGAGAAGATCTTTGCTATCTTTGTGAACAACGTCACAATTGGAATCGCTGGCGAAGGTGAGGGATTGGTTCAATTCTCAAAGCTGATGATCGAGCCTTTGGTTCGAGAACTGAGACGGGAAAGACTTAAAATCGAGAAACAACCGTAATTCGGTGATGTCCAATGGGGAAAACGTTGGCTGAAAAGATACTCAGCGAGAAAGCAAGGAGTGACGCCTTTGCTGGCGATTTGGTAATTGCAGAAATCGATGAAATCGCTTTGCAGGACGGCACAGCACCGCTTGCGATCAGACAGCTGAAAGAAATTGGAATCTTCAGAGCAGTTAAGAAGGCGCACTTTTTCATAGATCACGCAGCTCCTTCGCCGAGAAGAGAGCTTAGCAACGATCAGAAATTTATTTATGAGTTCGCAAAAGCTTATGGTGCTGATTTTAATCCACCCGGCGAAGGCATAATCCACCAGCTCATGGTTGAGAGATTCGTAAAGCCCGGAACGCTCATCGTCGGCGCAGACAGCCATACTTGCACCTACGGCGCTCTTGGATCCTTTGCAACTGGGATGGGATCAACGGATATTGCAGTGGCGATGGCGCTGGGAAAGAACTGGTTCAAGGTCCCAGAGAGCATAAGGGTCGTTTACGATGGGAAAATGCAGAGAGGGGTGTATGCGAAAGATCTCATCTTGTATCTCATAGGCAAGATAGGCGCAGATGGTGCAGACTACAAGGCCCTCGAGTTCCACGGCAGTGCCGTTGAGAACATGAGCGTTGAAGAAAGGCTTACGATTGCGAATATGGCGATCGAGTGTGGCGCAAAAGTTGGGCTTTTTGAGAGCGACGAAAAAACGCACGAATTTCTTTCTGAGCTCGGAAGAGGGGAACACTTCAAGGAGTTGAGGGCAGATAAAGATGCAAGCTATGAGAAAGAGATATACATAAACGTTGAGGAAGTTCCGCCAGTGGTTGCGAAACCACATGAAGTCGACGCGGTTGTTCCAGTTGAGGAAGTCTTGGGAATTGCGGTTAATCAAGTCTTCCTTGGAACTTGCACAAATGGAAGGATTTCCGATCTCGAGATCGCGGCGAGACTTTTGAAGGGGAAAAGGATTAAGGAAGGAGTAAGGCTGATCGTAGCTCCTGCGAGCAGAAGAATTTACCTAAAAGCTATCGAAAAAGGCATAATAACGACACTCGTTGAAGCTGGGGCTATAGTTCTCCCTCCAGGCTGTGGAGCTTGTGTTGGAATCCATCAGGGAATCCCTGCAGATGGCGAAGTTTGCGTTTCAACGCAGAACAGGAACTTCAAAGGTAGGATGGGCAATCCAAACGCCTTCATCTATTTGGCCTCTCCCGCAACAGCGATTGCGAGCGCGATAAAGGGTGAGATCGCAGATCCAAGAGAGTTCCTATGAAAATAAAAAAAGAACTACTTATGGCGATCCTCGAATCTGCAAAGGAAGCTTATCCATACGAGTTCATAGCACTACTCAGCGGGGAAAAAGGAATGATCAGCGAGCTCATCTTTTTACCATCGATTTCTGGCGAAGAATCCGCGATCATTAGATTAGATATGTTGCCCCTTGGCGTAAAGGTCTACGGCACAGTTCATAGCCATCCTTCGCCTTGCTGTGAGCCAAGCGAGGAAGATTTCTTTCTTTTCACGAAATTTGGCAGAGTCCACATAATAGTTTGCTACCCTTTCACAATGAGCGACTGGAAGTGCTACGATTCGAAAGGCGAAGAGATAGAGATAGAAGTTGTATGATTGGCACTACGCTTTGGTATGGGCACAAGCCTTTTGGTGAGAGAATAGAGAAGCTTTTGGGAATTGGGTTTGATTACTTTGAAATAGCGCTTGACTTTCCTTTTCCCGATGATAACGAGGAGCTGAAAAGAGTGATCAGAGAGTATGAGCTAAAAACAGCCTTTCACGCTCCCCTTGACATACTCTTGGCATCTCCAAGGGAAGAAATCTTCGGAGCCTCTTTGAAAGTGTTCGAGAAATGCCTGAGATTCGCAGGGAATTTCGAAACGCTTTACTTCAACTTTCACGTCTTTCACTTCACTCCGACCTTTCTTTTCCCTGAGATAAGGGAAAAAGGAGTCAAAAAGCTTGGAAAAGCGATTGAACTAGCAGCTAAGCTTAGCAACGAGTTCGGTTTCGAGATTTGCATTGAAAACGACACTTTTTTCGTTGAGGACTTCATAATCGGCGATGTGAAGCTTACCTTAGATATTGGGCACTTTGCGATCGAGGCAAAGAGATGGGGAAAGGATTACAAAGTAGATTTGCAAGAGTTCTGCAGAAATCACAGAAGCAGGGTTTTAGTTGCTCACGTTCACGATGTCAGCTTTTCAAAAATGTGCGATCATTTACCACTTGGTAAGGGGGAGTTGGATTTGAGGATAATCAAGCATGCTCTTGATGAAATTAAACCGAGGTTTTCCTTACTTGAAGTTTTCTGGAAGAGCGCACAGCTCGGAGATTTTGCAACTCTCGTTGAGTTGGAGGAAAGCCTTAAGATTTTGAGAGCTTGGTTGTAATTTTAAAAGAAAGATTTTAATATTTGTCAACAACACAAATTATGGCAATCGTCTGTGCTTTGGATACGAAGATGTGGGAAAAGCTCGTGAACTTTGCGGTTGAGGAGGCAAAGATCAGGAACGAGAAGTTATACTTCGTACACTGCATTGAAGTTCCGAAGCTCGGTCAGATGGCTGTAGAAGATGCGCTTGAAGAAGTGGGCGAGAAAATTGGTAGGAAAGTTCTCGAGGAGTCTGCGAACATAGCCAAAGCCAAGGGGGTGGAATTCGAAACAGTTCTTTCTAAGCGAAAGGACGTTGCAAGGTTCATTCTTGAATTCGCAGACACTGTAAACGCATCCCTTATCGTGGTTGGGACAACAAAAAAGACGAAGACTGGGAAGATCCTTTTTGGGAGCGTAGCCCAAGAAGTGATTCTAAACGCAAGGCAACCAGTTGTATGCCTTAAGTAGCATGGATCTCTTCATTTTGCTTGATTCATCGCTTGAACTTGTTCCCAAGGAAATTTCAAATCACCCTGTAATCGTTTCAGATGCGAGGAGGAGAAGGAAAAAAGCAACTGAGCTCTTGCTCGACGACTCAAGGCATCACTTGGCGATGAGAAATCTTAAGCACAGAGAAAAAAGGGGGAGAGCAGACATTGTGCATCAATGCCTTCTTTTGCTCCTGGATTCGCCGTTAAAGAGCTTTGACATCTTTGTGCATACGATAAACGACGAATTAATCCGGGTTTCGAGAGACACGAGACTGCCAAGAAACTACAATAGATTCGTCGGGCTGATGGAGGATCTTTTCAAAAAGAGGAAAATCGAAGCAAACGGAAAAATTCTGATCGAAATCTTGGATACGGATCTCTCTGAAATAGTAAGAGGCAAAGAAGTTCTTCTCCTTAGCGAGCAGGGAAAAAGCTTTGAAACTAAAATGCTGGAAAAAGAAGTTGCAATTTGTATTGGCGGATTTGCTCACGGCGATTTTTTCGAGAAAACACTTAAAAAGCTCGGAAAATACAAGGCGGTGAGCCTGGGTAAAGAAAGCTATACGAGCCTTTATGTTACGAGCAAAATCCTCTGCGAGTATGAGAGAGTTCGAACTGTTGAAAATAGCTGAAGAGATCTTCGGAAACGAAGAGCTAGAAGTTCCTGCCGGAAAGCACGATGCTGCTTTTCTTCGCTACTGCGATGGATTCTTAGTTTTCACGTGCGACACTGTGAATGAGATCAGCGATTTTCCAAAATTCATGAAGCCAGAGGAGTTCGGGAAAATGGCGGTTGCAGTAACTCTTTCTGATTTAGCAGGAAGCGGTGCAAAGCCGATCGTCTTTCTTAGCTCTATTTCACTCAAAGAACCAGATGAGAAGCTTTTTAGGAGAATTATGCTCGGAATCAAGGAGTGGGCAAATAAGTTTGGGGTGAAGGTTGCTGGTGGCGACGTAGACTTTGCCCCCATTCTAACGATCGCCGGATTCGCAGTGGGAAGGGCAGAGAGAGTCGTGACAAGAAGCGGAGCGAAGCCGGGAGACAAGGTTTTTGTAACCGATACACTAGGCAAAGCTCAACTTTGCTTGGATTTGCTTGAAAAAGGATATGAGCGGAAAGACTTGCCGTTTGCAGAAAAGCTTTACACTCCCGAGCCGAGAATTGCTGAGGGATTGAGAATTGCGGAGTTTGCAAACTCTTTGACGGATATAAGCGATAGCTTGGCGATTTCAGCGAATTTGGTTGCGAATGCGAGCAATGTGAAGATCGTGCTTGAGAAGAAAAACTTACCCTTGGAGAATTTGCTCGATTTCGTGAACGAGGAAAAAGCTATCGAGCTTTTTCTATATAGTGGTGGAGATTACGAGCTGTTGTTCACTGCAGAAAACAGCGACATCGGAATAGAGATCGGAAGGGTTGAAAAAGGTTCTGGAGTTTATCTGGATGGAAAAGAAGTTTTTTTTAAAGGCTACTCACACTTTTGATCACTTCATACTTTCGAGCTTTCTCTCGACTTCTATTACGTATTCTCGTAGTTCTCTGTTCATTTTGAGTAGTTCGAGCACTTCTTTGTAGTTTTTCTCGTTTATCTCTGTTATTCCGAGCGTGTTCATTGCCTTGTCCAAGAAAAGCTTCGCTGCTGGTCCGATTTCCTTTTTCAATAAATCTAAAATAATTTTATAGGTGATCATTTCAGCGCCTCCTCAAGACTTTGCATCGTGACCTTCAAGCTCCTCCTAAGTCTCTCAATGCTGTTCGCGAGGATTCCAAGCTCGTCTTTTCTCTCGCGATATGGAACTTCTGCATCGATCTCCCCTTCTGCGATCCTGTCTGCGATTTTGCTGATCTCAACGATTGGATTCGCAACTTTGGTAATCGTGAACACCGCAAGAATTGCAATGAACACGATCGCGACAGCGAATGCAATTGCCATGCTCATGAAAACCTGTTGGCTCGCAGCATTCACGTTTTTCTCAACTTCACTGCTTATTGTCTCCGCTGGATTTGCTGGGTTCTGCGTCAGATACTGGAAGTAACCGTCGATGTAGGCAGCTGTTCCCGCGCTTAATCTGATGGGTTGCTTGAGCACGGGATCGTACACGAGCAAAGTTATGTTCGCGGGCGCTTGACAGATGTATTTGTCCACAGTTTTGTTTGTCTTAGGCTCTATCCACTTGTAGTAACCGCAAACGGTTTCTGAAGCTTCAGGTTTCGACAAAGCTTTAACAACAGCAATCTCGTAGAGATCTGGCATCGTTTGGTTCCATTTCAGGTGGTATTTGAGATCGAGTCCAAGGTATTGCTTTGGCACAGTAGAGTGTGCTATCAGAATCCCCCTCGGTTCACCGTCGATTATCTCTCCTCCACCAACCCAAGTGTATTCATTTGGTCCCCATGTCTGGATAGCGATTCTAAAGAATTCTGGATCGTTCATTGGGTCTCGAGTAGTAAGATTTGGATTTTCTGCGAGTTTTTGCTTAACATATATGCCCACCTGTTTGGCCAATTCTTCAGCTTTTATCCTCACGACTTCCTGCCCAGCTCGGGTTAAGTATTGCTCGCCCGTCTTTGTTACCTCTTCTTTTGCAATAGCTCCGTACTGCAAAATCCCAGTAATTGTGAGCTGGGCAAGCACGAGCAAGGGCACGAGGCTTGCGACCAAAACTATGGCGATGATTTTTGGGTTACCCTCATACCACTTGAATTTTGTTAGGTTGTAGCTTAAAAACTTATCGCTTTTCGCACTTTTGAGCGATTTTTAAAATGGTTTGATAAATCTCATGCAAAAATTTTCCTTTGCGCTTTACTGCCTTTTCTTTGATGGAAGCCCACCAAGCGCCTCAGCGACCGCGTCTTTTGAGATCTTCATCGCTTCGTCGAAGGTTTTCCCTTTGACAATCTCTGTAATCATACTACTCACCGCAATCGATTTTGGAAATTCATCGAGTAGATACTTTACATCCTCCATCGTGTTATCCTTCCTGAAACTGAACACGATCGAGCTCTGAGCGATATGTGCTGAGACACCCATGCTCAGTAGCGTTGGCAGAGCTTTTAGCGCTTTACTTGTGCACGCTGATCCACTTGCAGCGTAAATTCCTTTTGTTGCCTGTTGACGTAGACAAGCTCGGAGTAGACTTGCTTAGCCTCTCCGCCCACCAGTTCTACGGACCAAAGGGGGTCGGAGCGCTGTTCATAAGAGAAGGAGTAGAGATTGTGCCACTTATACACGGCGGGATCCAGGAAGATGGTAGACGTGCTGGAACAGAAAACGTGCCCGCAATAGTTGGGATGGGCGTAGCAGCAGAGCTTACAAAAAAGGAGCTCACAGAGAGAATGGCTCACGTAAAAAGACTGATAGACAAGCTTGTTGCAGAGCTGACTTCGAGGATTGAAAATATTTACTACACAGGTCACCCCGAAAAAAGACTTCCGGGACATGCGAGTTTTTGCGTTGAATACGTCGAAGGAGAAGCTATGCTCTTATTGCTCGAATGTTGCCTGCCGAAGCTACTGCATCTGTGTGCAAGAGAACGTTGTGCTCCTTTGCAATCTTCGCAATTTCCTCTATTGGTTGTATCGTGCCCACTTCACTGCTTGCGTGGATGATTGATATCAATATTGTCTCCTTTGTGATGTGTTTTTCCACTGTTGCGGGGTCAACTACTCCATATTTGTCTACGGGAAGATACGTCACCGTGAAGCCAAGTCTTTCGAGAAATCTCGCCGAATTCAGAACTGAATGGTGATCCACTCTCGAAACGATGATGTGCTTTCCTTCTCTCCGTTTCGCAAGAGCTATACCCTTTAAGGCGAAGTTGTTGGATTCCGAACCACTCGATGTGAAGACGATTTCGGAGGGTCTGCAGTTTATTAAATATGCAACTTGCTCTCTCGCTTTCTCTATTGCTTCTCTTGCTTTTATTCCAAGATCATAAACGCTTTGTGGATTTCCAAATTCTTCTTTTAAGTAGGGGAGCATCGCATCGAAAACTCTCGGATCAAGGGGAGTCGTTGCCATGTGATCGAGATATATCATCATCTCACTCTCCTTATATAAAATCTAAAATATTCTCCGTCTTCTTTCAAACCTATAAACTCTTGTCTTCTTTTCTCGCACCACTGCGGTATGTCCTCGAAAGCCCTCATAATCGGTGATAATTTCAATGATTTGGCCTATTCCTGCTTTTTTATCGCTTCCTCCAATTTAAGTGTACTGGACATTAAATTTACTTTATGCTCACAGGATTTGGGATTTCGCTATCTCGTACATTGCCCTAACTCCTCGTCGAGGGTCTCGGCATATAGTTGACTTAGACAGTAAAGTATTCTCCTAGCTCAGAGAAATGCGAAACTTTGATCGCTGAGTGGAAGTTGTTATTCGTAATTTCGTGGCTGAAATTACGTTAGGAAAATTATATTTTACATAGAAAATTTTATTTTTGGTAATTGCAACTTCCATCGGTGGTTGTATGGACGATATGCAAAAGCTCGTCAATTTGTTTGGCAACGAGGAGTTTCTGAAGCGATTAAAGTCTATACTTGACTCTACGGACAGCAAAGACAAAGAAGAGGTTGCAAGGCTAAGAAAGGCGTTGGAAGAGAAGGAAAAAGAGCTTGAAAAGATGAAAAAGTTCTTGGAACACCTCTTTAGCAGCGTTCCAAAGCCTGTGTTTTTCTACTTTATCGACAAGGATGGCAAGATAAAATACGTGAACAGCTATACACTCGAATTCTACGGTAAATCTGCAAGCGAAGTCATCGGCTTCAGACCTTCTGAGATATTTAAAGATCCTACTGGACAAAGAACCCTTGCTGAGGCTGGATTGAAAACGATCATCGAGACTGCGTTGGAGAGGGGAGGAATAAAGGTTGAAGGTATCGAGACTGCGATAAACACAGAAAAGGGTTTGTTCCACATCCTTACCTCTTGCGCACCAGTTCGCATAAATGGCGAACTTGAAGGCATGGTTGGATTCTTTGTAGATGTTACTCCGATTAAGACAAAGGAGGAAGAGGCGAAAAAAGCATACGAGTTGGTCAAAGAAATAATAAAGAACATGCCCGGTTACGTGATTTTTGTAGGTGAAGATGGAGTTGTGAAATATGCGAACACAAATGCTGCAAAGCTTGGTGGTTTTGAAAGTCCGGAAGAAGTTATCGGTAAAAAACCAACGGATATTGCTGTTGTAGACAGCCGATACAAAGAGAATGCTAAATCGTTTTTAGAGGCGATAAAGAAACGTGAAAAAATAGAGAACGTAGAATT
>JAVZNF010000008.1:0-64322 GCA_038882935.1 Archaeoglobaceae archaeon | reverse complement strand
GAAGACGCACAGACCAAAGCGAGGATCCTTAGCTTTTTCCCCGAGAAAGAGAGCGGAACGAATAGTTCCAAGGCTAAGGAGTTGGCCAGAATGCGACGAAGTTAGGCTTCAGGGATTCGCCGGTTACAAGGCTGGAATGACGCACATAGTGATGATCGACGACAGGAAAAATTCGAAGACCTATGGCGAAGAAATTGTGCTTCCAGTAACGGTCATCGAAGCTCCGCCCATGAAAGTCGCTGGGATAAGGGTTTACAAGGAGACGCAGTATGGGCTACAAATCGTAAAAGAGGTCTGGACGAACCAACTCGACGCATTCTTGGATAGAAGGGTGAAAATTCCGAAGAAAAGCCATGATCTTGAAGCTCTGAAATCTGTAGATGGCGACGAGGTCAGGGTTATAACTTATACGCAACCTTATCTGATCAGCGGTGTGCCAAAAAAGGTTCCGGACGTAATGGAACAGAAAGTTGGAGGTAAGTTCAGCGAAGCCCTTGAGTATGCGATCTCGAAACTTGGAAAAGAAATTAAGGTTTCTGAGGTTTTCAAGGAAGGGGCGATCGTTGACGTTAGCGCAATAACGAAGGGCAAAGGTTTCGAGGGAGTTGTTAAAAGGTGGGGGGTCATAACCTTGGATGCGAAGCATGCAAGGAGCAGTAAACACAGAAGAGTCGGAACTCTCGGTCCATGGCTTCCGCATCGCATCAGGTGGACAGTTCCACAGTACGGACAGATGGGCTTCCATCAGAGGCTTGAGTTCAACAAAAGGATAATAAAGATTGGAACAAATGGTGAAGAAGTTACGCCAAAGGGCGGTTTTCCGCACTACGGAGTTGTTAGAAACGACTACGTTCTAATCGCCGGAACTGTTCCTGGGACTGTGAAAAGACTCGTTCGCATTAGAGATGCAATAAGACCTCCGAAGGCTGAGTTTACGGGGGTTAACGTTGTTTATGTGAGCACGAGCTCGAAGCAGGGGAAGTGATATGAAGGCGAACGTTCTCAATTTGAAGGGGGAAGTTGTTGAGGAAATCGAGTTGCCGGGGATTTTTAGCGAGGAGTTTCGCCCAGACATAATAAGGAAGGCGGTTCATGCGATTCAATCTCATCGCAGACAGCCATATGGACCAAATCCCTTGAGCGGAGTAAACTACGCTTGGGAGAACTGGGGACCTGGGCATGGATACGCAAGAGTTCCAAGGTGGAAGCTCGGGCTTAGAGCAGTCGTAGTCCCACAGGCGGTTGGCGGAAGAGAAGCACATCCACCTAAGGTTCAGAAGAAGTGGGAGGAAAAAATAAACAAGAAGGAAATGAAAAAAGCGCTGAAATCTGCAATCGCTGCGACTGCAAATGCTGAGCTCGTAAAGTCGAGAAACCACGTTTTTGAAGGAGAATTGCCTAAAATCGTTGTTGACGAGTTCGAAACGATAAGCAAAACAAAGGAAGCAATCGCAACTCTAAAAGCCATCGGCGTTTATGCGGACATTGAAAGGGCAAAGGAGAGAAAGAGACAAAGGGCAGGAGTTGGAAAGATGCGTGGAAGGAGATTTGTCTCGAAGAAGAGCGTTTTAGTAGTTGTCGGAGAAGACAAGGGGATTTCTAAGGCGATTCGGAGTCTTCCGGGAGTTGACGTTGTAATAGCGAGGAATCTGAACGTCGAACTACTCGCCCCTGGTTGTCATGCTGGTAGATTGACCGTTTACACGAAATCTGCGCTTAAGAGTCTGGAGGAATGGTTATGTTGATCCAGCACTTTGTTTTGACTGAAAAAGCGATGATGGAGCTGAAGAAGAACGTGATCACCGCAGTTGTCAATCTGAAGGCGAGAAAGAACGACATAAAGAAGGAGTTTGAAAGGCTGTTCAACGTTGAGGTTGAAAAAGTGAACGTTCTTGTGACCCCAAGGGGAGAGAAGAAGGCTTACATAAAGCTGAAGTCGAATTACAACGCTGAAGAGCTGCTTTCGAAGCTCGGGGTGTTCTGATATGGGTAAAAGAATAATTTCCCAGAATAGAGGTAAGGGGACGCCAACCTACACCGCGCCTTCGCACAAGTATAAGGCAGAGATAAAACACTTGCCCTTCAAAGATCAGACGATCTCTGCGAAAATCGTGGACATAGTTCACGATCCTGCAAGAAACTCACCTATTGCACTCGTAAAGCTCCCAGATGGCAAGGAACAGTTTGTTCTCGCAGTCGAAGGGCTTGGGACCGGAGACTGGATATACATGGGAGAAAACGTAGAAATTAGGGCTGGAAACACAACTTATCTTAAAAACATCCCAGAAGGAACTCCAGTTTGCAACATCGAGGCAATTCCTGGCGATGGAGGAAAGTTCGTTCGTGCAAGTGGAACTTTTGCACTAGTTGTTTCAAGAGAAGAGGACAAAGTTATCGTTCAAATGCCATCCGGTCAACTGAAGTGGTTCCATCCGCTCTGCAGAGCTACGATTGGAGTTGTTGCTGGTGGTGGTAGGGTTGACAAACCATTCGTTAAGGCTGGAAAGAAGTTCTACAAGATGAAAAGTAAGGCTGCGAAGTGGCCGAGAGTTCGTGGAGTCGCAATGTGTGCGGTTTATCATCCGTTTGGCGGTGGAAAGCACCAGCACGTCGGAAGACCGAAGACTGTTAGTAGAAACGCTCCACCGGGAAGAAAAGTTGGGAGCATTGCAGCTCGTCGCACGGGTGTGAGGAGGTGATAGAATGGCGTTAAAGAGCAAGGTTTCGAGAACAAAGGAGTTTTTGTTCCGTGGTTACACCTTTGAGGAGATCGAGAAAATGTCTCTCGAAGACTTCATCAAGCTATTGCCAGCAAGGGAGAGAAGGAAGCTGAAAAGAGGTCTAACGGAGCGGGAGAAGATATTTTTGGAGAAATTGAAGAAAAAGGGTAGCGTTAGGACTCACTGCAGGGACATAGTGGTTTTGCCAGAAATGGTGGGCAAGGTTGTGTTCGTGCACAATGGCAAGGACTTCGTTAGAGTGGAGATAAAGCCAGAGATGCTTGGGCATAGACTTGGAGAATTCGCTCAGACAAGGAGATTCGAGAAACACAGCGGTCCCGGTGTTGGAGCTACGAGGAGCAGCAAATTCGTACCACTTAAGTGATGCCTATGGCGAGAATCGCTTACTCCTACAAGCCTGCAGACGAAACAAAGGCTGTAAAGGCAATGGGCTACGAAATCCCAATGAGCTTCAAGCATGCGGTCGAGATTTGCAGAGAGCTAAAGGGAAAAAAGATTTCACAGGCGATGAGCTTTCTCGAAGGTGTAATAGCGATGCGCATCGCAGTGCCGATGAGGAAGTACAAGAAGAAGGTTGCACACAAGAACATTCCAGGCTGGTACGCTGGAAGATACCCGCAGAAAGCAGCGAGGGAAATTCTGAAGGTTATAAAGAATTTGAAGGCGAACGCTGAATACAAGGGATTGAACGTTGATGAGCTCGTCATCGTTCATGCGCAGGCGAAGAAGGGTAGAACAATCGTTCGCTATGTTCCAAGGGCTTTTGGTAGGGCGGTGCCAAAGAGAAAGCTGTTGACGACAGTAGAGTTTGTAGCGGAGGTGAAATGATGGCAGTTGAGAGAAAATTTGTTCAAGAAAGGGTCAAGAAGATGATGGTCAAGGAGTGGATCAGAGAAGAAGTGAAGAGTGCTGGATTTGGTGGAGTTGACGTTTTAAGAACTCCTCTCGGCACGCAAGTCACTTTGTTCGTAGAGCGTCCAGGGCTTGTCATCGGTAAAGGTGGGAGAAGAATAAAGATGCTGACCGAGAAACTCAAGGAGTTTGGGCTCGACAACCCGCAGGTCAGCGTTGACGAAGTCGAGAAGCCAGAGTTCAACGCTCAGCTTATGGCTTCACTGCTTGCGAGAGCTCTTGAGAGAGGATGGTATTTCCGCAGAGCTGGTTATAGGTTTCTATACAGGATCATGGAAGCGGGAGCGAAGGGTTGTGAAATTCAGATAAGTGGAAAGCTCGTCAGCGAAAGGGCGAGGACTGAGAAGTTCGTTGCTGGCACAATAATCCATACAGGGGACGCTGCCTACACTGCAGTCAGAAAGGGTTTTGACATCGCAGTTAAGAAGCTCGGAGTTCTTGGCGTTACGGTCCGCATAATCCCGCCAGACGTAACTTTGCCTGACGAGTTCGAGATAAAGGAAGGGGGTGTTGCGAGTGAAAATGCGGGAGATAAGGGAGATGAAAAGAGAGGAGAGGTTGAAAAAGCTCAGGGAACTTGAAATGGAGCTTTTGAAGCTGAGAACTCTCGTTAGAAGCGGTGGCGCAGTCAAAAATCCAGGAAGAATAAAACAGATAAGAAGGGACATTGCAAAGCTGAAGACAGCTTTATGCGAAGAAGGTTGGCGGATTTGATAGCGAGGGACTGGATAGGACTTGTTGTAGAAGTGGTTGAAAGTCCAAATGAATGCGAACTCTCTCTAAGAGGCGAGGTCGTGGACGAGACAGAAAAAACTCTTAAGATTATGACTGAAAAAGGTTTAAAAGTCGTCGCAAAGAAGGGTAGAAGCTTTAGAGTCGAGTTTGAAGGAAGAGTGGTGAGGGTGAAGGGTGAGCTCATAGCCTTCAAACCTGAGGAAAGGATCATGCGAGGTTTGATGTTGCTTAGGAGAGCGAAGGGGGTAGTTGTATGAGAGACATTGGAATCGAGGTTAAGAAGCCTGAAGGCACTTGCAACGACGAATGTTGTCCATTCCACGGACATTTGTCGATTCGGGGTCAGATCTTAACGGGAAGAGTTGTGAAAGTCTATGGAAAAACTGCTGTGATAGAGAGGGAGTTGATCAAATACGTTCCGAAGTATGAGAGATACATGCGGAAGAGATCGAAGCTTCACGTTCACAACCCAGATTGCATCAGAGCGAAGGTTGGCGACATCGTTCGTGTGGGTGAATGCAGACCTATAAGCAAAACGAAGAGTTTTGTAATCTTGGAGGTGGTGTCAAGTGCAGGCAATTAAAGCAAAAGTTCCAAGGGCTTTGCCAACTGGTGCTATGCTTGTTTGCGCGGATAACAGCGGTGCGAGAGAAGTGCAGATAATTTCCGTTTTGAACTACAAGGGAGTAAGGAGGAGGTATCCTGCTGCTGGTGTTGGAGACATGGTCGTCGTGAGCGTAAAGAAAGGAGTTCCGGAAATGAGGAAGCAGATACACTACGCGGTAATTATAAGGCAGAGGAAAGAATACCGTAGACCTAACGGCGAGAGGATAAAGTTTGAGGACAATGCAGCAGTTATAGTCAACGAAAAAGGCGAACCAAAGGGAACAGAGATCCGAGGGCCTGTTGCGAAGGAAGCGGCGGAGAGATTTCCAAAGATTGCGACAATCGCTTCGATATTGGTGTGAGCTATGCAGGCGAGAAAGCAGAGGAGATGGTTATACAAGACTTCAAAGCTCCACGAGAAACACAAACTGCTTCATGCAACTCTTTCAGACAAGCTCAGGGAGAAATACAAGAAAAAAGCTGTGAGAGTTAGGAAGGGGGACAAGGTTCGAATAATGCGGGGCGAGTTCGCTGGGCATGAGGGAAAAGTCATCGAGGTTGACATGAAGAACTGCAGGATCAAAGTCGAGGGTGCGACGATCACAAAAGCCAACGGCACAGAAGTTGCGGTTCCGATTCATCCTTCAAACGTCATGATCATCGATTTTGGTGAAGTCGACGAAGTTAGGAAGAAAATTTTGGAGAGGTGAAGCTCATGCATCAGAAAAGAATTTCTGCACCCAAGACTTACAAGATCCCAAGGAAAGCTGGTAAATGGGTCGTTAGGACTTCTCCTGGACCGCACAACAAAGAGGCAATTCCTTTAGCGGTTGTGATTCGAGATCTACTGCAGTATGCGGATACGCTCAGAGAAGCGAGGAAGATAATTTCCTCGGGCGAGATTCTTGTTGATGGCGTAGTGAGGAGAGACTACAAGTTCCCCGTTGGTCTCTTCGATGTTGTAACGATTCCGAAGCTTGAAAAAAGCTACAGAGTTATCTTCGATGAAAAAGGTAGATACATTTTGCGCGAGATTATGGATAGCGATAAAAAGCTCTACAAGATCGTAAACAAAACCGCTGTAAGAGGAGGAAAAATCCAGCTGAACCTTTTCGATGGAACAAACATCCTTGCAACGAACGACTTTAAGACAAAAGACTCGATATTGCTGAAGATCCCGGAAAAGCAGATACTGGATCACCTCAAGTTCGAAGAGGGCGCCCTTATAATGATCGTTGGCGGAACCCATGCAGGGGAAATAGGCAGGGTAAAGGCGTATAAGGTTGTGAAGGGTTCTGGAGCGAATTTGGTGACCGTTGAAACATCTTTTGGCGAGATAACGACAGTCGAAGATTACGTGTTCGTAGTCGGTAAGAAGGGAAGCGATAAGCCCGTGATAGACTTAGGGGTGTGAGTATGCTCGAGCTTAAGGAAAAGGAGAATCCGATGAGGGAGATACTTCTCGAAAAGGTCGTGATAAACCTTGGGATTGGGCAGAGTGGTGAGAGGATTCAGAAGGGAATCAAGATGCTTGAAAAACTTTTAAATCGAAAACCTGCGACCACGATTGCGAAGAAGACGATAAAGAACTTTGGAATTAGAAAGAAAGAGACGATTGGCTTAAAAGTTACGCTTCGCGGTAAAGAGGCGATGGACTTCTTAATGAAAGCGCTAAAAGTGAAGGAGATGAAGCTCAGTAAGAGATCGATAAACGCTGGTAACTTCTCGTTCGGAATTCAAGAGCATATTGACTTGCCGGGAGTTGAGTACGATCCCGACATCGGGGTTTTTGGGATGGATGTCTGCGTATCGTTAAAGAGACGGGGCTACAGGGTTGCGGAGAGGAGAATAGCAAGGGCGAAAGTTGGTTCAAAACACAGGATAACGAAAGAGGAGACGATAAGATGGCTTGAAGGCTTAGGGGTGACCGTGGAATGAGCGAATCCAAGAAGAGATTTGGTAGGGGCGCTAACAAGTGTAAGAGATGCGGAAGAAAAAGAGGGCTTGTGAGGAAATACGGGATCTACCTCTGCAGACAGTGCTTCAGGGAAACAGCGATGGAGCTCGGGTTCAAGAAGTATTGGTGATCGTTATGAGCGTTGACACACTTTCGAGCGCTATGATCGCTATAAAGAACGCTGAAATCGTAGGCAAGAGATTCTGCGAGGTCAAAGCTTTGAGGCTCGTTGGCAGTGTGCTCAAAGTGATGAAAGACCACGGCTACATAAAGGGCTACGAGTTTGTCAAAGAGAACGTCGGCGGAAAGTTTGTCGTCGAGCTTACTGGAAACATAAACGACTGCGGTCCAATAAGACCGAGATTTTCTTCGAAGGCAACGGAATACGAGTTTTATGAGAAACGCTATCTACCAGCAAGGGGATTTGGGATTCTGATAGTCTCAACAACCAAGGGTGTTATGAGCCAAAAAGAGGCAAGAGAGCTTGGCTTGGGAGGTGTTCTCCTTGCTTACGTCTATTAATGAGTATTCAAGCATCGTTGAGATCCCAGAAGGAGTCGAGGTTAGTGTCGAGGGAAACAACATTTCCGGATACTTATTAAAGGCAAGGGGACCGCTTGGTGAGAACTCGAAGTTCTTGAAGTTCAGGGATGTGTTCATAGAGAAACTCGACACTCAAATAAGGATCTACACAAGAAATCCGAAGGCGAAGTATAAAGCTATCGTTGGAACCTTCACAGCGCATATAGACAACTTGATTCGAGGTGTTAAAGAGGGATTCGAATACAAGCTCAAGGCTGTATACGCTCACTTCCCAATGAAGCTCAGAGTTGAGGGCGACGAAGTAGTGATCGAGAATTTTCTTGGTGAAACAACGCCAAGAAGGGCGAAGATCGTTGGAAGGACTAAAGTTGAGATAAAAGGGCAGGAGATAATCGTGAAGGGCATCGACATCGAAGAGTGCGGGCAAACCGCAGCAAACCTTGAAAGAGCGACAAAGATAAAGAAAAAGGACAGAAGGGTCTTCCAGGATGGGATATACATCGTGGCGAAACCTTAGGTGGTTGAAATGAACATCAAAGCGATGTTAAGATTGAGAAAAAGGCTGAAATCGAGAAAGCCTGAGTTCAGGAGATACTGCTGGGATAGAAAGTTGAAGCTGAGGAGAAAGAGCTGGAGAAAACCTCGGGGACTCGACAACGCGATGCGTTTAGAGTATGGAGGCAAGTGGTCTGGGAGAAAAAGAGTTAAAATTGGCTTCCGTTGTCCTAAAGTTGTTCGTGGACTTCATCCGAGCGGATACGAAGAAGTGCTGGTTTACAACGAGAAACAGCTTGACGCAATCGACGCAACGAGACAAGCAATAAGAATTGCAAGTTGCGTTGGATTAAGAAAAAGGGTTGCAATCGAAGCGAAGGCTAAGGAGAAGGGGATTAAGATCCTCAATCCGTTAAGGTGATCGTATGAATTTGACGCTTCAAAGAAGACTCGCAGCCGAGGTTTTGAAGTGCGGAATGAATAGAGTTTGGTTCAATCCCGAGATGTTGGGAGAAATTGCGACTGCCTCAACGAAGGAGGACATAAGAGAGCTCATAGAGAGAGGAGCAATCAAGAGAAAGCCCGTGAAAGGAGTTTGCAGGACAAGAATAAATGCAAAGCGATTGAAGAAAGCCAAGGGTAGGAGCAGAGGTTATGGGAGCAGGAAAGGGAAGAAAACTGCAAGGATGCCAAGAAAGAGGCTTTGGATCATGAGGATAAGAGCTCTAAGAAGGAGACTAAAGGAACTCAAGGTTAGCGGGGAAATCGACACGAAGACTTATCGACTTCTCTATCGGAAAGCGAAGGGTGGCGAATTCAGGAGCGTTGCCCATTTGAACGCTGTGATCGAGGAGATGAAAAGGTGAGCTCTATGGCTAAGGGACCAAGGTATAAGGTTCCAAACAGGCGAAGAAGAGAGGGTAGGACGAATTACAGGAAAAGGTTGAAGCTACTCTTATCAAGAAAGCCGAGACTTGTTGTCAGGATTACGAACCGAAGAGTAATAGCTCAGATCGTTGACTACAGCCCTGAAGGAGATCGTGTGATCGTATCGGTTGACTCCACGAAGTTGCGTGAACTTGGCTGGAAGGGCGACCTCAACAACACCCCAGCAAGCTATTTGACAGGTCTTTTAATTGCAAAAAAGGCCTTAGAAAAGGGTGTTACCGAAGCGATATTGGACATAGGGCTTCGCTCACCAACGAAAGGCTCGAGGGTTTTTGCTGTGCTTAAAGGAGCAGTTGAGGCTGGATTAAAGATTCCGCACAGCGAAGAAGTTCTTCCCGACGATTCGAGGATTCTTGGGGAACACATAGCCAAATACTACAAGGAGCATCCGGAGAAGTTCAGCGAATACGAGAAGCGCAATTTGAGTCCTGAAGAGTTGCCTAAGCACGTTGAAGAGATAAAAGCGAAGATAATGGGCTAAGGGTGAGAGTATGGAGTGGGTTCCAAAAACAAAACTCGGGAAACTTGTTGTGGATGGGAAGATAAAAACGATGGACGAAGCACTTGCGAGCGGTTTGCCAATAAGGGAGCCGGAGATCGTAGATGTTTTGTTGCCTGAACTTGAGGAAGATGTGCTCGAGATTTCGATGGTTCAAAGAGTTACAGACAGTGGAAGGAGGACAAAGTTCCGAGTCACCGCAGTGGTTGGAAACAGAAATGGCTACGTGGGCATTGGTGTTGGAAAAGCCACGCAAGTTGCTCCAGCAATTCAAAAAGCGGTTGAGAATGCGAAGATAAACATCTTCCGCGTCGAACGTGGTTGCGGTTCATGGGAATGTGGTTGTGGTTCTATGCATTCAGTTCCATTCAAAGTATCTGGAGAATGTGGTAGCGTCAAGGTTACGCTTGTTCCAGGCCCAAAGGGGCTTGGAATCGTCGCTGCAGACGTTGCAAAGAAAGTGATTGAGTTGGCTGGTGTCAAGGATGTGTGGTCAATTACTTCTGGTGAAACGAGAACTACGCTGAACTTTGCTTTGGCAACTTTCGATGCGTTGAAGAAGACTTGCTTCATGAAGAGGTGAATCTCATGGCGATGATAGCGGTCGTAAGGCTCCGTGGCACGATCGACGTGCATGGAAAGATAAGGGAAACGTTACGACTGCTTAGACTCCACAAGAGGTATCACTGCGTCGTGATCCCGGACACGCCGTCGTATCGTGGAATGCTTCAAGTAGTTAAGGACTACGTCGCCTATGGCGAAATAAACGCAGAGACGCTTGCAATGCTTTTACGCCATCGTGGGAAGCTCGAAGGCGATGTAGCGCTTACAGATGAATACATCCAGCAAAAAACGCAGTTCAAGAGCATTGAAGACTTTGCAAAAGCAGTTTGTGAAGGAAAGGCAAAGCTCAGCGACATTCCTGGCTTAAAACCAGTTTTCCGACTACACCCACCGAGAAAAGGTCTGAAGAACATAAAATGGCATTATCCACGTGGCGATCTCGGTAAAAATGCGAAGATCAATGAACTCCTTTATCGAATGAGGTGAAAAAATGGTGAAGCTGAAGGTTAAGAAGTTTCGGGGCTCGAGAACTTGCGGTGGCGGAAGCCACAAAAAACGCAGAGGCGCCGGGCATCGAGGGGGTCGTGGAAATGCTGGAGCCCACAAGCACAAGTATCTGAAGTTCTTGAAACTTGAGAAACTTGGGCTCTACGAGTTCGGAAAACACGGCTTTACGAGACCGAAAAACATTGTTGAGGAAGTTTCAAGGGAGAAGGCGCTGAAGGCAAGGCTTAAGGAGCTTAAAGAGCAGGGAAAGTTGGATGAGAAGACATACAGAATCCTTAAATCTCGCCCAGAGATAAACGTGGGCGATCTTGATGCGATCATCGAAAATCTCGTAGCGATTGGAATTGCGGAGAAAAGAGGAGAAAAGTTCTTTGTAGACCTAAGCAGTTTGGGATATTCAAAGCTCTTGGGCGCGGGAAACGTTACAAAGGCTATTGAAGTAAAGGTTGCGAGCGCAAGTGAAAAAGCGGTTGAAAAACTCAAATCAGTCGGTGGTGGGGTAGTCTAAAATGGATTCGCTCATAAGAGCTCTTAAGCCTTATCTCGAGAGAATCCCAAGTGTCGAGCGCCCAAAAGGGCACGTGCATTTCAGGCAGAAGTTCATGTGGACTTCTGCGATTTTAATTCTTTACTTTATACTTTGCAACGTTCCCGTCTTCGGACTTTCGCCTGAGTCGATAGACATTTTTCAGGCTTATCGAGCTCTCTTCGCTGGTGCGAGTGGCTCGATCTTGGCTTTGGGTATAGGTCCAATCGTCACAGCTTCGATCATCTTGCAATTGCTCGTTGGTGCTGGAATAATAAAGCTCGATCTAACGAATCCCGACGACAGAGCTGCATATCAGGAGTTTCAGCGTTTTTTGGTTCTCGTCATGATCGCGGTCGAAGCATTGCCGCAGATTGGCGCAGGCCTTCTGATGCCAGATCTAAGCCTAGCAGAAAGGCTCGGAGTCTCGCCGTCGCTGATCTCTTTCCTAATCTTCGTTCAACTCTTCATCGGTGGTGTGCTCATTGTTTACATGGACGAAGTTGTTTCCAAGTGGGGAATTGGTAGCGGTGTCAGTCTCTTCATCTTAGCCGGAATTGCGCAGGCAATCGTAGTAGGACTTTTTAACTGGCTTGTGCCACCGAACAGCGTTCTGCCGGCTGGAATAATTCCGAGGTGGATCTATTTCGCTCAAAATTATCCGATCGAAGCCCTTCTAAGCAGTAGCGGACTCGCAATGCTATTGCTTGAAGGCGGAATTCTTGCACTCGTTACAACTGTGATAATAATTTTGCTCGTCGTATTTTTCGAGGGCACGAGGGTTGAAATCCCGATTGCGCATGCAATGGTAAGGGGAGCGAGGGGATCGTTTCCAATAAAGCTCATCTATGCAAGCGTTCTGCCGATGATCTTTGTGAGGGCTTTACAGGCGAACATAGTTATGCTCGGGCAAATACTGTATGCAAGGGGAATAACGGTATTTGGCGAGTTCGTTGGCAATAAGCCAATAAGCGGGATTATGTTCTACCTCTCGCCGATAAACAGCCCCCACGACTGGATTCCCGAGCTTGTTAAGGCGCGAGGTGCTGCGTTTGCAACGATCCCAGACTGGGCTATCTACTTGCACTTAGTGATCGACGCAGCGATTTTGATCGGTGGAGGGATATTATTTGCAATCTTCTGGGTTCAAACCACCGGAATGGACGCCAGAACTGTGGCTTCGCAGATCGCACGCTCTGGAATGCAGATCCCAGGCTACAGAAAGTCTCCAGTTGTGCTCGAAAAACTCTTTGAGCGCTATATTCCAAAGGTTACAATCATCGGTGGTGCTTTGATAGGGGTTCTGACGCTGATTTCGAACATGCTTGGAACCATTGGGAACGTCAGTGGCACCGGGTTACTGCTTGCGGTGAGCATAGCTTATCGCTTCTACCAAGACCTTGCAAAGGAGCAGATAACAGAAATGCATCCGTTGCTTCGAAGGATGCTTGGCGAGGAGTGAAGAGTTATGAAGAGCTTTGTTTCAAAGGTTGCAATGGTCTTTGGATTCATGCTATTCTTTGGCATTGTATTCAGCTACGAGTTCCGCATCGCGTTAGCTTTGTTTCTCGAGACAATTTTTTCACCGCTCGTTAGCTTGCAGTTCCATGTGCTTGTTTTGGTAATGGCAATTCTGACAGCTTTTTACTCAAACCTTATCCAGAAATTCACAGTCAACTATGAAAGGATGAAAGAGATCCAGAAGAAAGTCTCGGAATATCAGAAGGAATACATCGAGGCGATGAAGCAGAAAAACCAGTATAAGCTGAAGCAGTTGGAGCAGAAGAAGGAAGAGATGAAGTTAATGCAGAGCGAGCTCATGAGCATGCAGTTTAAGCCGATGTCCTACACATTCATCGTAACAATCCCAATCTGGGCTTGGCTGTGGGAAAGAGCTTACCTGAGCTATAGAAATGTGAAATTTGGAGAGGCAATTCTTGAAGGTTTCCACATAAACAACGACCTCTTCCAGATAACTTCGCCTTTCTGGGGAACGATTCACGTAAACGATTTCATCGCTATATTTCCCTGGTGGCTTCTCTGGTATTTGCTCTGCTCTATAGTCTTTGGGCAAATCTTTAAGAAGGCGATGAAGGTGGGAGTTTGAAGATCACGATCTCAGGTCCACCGGGGAGCGGAAAGACGACAGTTGCGAGAATTTTATCCGAAAAACTTGGAATCAAAGTCATATCAGCTGGAAGTGTTTTCAGACAACTTGCAATGGAAAAGAGGATGAATTTGGAGGAGTTCAGCAAATTCGCAGAGGAAAATCCGGAGATCGACATTATGATAGACAAGATGCAAAAGGAGATGGCTGAAAAGGAGAAGGATGCGATAATCGAAGGAAGACTTTCAGGATGGATGGTAAAGAATGCAGATCTTCGAGTCTACATATTCGCAGAAGCGGAAGTTAGATATCACAGGATTGCGAGGAGAGAAGGGAAGGATATAAACGAGGTTCGCCAAGAAACGAAGCTCAGAGAAGAAGTCGAGAGGAGGAGATATCAAAAGTTTTACGGTATCAACGTCGACGATTGGAGCATTTATGACCTTATCGTGAATTCTACTCGAATCCAAGCGGAGAAAATTGCGGAAATCATAGCAAAAGCAGTAGAATGAACAGCGTTCTTGTTCTCTGGCTGAGAGATCTTAAGAGATACACCAGAGCGAGGAGCAGATTTTTTGGCTCAATTGCGATGCCTTTCTTTTTTTTAGCCTTCTTTAGCTTAGGGTTCCGGAGAGCGAGCTTTCCGTCGCTTGAAATTGAGTATCTGGACTTTTTGGCTCCAGGGATAGTTTCCATGGTTCTGATATTCTCCGGCACACTTTCGGGTGTGTCGATTGTTTGGGATCGGCAGTTCGGATTTCTTCGTGAAATAATGGTCGCACCTGTTAGCAGAACAGCAATAGTTCTCGGTAGAACACTCGGTGGGGCGACAATAGCAACGCTTCAGGCTCTGATTCTTTTGGCTTTGTCTCACTTCTTTGGTTTCAGGATAAGCTTGGACTCACTTCTAATCGCACTTCTCGCAATCTTCCTTCTTTCGCTCATCTGCACAGTCACGGGAATTGCGATCTCCTCGGTAATTGGCGACATCCACGGATTTCAGCTCGTGATAAACTTCTTCGTATTTCCAATATTCTTTCTCTCAGGGGCGATTTTTCCAATAGCAGAATTGCCGGAAATCATTGCAACGCTTGCAAAGCTCAGCCCCTTCACATACGGTGTCGACGCAGTGAGGTGGGCAATGACGAGTTTCGCGGCATTCAATCCAGTTCTCGACTTCACGATCGTTTTAAGCTATTTTATCGCAGTACTCTTTTTATCCGCTTTCCTCTTCTCGAGAACCGAAGTAAGATAGGGTTTTACCTAACTTTACTTGGCTCTCAAGCACTTCCTCGCCACGGATGTATACTTGCTCTGGAAATATCGCCTCGAACCCCTCGTATGGAGTCCAACCGCACTTCGAGTGCAAGTCTCTGGCTCTTATCTTCCTAACTTTTTTTAGATCAAAAACTGCGAAGTTCGCAAAATTTCCAACTTCGATCTCACCATAGCCTTCGAAACCAAAGATCTTTGCCGGGTTTGTTGCAATCTTTTCGACGAGATCCTTGAACTCTATTATCCCGAGCTTTGCAAGTCTCACGAGGATCGGATACATAGTCTCAACACCAGGAAAACCTGCACTTCCATCTCTCTTCTCCTCTTCGCTGTGCGGTGCGTGGTCTGACGCTAAGATCTTAACCCTGTGGAAATTCTTCAAAAGCCATTCTGCATCACTTCTTTCTCGCAAAGGTGGATTCACGTTCACGAAATCCCTTAGTCTCGCGTAGTCTTCAACGCTCAGAAGCAAGTGATGAGGTGTGACTTCAAAGCTCGAATCACTCTTTTCAACGAGCTCCACCGCTTCTCTCGTAGACAGGTGACAAAAATGGAAACTCGAGATCTCAAGGCAACGCTTCACTGCGGTTATTTCAGCCTCTTTTGGGCGATAGAGAAAATTTGGACTCCCTTTTCTCACTAAATTTGCATCTTCTGCGTGAACACAGATTTTCCAAGTTTTAGCGACCTTCGAAAGCGTTTCATAGCTTATCCTGAGCTCATCGCTTTCGTGCTCTAAGAAAACCTCACCTATGCCCGGTAGAAAGTATTTCTCAGCGATCTTCTCAACGATCTCTTTTATTCTCTCTGCGTTCTTGTTGGTCAGTGCAACGTTAAGCGAATAGTCCGCATAGCTGTTTTTTTCTGCAATCTCCATTCTGCGGAAGTAAACTTCTTCACAGTCGACTCTTGGCTTTGTATTTGGCTGATCAACCACAAGGCAAACCCCTCCGTGAAGCGCTGAAAGAGAGCCTGTTGCGATTGTTTCCTTATGCTTTTCATCGAAGTCTCGGAAGTGAACGTGAACGTCGATAGCTGCAGGAAGAATTACGCCGTGGACTTTCTTTCCTTTTACAAGCTTTCCAATCCTCTTGATTCTCCCGTTTTCAATCTCTATTCCTGCATCAATGAATTCCCCGCGGTAGAATACTTTACCTTCGAGCATTTTTCAACAGTTCTCTGAACCTTTCAACCGCTTTCTTTACTCTCTCCTTATCTTTACCCGAGAACTTTACAATCACGTAGCCAATTTTTGGATAAGAGCCGATCTGGACATCTTGGAATTCAGAAACCACTGTGTTGAGCTCGTTTAGTATCGCAACTTCGTATCCGTCGATTCTTACTTGTTCCTCAAAGTAGCTGAGTTTCTCGAACTTTTCGAGTATTTTTGCAAACGTGTTTTCCATCTCCGCAGGAACTCCAGGCATGACTGCGATGTTCTCGACAATGTAAGCTGGCGCAGCGCCAACATCGTTCCAAATGAGTTCGCTACCTTCTGGAATCGAGGAAATCTTTCTGATTGCGAACTCGTTGTCGCTGAACTTTCTTAAGTATTCGTAGACTTTCTCGTTCACCACAAGTTCTTTCTTCAAAGCCTTTGCAATGGCCTCATTTGTAACATCGTCGTGCGTCGCACCAAGACCACCGGTGACAAGAACGAAGTCGTAAAGCCTTGAAGCCCTCTCGACTTCTTCTGCAATTTCTGAAACCACATCTGGGACGACGACTATCCTCTTAACCTCATGCCCTTTCTCGACAAGTCGCTTTGCCATATATGTTGCGTTCGTGTTAACGGTGTCGCCGTTCAGAAGCTCGTTACCAACACTTATTATCGCGAATTTCATAACCTTCTCTTTAACTGCTGATATATCCTTCCTTGGAGCCCGTGGAAAGTAGAGAAGCCCTCTGCGAGCCTTTGATCAAGAGCTCTTGTGTCAAAAGAAACGAGTTCTTCGGAGTAAAGCGCAAACCCAGAATGCCTTGCGATTGGTGTTGCGAGACCTTTGTATAACTTTAGCTTAACCCACCCCGTAACCCTTTCCTGGGTTTTGTCTATAAAAGCGTTAAGGGCTTCGAACAGGGGTTCGTTCGTCAGCCCATAGTAAACAAGTTCAGACCATTCCTCTTCGACGATCTTCTTGAACTTCAGCTCTCTTCTGCTCAAAACAAGTCTTTCGAGATCTTTGTGGGCTGTTATCAAAATTGTCGCAGCTGGATGTTCGTAGTTCTCCCTTGCCTTCAACCCAAGGACGCGATCTTCGATCATATCAGTTCTTCCGATGCCGTGTTTTCCTCCGATCTCGTTAAGCCTTGAAATCAACTCAAAGCCATCGAGCCTTTCATCGTTCAAAGCAATCGGCACACCTTTCTCGAAGTCTATCTTGATTATCTCTGGCTCATCTGGCGAGAATTTCGGATTTTTTGTCCACTCATAGATCTCTTCGGGCGGAACAAAGCTTGGGTCTTCCAACTTTCCACCCTCAACGCTTCTACTCCAAAGATTTTCGTCAACACTAAACGGCCTTTCCTTCGTGGCTGGCACCTCAATTCCATGTTGTTTCGCGTACTCTATTTCCCATTCTCTTGTGAGGTTCAGATCTCTAACTGGAGCTATTACCTTGAATCCATACTGTCTAAAAACGTTCTCAAATCTTAGCTGATCATTTCCCTTTCCTGTGCATCCATGAGCAATCGCATCTGCTTTTTCTTTCTTTGCGATCTCCGCGACTTTCTCGGCGATTATGGGTCTTGCCATCGCTGTGCCGAGGACATAGCCTTCGTAATCTGCATTTGCCTTTATTAACCTGAAAATCGCCTCAACGAACTCTTTTCTTGCAGGAACTGTGTAATGCTTGTTTGCGTATTTCTTTCCTCTCTCCTCAGCCTTTTTCAGTTCCTTTTCCGGCAAACCTATGTCAACTGTTACCGTCACAACTTCGTCGAATCCATACCTTTCTCTGAGGAGGAAAATGCACACCGTTGTGTCAAGTCCGCCAGAGTAGGCTAAGACTGCTTTCATGCAAGAGCCTTGGATTCCAGATATAAAAATCCTTGGTGGAAAAACTTATTAACCTTTTTACGAAATTGCACCAATGGAAGTTGCAAGGATGTTCATAGGGACGCAAGAACTTATCTGGATTGCAATCATCGTTCTAATTCTCTTTGGGGCAGGCAAGATACCTGAAGTTGCAAGAAGCCTTGGAAGGAGTGTTGCTGAGTTCAGAAAAGCTCAAAGAGAAGCAGAACTTGAATTGAGGGAACTTGAAAGGGATTTGAAAGCTTCAAAGGATGAAAAGAGAGCTAAGCTTGAGAAAATCGCAAGAGACCTCGGAATAAATCCAGAGGGTAAAAGCGACGAAGAACTGCTCGAGGAAATCAACAAGGCGCTGCCAAAGATTGAAAAGACCAAGCCTTGATTATGAATCTCCGCACTGCGATCGAGCAAATAAAACCCGAGATTATCGACAGCGACCTGAAGCATTACGAAGTCTTGGATTTTTTGAAGAGTAGGAACTTGCTCAACAAACCCGTCATTTTTAGAGTTGAAGGGAAAAGAGTTGCGACAAATTTTTTGAGCTCAAGAGAGGCGCTTGCTAGATTCTTAGGCGTAGATGCAAGAAAAGTTGCGATAGAGCTTGCAAACAGGTTCGAGGAGAAGGAGAAGATCGAGATAAGAGATTTTGGGGAACTTGGACTCAGAAAGTTGCCACTGAACCTTTACGATCTGCCGATAATAAAGTACTTTCCCCGGGACATCGCAAGATACGTAACCGCCGGCATCGTTGTTGCGAAAAGAAGGCATTACAACGCAAGTTTCCATCGGATGATGCTCTTGGATGAGCGCAGGTTTGCAGTTCGCCTTGTCCCGCCAAGGCATACTTTTCTTATGTGGAGGGAAGCGGTTGAAGCGAACGAAAATTTGCAGGTTGCGGTGTGCATTGGAGTTCATCCGTTGTTCATGCTCGCATCTGCCACAAGGGTTCCGTGGGGCGAGGAGTTCAGCTATGCTTCAAAGCTGATGAGGGGGCTTTTGCTGTATAAAAAAGGAGATCTCTTGATACCGGATTCAGAGATAGTTCTATTTGGGAGGATAACAGCTGAAACAACTGCTGAGGGACCATTCGTAGACCTGACTGGAACCTACGACGACGTAAGGAACGAACCGATACTTGAAATCGACGAAATCTATGCGAAGGAGGATTACATTTACTATTCAATAACCCCCGGAGCCTACGAGCATCGGATTCTGATGGGGATTCCGTATGAGCCAGTCATTTACAGATTCGTCTCAAACGTCTGCAAAGTCAAAAACGTCGCAACAACAGTAGGAAGCAGGAATTACTTCCATGCGATCGTTCAAATCGAGAAAAAAACTGAAGGAGACGCGAAAAACGCAATACTCGCAGCTTTGTCTGCGAACCCAAGCCTCAAAGGCGTAATAGTTGTGGACGAGGACATAGACATATTCAGCTACGAGGACATAGATTATGCGATCGCCACACGATTTCAAGCTGATAAAGACTTTATTGTAATTCCAGGAGCGAGGGGGAGTAGTCTTGACCCCTCTGCGGACGAAACTACTGCGAAATGGGGCATCGATGCGACAAAACCCCTAAAAAATGCGAAAGACTTTGAAAAAGTGATATGATTATTTTGAGTATTGTCGGAAGTTCTGGGAGTGGGAAGACGACACTTATAGAAAAACTCGTGCCCGAGCTTGCGAAAATGGGTTACAGAGTTGCAGTTGTGAAACATGCGCATAGGGGATTCGAAGTAGATGTGAAGGGAAAGGATTCGCAGAGGATTTTCGACGCAGGTGCAGATGTTGCAGTCGTGAGCGAAGAGAAGGTTGCAATTTTCCGCAGGATTTCTCTCCAAGACATTCTTAAGCTCTTTCAAGATTACGATATTATTTTGCTCGAGGGTTTTTCGAAATTGCACTTCCCTAAAATCGCCCTCGACAACAGGGAATACGAGAACGTTGTCTTCAGATACAATGGGAATTTTGAAGACGTTCTCTCTTTCATAACCTCTCTCCTCAAAAGTGACTGTGGGGGAAAAACTTAATTAGTTCTTGTGTGGGACAGAGATTAAATGACAGAAAAAGAAGTGGAGCTGAAATATGTCATACTTCGTCCTCTGGGATACCCTTTGAAGGCGAGCTTTGTGGAGTATCCGAAAGTAGACAACCCAAGGGTTTTCAACGTATATGCAAAGGAGCAGTGGAGGGGCGAGCTCGTTTACAAGGGTAAGCTAATCTTTGACATGAAGATGTTTCCAGACTTTGCCTTCGAAGTCGTCGATGCGGTTCCGCCTTCAGGCTACATCTCGGATTCGACGAAGATCATCGTGGAGTCCGAGACAAGGGTGATAGAGACCGAGATCGTGAAGAACGTGAGACTCTCGGATGTTGTTGGACAAGAAGAAGCGAAGAGGAAGGCAAAGGTGATTTTGGAGTATCTCAGAAACCCGAAGAAGTTTGGAAAGTGGGCTCCAAAGAACGTTCTCCTCTACGGACCTCCTGGCACAGGTAAGACGATGACCGCAAAAGCAATCGCAAATGAAGCGAACGCACCTTTCATATCTGTGAAGTCAACAAAGCTCATAGGCGAACATGTTGGCGATGGGGCGAGGAAAATCCATGAGCTCTACGATAAGGCAAGGGATTTGGCCCCATGCATCGTTTTCATTGACGAGTTCGATGCAATAGCGTTGGATAGGAGCTATCAAGATTTACGTGGCGATGTGTCCGAGATTGTGAACGCTCTATTGACTGAACTCGATGGCATTCAGAGCAACGAAGGGGTTTGCACGATTGCTGCGACGAACAGGATTGAGTTTCTCGATCTATCGATCAGAAGCAGATTCGAGGAGGAGATAGAGTTCAGACTTCCGAACTACGAGGATAGGTTGGAGATACTAAGGAGAAACGTCGCAGATCTGCCTTTGAAAGTTTCAGCAAGTCTTGAAACAATTGCAGAACTTTCAGAGGGGCTTAGTGGCAGAGATCTCGTTGAAAAAGTGATAAAGGCATCGCTTCACAGGGTTATTGTAGAGGGAAAGGAAGTGATCGAAACCGAAGATTTTCTAAGTTCGCTCGAAAGGCTGAAAGTTTCCTCAAAGCAACCACCTAAGCATATGTTTGTTTAAGCTAAAAACCTCGCAATCAGGATCGCAAGAAAGACGAATCCAAGTTTGATGCTCGCAAGCTTGTACATTTTTCTTGCTCTCGTTTTATCTGGGTTTGATGCAAACTTGATTGTCTTGAAGAGGAAATAGGCTGCGATCGGGATTGCGATTACGAGATAGATCGGGTGCATCGGAATTGCGAAATACAGAAGGAGAAGGATACAGAGCAAAATCGAGTTCGCTATCGCTATCGCCACTGCAGTTTTCTTTGCTCCAAAGACCACGGGGAACATTGGGATGTTTGCTCTTCTGTAGTCTTCTTCATAGAAGATCGCTATGAACCATATGTGCGATGGGATCCACAGAAGAACTATCGATGCAATCAAAAATCCGGGCAATGTGAAACCGTTCACCGCAACCCAACCTGCAAGCGCTGGCATTGCTCCGGCGAAACCACCTACGATTATCGAGTACGGGCTGTTCCTCTTTAGCATCACGGTGTAGACTATTATGTCGAAAAAGAGCCCGAGGAAAAGAACAAATGCGAATTCAATGCTCGTGAAGAGCCCCAGGATGAAGCCAAGAATGAAAAGAGAGAAACCATAGATTGCGCAGAAACTCGGGCTCAACTCACCTGAAGGCAACGGTCTTTTTCGAGTTCGCATCATCAGCGCATCGATGTCACGATCGAGCCACATGTTCAGCGCTGTCGTTCCAGAGATCGTGAGAAATGTTGCAATCCCAGGAGTCACATCTCTGCCACCTGCGACTATGTAAGCGATGACAAAAGTGAGCATGAGCAAAAAGCTCTGTTTGGGCTTTATGAGTTCGAGCAAGGCTCTTGGATTCACACCAAAAAAGCGTCCGGCGCTTTAAAAATGTTTTTGGACGTTCTTAGACAGTAGTCTGGGTAGAATGAAAAGGTTTAAAAATTCATTGAGAAGGTAGACCATGAGATTTGGGAACTTGCTATCTCCGCCGGTCGCTTCTGTGGAGCGGGCGATAAAAATTGCAATTCAAAGCGAGGAGCTTGGGTTCCATTCTCTGGTGTTTCCCGACCACACACTTATGGTTCCCCCCGGTTTAACACCGAGTGCATTTGTGCTGATGTCTGCGATCGCTGTGAAGACTCAGAGAATTGTGCTCGGAACCGGTGTTACGGATTTCGTTCGATATCATCCCTCAATCCTTGCACAGTTCTTCGCAACTCTTAGCCACATAGCTCCAAATCGTGTTTTCCTCGGCGTAGGCGCCGGGGAGGCGATGAACATAAAACCTTTCGGACTTAGGTGGGAGAAGTTCGCAATGCTGAAGGAAGGGATAGAGATAGTGAAACGTCTATGGAACGGGGAAACATTTTCATACGAGGGCAAGGCTTTTAGGTTGGACAAGGCGTTTCTCCAAATAACCCCAACGCAACCGATTCCGATTTATCTTGGAGCAAATGGAAAAAAGACGAGAGAATTAGCAGGGATGCTTTGCGAGGGTTGGATGCCAATTGCTGAAACTCCTAAGACCTACAGGGAGAATCTGAAAGACGTAATTCGCGGTGCGGAGAGAGTTGGGAGAAAGATCGACGAGATAGACACTGCACTACAAATATACACTGCAGTCGACTTGGACAGCAAAAAGGCGATGGAAAGAGCTAAGCAATACGCTGGACTCGTGATATCTGCGATGGAAAAAGTGGAACAGGCCGGTTACAGCGTAGATCTGCCTAAGGATTTTCCAAAGAAGTTCTACTACGAAAATCTTCTTCTCACCGACGATTCTATAGCGAGATTTGTTGAGTTCTCTTCAAGGGTGAGTGAAGAAATCTTGGCAGACTTTTTCCTTGTTGGCAATGTGGAAGAAGTGATCTCTAAGATCGAAGAGTTTTCAAAGGCAGGGGTTAAACATTTGATGATCATAAACATCGGACCGGATCCGAAGTTTGTGAACAGGGTTTATGCGGAAAAGATAATCCCAGTGTTTTCTTGCTAAAAAGTTTTATATTCAAAAATTCAAGGATTTGCGGGGATCTCTATGGAGTCGGAGCTAAGAAAGCTTATCGAGGAAAAAGACAAGAAAATCGAGGAGCTTCAAGCGAGAATTCGAGAGCTTGAGAAGAAGTTGAAGTTTTACGAAATCAGAGAAGTTTATCAAGGCATAATTCCAGATGAGATCTTACAGAAACTCGCAGAACTTCCTCCCGAGGTGATGGTGATCGAGATAGGGAAGTATTTGAAGCAGGCGAGTTTTAAAGCAGAGAGGGTCGTAGAAACCAGAGAAAGCTCTCCAAGGGTTGAAGTGAAAGAGAAGCCCGTTGAGGAGATAAAGGTTGAGCCGAGCGTTAAAGTTAGGGAAGGAGTGGCGAAGGCGAGAGTTGGGGTTGACTTAGCCTTTACTCAACGCTACGACTTCCACGGCAGTGACGTTGCGATGCTTGGGGAGGACGTAATGAACAGCATAAAGGTTTCAGAAGGCGATTACGTGGTCGTGCAGAAAGACAGCGCGGTAAATCTCAGAGTTCTCCCGTATTCCAAGCCGGGATTCATAATAATCCCGAGTTGGGTTAGGGAGAAGATAGGCGCAAAGATTAACGACTTCGTAGAAGTTGCAAAGAAATAGTCATCCAAGCTTCCTACCAATTTTTTGCTCGATCTCCGCAATAACGTCTTCCACCTTCTTCTTCGGGATAAAAACCACGAGGGTTTTTAGAGCTTTGCTGATCTCTTCTGCATTCTGGAATAGCTCTGGCATGCTTTTGCAAGAGCTCACTATATCTATTGCTTTTTTCGCAGGCTTACCGAGTTTTGTCTCTAAGATCTTTATAATCTCAGACTTCACACTCTCGAAGTCTGCCTCAAGCTCTACTTCTTCTATCTCCTCCCCGAGCGCATTTGCGATTATTTGCTCAATCTCCTCGTCTTTTGGTTTCTTTATACCATACTTGTCTAGTATCTTTTGCTTTTCGATCTCCACATAGAACTCGGAGTTTCCAATTGCATTTTCTATCAGTGATTCGATCTCGTTCTCTTGCGGTAGGGAGATGTTGTATTTTTCGAGAAGAGCACCTTTTTCACTCTTTGCTTTTACATCGGTTTTTGGTCCAGCGGATTGTAGTGGGAACGTCTCCTTGACTTCGAAGCCCCGATTCATCTCGAAGATTTTCTTCACATCTCTTGGAGCAAGAGTGTAGACTTCAACAACGACGTTTTCCAAATCCTTGATTTCCGATATTGCATTATCTCCTCCAAGGCTCTTTTTGCTCTTAATCTTTGTCAATTCAGCAGCGATTGCTTTTCCATTTTCAAATAGGATCTCCGCTATACTCAGCTCGTCTTTCCTGAACGCTACCTTAACGAACCCCGTGAACTTCGAGTTCACGAGGCTTTCTACGATGCCCGTGAAGTTCCCCCTCTCTATCCTCGTGGCTGAAATTTTGGGTAAGATCATCTTTATCCCATCATCGCCATCTTTTCTAACGCTTTCTTGACCTCTATTTTGAGTAGCCCGTAGTTTGCCTTTATATCTGCGACGACGCCCAGTATGAAGTTCTCGGTTCTTGAAACGAGAACCCTAAATTTTTTCCCCTCGACTGCAATTATATCGACCTTGTCTGCTGAAAGCTTCTCTATTATCTCTGAAGCTCTGTTAAAGATCTCAACAACGAGTGCAGCGCTCATCTCTTCGTTTATTTCTATCGTGGACTCGGACTCTATTAGAGTCCCCTCTGGATCTGCGATATACACTCCCCTGACTCCCAGAAACATTTAGCAAATCCGCGATGACGTTCTCGAACATTCCCATCCCTCATTATAATGGTGGTTAAAGGGGTATATAACTTTATCTCATGTTAGGTTTTTATAAAAACTTTGACGCAAAAGTCTCCGGAGTTCTCTTGCAATCCTCAAAAAACCTGCAAAATCTGCAGTATTCGCTCTCTCTTCTCTCCGGCAAAAATCCCTTCTCGATCATCCTAAGTCTCTCGATCAGCTTTAGACTCTTTCTTTTCATGCCAAAGTCTGTCTCGACAATCCTTATCTCGCCCGAGTAGGAGTAGTAGATTATGCTCTTCTCGAACTTTGCAACCACCGCAACGACCCCAGCCTTTACTGCGTCTTGAAACCAAACACCACTCTTCGGGGCGTTGAGAGCAACGAAAAGTGGAAGAGTTTCGTTGCAAAACTCTACGATTTCATCGACGGTCAGAGAAACTCCGAGTTTCTCCGAGTTGTAAACGACGTCCCAATCTATGGGTTTGAACTTATCGAGCTCTTTTGCGAGCTTAAAGTTTGCCAAAGCTCGGTTGAAAGTTTCTTCGCAGAAAAATTTGTTCAAAGTTTTTGCCTTTTCTTTAGCCCAATCAATTCCAAGACTCATTCTCAGGCAACGATAGATCTCCTTGACCGCATGCTTTTCTGTGAAGCTATCCTCGCCGAACTTCAGTCTGTAGTAAGCAAGCCTTGGACAAGTTAGATAGCTCGTGATATGACTGAGCTTGATCACACCTTCAATTCGCTCGAAACTTTAATAGTTTTTGTTGCTCAGAAAAATTTTTAACGGTTTTTGCAAAACAATTTTCATGAAGAGGTGCTGGTTGTGCAGGAGCTGGATACCCCATTACCAACACGAGTTCGTTGGTTTGTGCATTGAAACAGAAGAGTTCGTTTTTGAGGATGAGTATTGCAATTTGTTTGAGCTTAGGAAACTTGAGGGAGAATTTATCTGGTGCTCATCCTGTAAACGTGAAATAAACGCCGAAGAGGTGGAGCAACACAAATCTATGGGGCACAAGCTGTTCTCAGCAGTTTTTATGGACAAAGACTACAGAGAAGAGATCTATGAAGGTTGATCTGAGCTTCGCGATTGGCGGTGCTCAGGGCAGTGGGGTTGAGACAGCTGGCAAAATTGCGACTTTGGCTTTTGCAATGAAAGGGCTTGAAGTGTTTGGAAGCAGAGAATATCACAGCAACATCGTTGGAGCGCACAGCTACTATCACATAAGGGTTGGTAAAAACGCTTTGCGTTTACCCTTCGACGCAGTCGTCGCAATGGATGCGGAAAGCATTTTCACACTTGCAACGAATCTCAGAAGAGGCGGGTTGCTAATCTGCAACTCCGAAACACTTGAAACGAAGCTCAATGACATTCCATCGATGAGCAGGTGGCTGAAGAAAAGGATCGCGGAGAAGTATGGAGTAGAGGTTAAAGCTGGGGACATCTTGGGCGATTTTAAAGTTCTGGCGTTCGAGCTGAAGGATGCGCTTAGAAGGCTTAACATTTCAAAATCAAAAGTCTCCATTTCGAGAATTGTGAACATAATCGGCGTATCTGCAATGCTATACTCGCTTGGATTAGATAAAGAGACAATAAAGCGAGCGGTGGAAACTCGCGTCTCTGGAGAATTGAACCTGATGGCAGTTGAGCTTGCAATAGAAAAAGCCAAGGGTCTTCGTGAACTTGAGTGCTTAGAAGGAAATCGCGAAGGTTACTTGATGAGCGGAAACGAAGTCGTTGCGACTGCGAAGATTTTGGCTGGTCTGGAATTTCTGAGTTACTATCCCATAACGCCCGCTACCGATGAAGCCCTCTTCATCGAGGAGAACGGCGATGCTGTTGCGATCCAAGCAGAAGACGAGATCTCTGCAATTGGAATGGCATTGGGGGCTTCGATTTCCGGGCTGAGGGCTTGCGTCACGACAAGCGGCCCGGGCTTCAGTCTTATGAACGAAATGATAAGCTTCGCAGTCCAGGCGGAGATACCAATTGTGATAACGCTTTGGATGCGGGCATCGCCGAGCACAGGGATGGCAACGAGAACTTCACAACAGGATCTCTTTCATGCAATTTTTTCGGGACATGGTGACACGGGAAAGATAGTCATCGCATCTGGAGACCATAGGGAAGCGTTTGAAGACACGTTCCGAGCTTTTGAACTTGCAGAGAGATTTCAGATACCTGTAGTTCACTTACTCGACAAGTTTCTTGCATCCTCAATTACGATGCTCGAGAAAAACATCTTTTCGCGAGAAAAGCCTGCAAAGACTTTTTCTGACAGTGAGCAGAGGTACTTGATAACAGAGGATGGTATTAGCCCTTTTGTTTTATTGGGGTCTCAAACGATGGTCGTCAGCAGTCTTGAGCACGACGAATACGGTTTCGCAACAGAAGATCCGTTTATAAGAGAGAAAATGATGCTTAAAAGGGAAAGGAAGCTTAGGACTATTGCAAAAAGCCTAAGCGGTGAATCCTTCGTTGTTTACGGCGATGAAGATGCGGAAGTAACCATTGTTTCTTTTGGTTCGACGAAAAATGCGATCTTGAATGCGATTGAGACGATGGAAAACGTGAAGTTCGTTCAGCTTCGAATCTTAAGTCCCTTCCCAGATATCTCGAAAGTCGTAAGCGGTAAAGTCCTATGTATCGAATCTAACTTAGGACAGCTGTCCTTCTTGCTAAGGACGTGTTGCAAAGTCGATGCTATTGCAAAGAAACTCAATGGACGACCGATTTACGAGAACGAAGTTAAAAAAGCGATTAAGGCTGTTAAAAACGGGGAAGAAGAGGTGATCTTGAGTGAAGGAATCTGACTACAAAACTCAGGCGTGGATACAGTGGTGTCCTGGTTGTGGGAATTATGGAATCCTAACTGCGTTGAAAAAAGCTGTTGCGGAGCTCGAAATAGATCCTAAGAAGCTCGTCATCGTCGGCGGGATTGGCTGTGCGTCGAGGATTGTTTACTATATTCGAGGGAGCAACGTGCACGCGATTCATGGAAGGGCAATTCCGATTGCAACTGGAATTAAGCTCGCAAACCCTGAACTCACTGTGATCGTCTGCGCCGGAGATGGCGACATCCTCGGCATTGGCGCTGGACACTTTGTAGCGTTGGGGAGGAGGAATGCGGACGTCAAGGTTTTCATACACGATAACTCTGTCTACGGGCTTACGAAGGGTCAAGCTGGACCAACCTTGGATAAAGGTGTTAAGCTCAGGGCAATGGTAAGGGCAAACGTTCAAGATCGCATCGATCCGATCCTTTTAGCTTTCGTTTCTGGCTACAGCTTTATCGCAAGGGCTTACGCTTATCATCTAAAAGAGCTCAGGGAGATTATGAAGGACGCGATTCTTCACAAGGGGAGCGCTGTTGTCGACATTCTCCAGCCGTGCGTCACTTACAACGATCTCATGACCAGAGATTGGTTCGAGCAGAGAATTTACTATGTTGAAAAACCATTGGATGAGAAAGATTTGGTCGAAAAATCGGGCCAAAAAGACAGAATAGTGCTCGGAGTTCTTTACAAGTCGCAAAAGGAGACCCTTGAAAGAGTGATTGCGAACCGCAAGCGAATGGAGAATTTTCTCAACAAATTCGAGGTCAAGTGATGCAGAAAGGTTATATACCGATCCAAAGTTCATCGTGCATGGCGAGGTTTCCAGAAGCGGAGGCGAGGCTTTTCAACGTGAAGATCTGCATGCGCTGTAACGCAAGGAACCCTATAAAGGCGGAGACTTGCAGAAAATGCGGGTATCGTGGACTAAGACCAAAGTCTAAGGAGAGAAAAGGTAAGTGATCACTCAGCTGGAAAATATCTGAGCTCTATTCCTGCCTCTTCGAGCAGTTTCAAACCATTTCTGTCCGCATATTCTCTGCCGTAGACGACGCATTTAATTCCAGCATTTATTATAATTTTTGCACATGTTATACATGGGCAGTGCGTCGAGTAAAGAGTTGCGCCGTCAACGCTTATTCCAAACTTTGCAGCCTGAATTATCGCATTTTGCTCCGCATGAACCCCCCTGCAAAGCTCTTGCCTTTCTCCACTCGGAACCCCGAGCCTTTCGCGAAGACATCCAATCTCGTCGCAATGGGGTAAATTCGAGGGCGCTCCGTTGTAGCCGGTCGCCAATATTCGCTTGTCCTTGACTATTACTGCGCCAACCTTCTGACGAAGACAAGTAGAGCGTTTTGCAACAACCTTCGCAATCTCCATGAAGTACTCATCGAGTGTCGGGCGCATTTCAGACACCCAAGAACTTTTCTGCGTTTTTCAAGCAAATTCTTTCCGCTTCTTCCGCGACGACTTTTGCAACTTCCGCCACTGCAGTAACGAACTCGTTTCCGTATCCGGAATCGCTGTTAACGATGAACCTCTCACTTCCGTGCTTCTCAACGATGTTTGCAACTTCTTGAGCACTTAGCTTCCCAAGCTGAACTGTTAAGCCAATCCAGTAATCCTTCTCTAAGACTAGATCAAGGTTTTCGAAGTTCACATGATCTACAACTGCAAGCTCTGCTGGAAAAGAAATGCTTTCAAGCACTTCCAGTATTTTTTTAGTCACGATTCTTTTGTTCCTTCTCGGTGTGTGGATTACGCAGGGAACGTCTTTCAATTTTGCAATCCTTAGCTGCTCTCTCAAAACTTCTATCTCTTCATTGGTAGCGTTCTCAAGTCCTATCTCTCCAAAGACGTCCCAATCGCTCGCTTCAAGATGTTCAATCACCGCTTTGTAATTCGGAGGAATGCATCGGGGATGTATTCCGACTCCGGCCAACATCTCTATTCCAAGGATCTTGCATCTTCTTTTTTCAAACTCTTCGAGTTTTCTAAACGCATCGATCAGTGTTTGCGGAAAAAGGGGTTTTACTGGATAAAAGGAAAGGCTGCAAATCTTTTCTATTCCGCTCTCTTTCATCTTCCTGAGCTCCGTAATGCCAAGTCCTTCGGAGTGGACATGTGAATCGAAGAGCATGTTATTCGCGATCTCCTGAATAGATAAAGATTTCTTCGCAAAGCTTATCCACAAAGTTGGGTATCAGTTTAAATGGTGTTCAGCGGAAGACACAAAACCGTGATCGGAGGAAGAGAAGGACTCGAATTAGTCGGAAAAATACTTTCCCACAAAAAGGTTAAAAAAGTCATTTTTGGGAGAATAGAGACAAAAGGCTCAAGAACTGGACACGGTTTAAGGTTTAAGATAACAAGGGTCGATGAAAGAGGCAATCTTAAGGCAATCCTCTCTTATGGTTCTTCCAATCAGGATATCCACATAGTAACGACCGCATCAAGCAAAGAGGAGGGAGAAAGGATTGCAAAAGAACTCATTGGTCTCCTTGAGCTTTGAGATGAACTAAGATACCTTCTCCGAGCCTTTCAACACTCACAAGCTGAAGACGAAGAAGTTTCTCAAAAGATCTTCCATCGCATATCGTTGGCGATCTCTCGCCACCTATGATGATTGGGGCGAAGTATACGAAGATCTCATCCACAAGATTTTCCCTGAGCAACGAAGCTATGAGCGTCCCTCCACCCTCAACCATTAGCCTTCGCACACCTTTTTCATAAAGATAGCGCAGAAGGGATTTGAGATCCACCTTTTTCTCTCCGAACACGACAACTTCTGCTATCTTCGATATTCTTTCAATCCTCTCTTTGTCTGCAAGCTTCGAAACCGCAACGATAGCTTTACCTTCAAATATCTTCGCATTTTCTGGAATTCTGCACTTGCTGTCCACGACTACCTTTATCGGATTCTCGCTTTTTCCTTCGAGAACCCTTCTTTTCCTTAGCACTTCGCTCTTCACGTTCAGCTTTGGGTCGTCCGCAAGAATTGTTCCGATTCCTACCATTATCGCATCTGCACTTGCCCTTAGCTCGTCAACCCTTTTGAGATCTTCCTCGCAGGAAATCTTGATCTGTTTTCTGCTTTCGTCGCTTATCTTTCCATCGATGCTCGCGGCGACGTTCACGAAAACATGGGGTCTCATGGTCTATCGTTGCGAACCCTTTATTTTTCCCTTTCCAACTCGATTTCATCGATTGCCAAGTCTTTTCTTTCTCCAATGAGCACTTCGAACTCTTGTGGAGTAATTATTGGCATCTTGAACCTTTTGTAATCGTCGTAACTTATTCTCGGACACGCAGTGTTCACGTAGAAATCAAATGGCAAATTTTCAAGCTTTTCTGGAGTAATTTCTCCGATGTAGACGATTATGGCTTTCAATCCTTTTTTCAGAGCCTTTTCTCTTATTTTCTCCGCTAATCTAAGCCTTTTCTGACCGGGTTTTGTCGATACAAGGATTCCGAGATTTTTGAGACCAACGCACCTCGAAATCAGGAAGTAGCGCTCTCTCGTGAACTCTTGTGCATTTATCTCTTTCAACTCAAAGTTCAAGGGGTTGATCGAGTAAACTTTTTTCCCCGTGTATAGAAGTGCACCCCTTGCGTGAAACACACCATCGCCCACGAAAACAACTGCATCCGCTTCCGTGTTTTTGAGCGCAGTGTAGTTGCAACCGAGAACTTGTCCTGGCATTTCAACCCTTGAGTTTCCTTTTTTGAGCTCAACAAAAAATCCCCTTCTCTCGAGGCTCTTCTTTAGCTCTGGTAGCTTGTGGCAATACTGTGCGGTTGAGATAAGCGCTATTTTCTGCTCTTTTATCTCCTTCAGTCTTTCTGCAACCTTTTCTGTATCGTAATCGATGTAAAAAGGGATGTAAACAACTTTTTCAATGTTCAGAAGCTTTGTGTGCGCGTAGTGGTAAAGAACGTCGACATCGTTTAGCAAAGCCAAGTCGATGTCGCAAGCTCCAAAGCAACTCTCGCCACTCAGCACAATGTTCTCGAATTTTTCACATATCTCTATCGCTTTCCTTTTCAAACCGTCTGGCAACTGCACACCGATACGCATCCAACATGCATAATTGCTCAGGGTTTTAAGTCTATCCATGAAAAAGCTTCACGAATTAAGCTTGTATGATATAGAAATCTCACAATTTTGCGGGGAAAAGATTAATATTCTTTTGGTTGTTAGGCACCTTAATGAAATTGAAGCTTCGGATTTTACCGCTAAGAAGCGAGAAGTTGAGTGCAGTGCTGAATCCAAGGGACGCTGAAGAGCTCGGGTTGATGCCAGGGGATAGGGTAAAGGTAGTGGTTGGAAAGGAATCGTTTGTAGCGGAGCTTGACGTCTCGGGAATACTTGAAGAAGGCGAAATCGGGATTTGCAGTTTTACTGCAGAGACCTGTAGGATAGAAGAGGAATGCTCTGCGGAAGTGATCCCTGTCTCGCGCCCAAAGGCGGTTGAATTCATAAGGAAGAAGCTCGATGGTGCGAAGCTCACGAGCCATGAGATGAAGACGATAATCTCTGACATATCTAAGAATGTTCTGAACGATCTCGAAATTTCGGCTTTCATTCTTGCGAACGAGATCCTTGGAATGAGCGACGATGAACTGCAGTGGATGATCGAAGCGATTGTTGACAACGGGGAAAGAATCGCTTTTGAGAGAGGAGTGGTGGTAGACGTTCATAGCATCGGCGGTTTGCCGAGCAATAGGTTTCCGATAATAACTGTCCCAACTGTCGCAGCAGCGGGTCTTTTGATCCCGAAGACAGCGAGCAGAGCAATAACTTCAGCAAGCGGAACCGCAGACACGATGGAAGTTCTTGCGAACGTTAATCTGAACATCGACGAGATAAAGGAGATAACGGAGAAAGTTGGCGGAGTAATAGCATGGGGTGGAGCAACGAACATAGCTCCAGCGGACGACAGGATAATTCGTGTCGAATACCAGCTTGGAATAAGCCCGAAACCGCACTTGATCGCAAGTCTTCTTTCCAAAAAGCTTGGAAATGGATCCCAGTTCGTTGCTTTCGACATTCCTGTGGGAGAGCACATGAAGATAGAGAACGTTGGAGTTGGGAGGAGTTTTGCGAACAAAATGGTCGAGCTCGGAAGAAAACTGGGGCTCAGAGTTACCGCCACCTTGACAGATGGATCCCAGCCCGTTGGGAATGCAATTGGTCCAGCGCTTGAGGCGAGGGAAATTTTGAATGTTCTCGAGAGCCAAGGCGTTGACAATCCCCTGGTCGACAAAGCGATGAGTTTTGCGGGGATACTTTTCGAGATGACGGGGATTGCAAACGACGGTTACAGCTATGCGAAGAAGATATTTGAGAGTGGTAAGACTTTGGAGAAGTTCAAGGAGATAATCTCCGCTCAGGGAGGAAATGAAAAGATCCGGGCTGAAGACATCGCGGTCGGGGACAAAATTTATACGATAACGTCTACGAGAGCGGGTATAGTTAGGGAGATGAACTTAAGAGCAATAAATGAAATAGCAAGAGCCGCTGGAGCTCCGAAGGACAAAGGAGCTGGAGTTTACGTTCACAAGAAAAGAGGCGAAGTTGTGAAAGCTGGAGAGCCGTTGCTAACGATATACGCCGAGAAGGAGTGGAAGCTCGACAATGCGATCGAGGTTGCAAGGATTGAGAAGCCGATAGTTGTCTCGGGTATGATAATCGAGGTCTTTAGGAGGGGTTAAGGTGATCGAGGTTCTCGATGGTTTGAAGGATGTGATAGCTTGTGAGAGCAAGATCTCGAGGATCGAACTCGTCGACGGTAAGGCAATTCTCGAGTATAGGGGATACGACATAAGAGACTTGGCAAGGAATTCGTGCTACGAAGAAGTGGCGTATCTTTTGCTTTATGGAGAACTGCCGAAGAAATACGAGTTGCAGGATTTCAAGATTGAGCTTGCGGAGAGAAGAGAGCTTCCACCGCAGATCATTGGGCTTTTAACGCATTTACCGCAGTATACGCATCCGATGGTTGTGCTCAGAACCTCAATAAGCTATCTTGGCTCGCTCGATAAGCTCAAGGATTTAAAGACGAGAGAGGAAAATCTGGAGAAATCAAAGAGTTTGATCGCAAAGATTCCGACGATAATTGCCTACTACCACAGAATTCGAATGGGCAAAAATCTCATTCCGCCAACGCTCGAGCTGAGCCATGCGGGGAACTTTCTATACATGATGAATGGATATGAACCCTCGAAGATCGCTGAAAGAGCGCTTGATGTCGACTTAATTCTTCACGCGGAACATGAGCTAAACGCTTCAACCTTCGCCGCAAGAGTCGCCGCTTCGACGCTCGCAGACATGTATGCATGTGTCGTTGCTGCAACTGGAACTCTTATGGGTCCTCTGCATGGTGGAGCAGCGCAGGAAGTTATGAAGATGCTCAGAGAGGTTGCAACGCCAAGAAGAGCTGAGGAATACGTGAAGAAAAAGCTTGAGAGGGGAGAGAAGCTCATGGGTTTTGGGCACAGAATTTACAAGCATGTGATTGATCCAAGGGCAGAAATTTTAAGGGAGCTTGCGAGGGAACTCTCTAAAATTGGGAACCCGATATGGTTTGAGATAAGCGAGGCGATCGCAGAGAATGCTTACAAGTATAAGAAACTGCTCCCAAACGTCGACTTTTACTCTGCGAGTGTTTATACGAACCTTGGCATACCTGACGACTTGTTTGTGAACATCTTTGCAATGGGTCGCATCGCTGGATGGCTTGCGCACATCATCGAGCAATACGAAACGAACAGATTAATAAGACCCAGAGCAAAATACATTGGCGAAATTGGGAAAACTTACGTGCCTTTGGATAACAGATAAGGCAAAAAATTGGCGGCTTGCTGGCGGTCTATCATCGCAAGCTTTACGCTCTCTCCGACCGCAACGGCGTAATGCGTAGATCGCTAAGCTTATAAAACTTTCTTCATATTTTCGAGATATGCTATTATCCCATCGATCGCCTCCCTTAGAGTTGCTTTGTTGTCATAACCATTAACAATGGCTTCGAGCTCATCCTTGCTCAAATTCCTCATCTCTTTCGCAAACTCGACCATTCTTGGAATCGCTCTTGTTATGTTGTCGACAATCGTAACATCCGCCATTCTCGCAGTTCTCGACAACGGGTTCAAATCGATTGCTATTACCTTCTTTCCATGTTTTTTCAAAATCTCGCATCTGTCCCCATCTTCGAGCGGAACTAAAACGACGTCCGCAATTAGGATCCCTCTGCTGTCCACGATCCTCCTTGCGGAGCTCAGGCCTTTTAGCTCTGCATCACAACCACAAAGGGCTTCAATTCCAAACTGCGAGAGATACTGCGCCATCTTTGCAACTCTTTCTCTGCTGAAGTGAAAGACGTTTATCTCTATCTTTGCGTTCACAAGCTTAGCAAGCTCCTTTATACTTTCTGCAACCAAAACCGCAGTATTTCCATTTACACTTATAACAGGATGTTTTGCGAGCAAAAGCGTCGCTGTCGCAACCTTCTCAGCCTTTAAAGCAAACTCGTTGCTCCTTTCGCCAAGAATGTAATCAAACGCCTCTCCCCTTCCATGCGCTATCAGGCCTTGGATCGCGGTGATCCCGAGCTTAACACCTTCAACGAGCTTCTCTCTTGTGACAAGCGACTCATACCTTGGATGATCCTTCGGTATCATCTCTCATCCCCAGGAATTCTGCGAGTTCTCTCAGCGATTGAAAAACGTAATCTGCGTAGACTTTAAAGTTTTCCACCATTCCCTTGTTCCTTTCATGGACTATCAACGCAGTTTTCGCTCCCGCTCTCTTCCCAGCAATGAGATCGAAGAGGAAATCCCCGACGACGAGGACTTCTTCACCCTTAACTCCAAACTTCTCGATCAGAATCCTTATGGGCTCATCCGATGGTTTTGGCTTCGCATCTTCTCTCGAGATTACGAAATCGAAATGTAGGGAAAACTTTTTTGCTATTACGTCGACGCTCTTCTTGCTGTTTCTCGTAACAATGCCGTAAATTATCCCAGATCTTTTTAGAAAATCCAAGAGCTCTTTAGCATAGAATGCGAGCTTGGCCTTCTCTGCACTCCTTAGTTCGAACTCTTCTAAAACTCTTAGCATCTCTGCCTTTTTATTCTCGTCCTTCTCCTCGAGTATAGTCTCCAAGATGAACCTCTGCTTGATCCCGAGCCTTTCTCTGATTAGATCGAATGGGATGTTGAACTCCACCAAGGTTCCGTCGAGGTCAAACGCTATAAGCCTGAACATGGTCTCTGAGCTTTTTCGCAGTTTCTCTCGGATTTTCTGCCAAGTAGATACTCCTACCAACGATTATCCCATCCGCAAACTTCAACGCCTCCAAGCTACCACCTTGAGCACCAATGCCTGGGCATAGAATTTTCATATCCTTCGCAACTTCTCTTATCGCCTTAAGCCTCTCGATCCTCGTAGCAGGTGCTATCAGCCCTTGGCAACCGAGTTCCTTTGCTTTTTCCGCAATCTCGAGCGAAAGTCTTGCCATGAACTCTGTGCCACCTTCACTGCTGAGCTCGGTAACAACGTATACCTCGCCGTTGTAGCGCTTTGAAACACTCAGAACAGCCTTGATCGAGTCGCTACCAGCAAATCCATGGATTATCACAGCCTTTGCGTCGTTCCTGAAAGCGATCTCAGCAATCCTTGCGCTTATATGCGGAACGTCTGCAATTTTCAAGTCTGCTATCACCGGTTTTATCTCTGCTAACTCTGCGATTACCTTTATTCCTGCGGATAAAACTAGAGGATAATTTACTTTGAACATTTCGACGAGATCTGCGAGGTTTTCTGCTATCTTGAGCGCGCTTCTTCTATCTTCGATGTCCAACGCAAGGATGAGCTCTTTCACAACTTCCATAGCGTTCGAAGCGAGATAAAGGTTTCTGAACTCAACCTCTTTTCATCGCAATGAGAAGGTAAAGAAGGGATGCGAAGAACGCAGAAATTGCACTTGCCGAAATTGGGAAGGTTAATGAAACGATTAGACCAAGGATCAGGCAGATCAGTGTTATCAGAAAAGAGTATGCTAGCGATTGCGCAATGCTTTTGGAGACTCGTTTTGCAACCGCACAGGGTGCGACGAATATCGAGTAAGCCAAAATTGCACCCACCGCTCTTATCACTGCAACAACCGAAACAGCGATGATCGCGACAATTGTTGCGTCGATCAACTTCACATTGATTCCTGAAGCTTCCGCACCTTCTGGGTCGAAGAGGAAGAAGAGGAGTTTATCGTAAAGAACCCCGAAGACAAGAATAGTTACGATTAAGGCGACCGAGAGGTATAGAAAGTCTTTTTCGGTTATCAGGAAGAGCTCGCCAAAGAGAAAAGACCAGAGCTTGGCTGTGTAACCTCTTGCCAATGATATCAGGATCACAGCAACCGCCATCGCAAGAGCGAAAGAAACCCCAATGCCTGTATCGATGTCTGAGAACTTGGAGAAAGTCGTAGCGATCAAGGCAAATAGAACGGCAAAGATAGTTGCGATTAGAAAATAGTCGAGTTCTATGCCGAGGGAAGCGAGGAATATCGTAAGAGCAATTCCAGCAAGCGCAGAATGCGCAACTCCTGCGATTAAGAAAGAAGCCCCTCTAAAGATGGCAAGATTTCCGGCGATAGAAACAATTGCAGAAATCATCAGAATTGCGAGCGAGCTATCCATGCTGATCGCCGTAGAGCGGATGCTTAACTCCTTCTTCGCAGACAACGAGCGGGATTTCGGTGCCGTAAGCCATTACTATGTTCTCCGTTGTGAAGACTTCGTTCGCCTTTCCGAAGGCTATGAGCTTCTTGTTCAAAAGCATAACCCTGTGCACAGCATGTAGCACTGGGTTTATGTTGTGCACGACAACGAGCGTTGTTGCTGCGCTTTCCTTAAGGACTTCGACAATCTTTTTCTGGCTAACGACGTCAACTCCGTTGAAGGGTTCGTCGAGCAAGAGTACTTTTGGCTTCTTCATCAGCGCCCTTGCTATAAGAACTCGTTGCTGGAAACCACCGCTGAGATCTCTAAAGAGAAGTTCGAGCTTGCCTTCTAATTCGAGCTGCTTTAAGATCTCCAAATCGATCTCCTCGCAAGCCATTTTCAAAACTTCCGAGACTTTTAAAGGAAGATCCGTAGATAGAGAGCTCTTTTGTGGAACGTAGGAAATGAGCTTGAGCAACTTTTTATCTTTTCTCGGATCTTTGCCTAAAACTGATATCATGCCATTGGCTTTTAGTAATCCAAGGACGCACTTGAGTAGTGTAGTTTTTCCGGCCCCATTTGGACCGAGGACTGCAATCATTTCGCCTTCTTCGATTTCAAAGCTTAGATTTTCCAACGCCACTGTTTTCCCGTAGGAGTAGCTCAGATTTTTCGCTTTGATCGCCATAACGCAACAATTATAATAGCCTCAACAATCGCAAAGAGCCCGAGAATGTAAACTGCAAAATCTTCTCTGTTCTCTTTATACTCTGGATTTGAAAGGCTAACTGCATTGTAGATCAACATCGACTCTGGACTCAGATCGGATACGACTTTGAGAACTGCGATTCCGCATCGCTTCTCTTCTGCAATCTTTACTGCCATTTCCTCGATCTTCGTTTCTCTCTGGTAATCTGCAATCGTAACCACACACTTCTTCAAATTCAAGTTCCTCAACTCTACTGCTCCTGGAAAAGCTTCTTCGGGGAAAACAAAAGAGACGCTTAGGTTCAGAGCCGAGATCGCATAGGCGGTGTGCGGATCCATTGCAATGAAATCGTAATCCCTCACATTCTCCACAATCTTTTCTGCATCTTTCGTTGCAAGTTGGAGAGATATCACGAATCTCTCAAAGTTTTGCTCGTAGATCTCTCTCTTTTCCGGGTAGATTTCTGAAAGCTTCTCCTTCACTTTCGATGCTATCCTTATAGTGTTCTCTGGTAGAAGCCAGTAGGCATGGTAGTTCTCCCCAATTCCGGGAAAGCTGAGGATTTTTGGTTCGTAATCTCGAAAGTCGAGGGTCTCGGAGCTTAAACTCTTTATTTTTTTCTCGAACTCAAGCATCTCTGAATTTGCAAGTATCAAAAGCTTCGCATTTCTCGCTTTCTGCAACTCTTCACTTGTAAGCGAGAAAAGGTGCGGATCGACGTTTGCAGTTGCTATGCTCTCCACGTCTTCGCTGCATATGCGCTCCACAATGCTTTTTAAATCGGGAATTGAAACGACTACACTTGCGTTGGCGATTGGGATTAGAAGAAGCGTTAGAACGATGGAATAGGTTTTCCGCATGGGCAAGTCACTCTTTTTCCGTATTTTTTCTCGATGACTCTTTCAAATTCTTTTCCGATTTCAACGTCTATTCTCGACGCTTCTTCGCACACGAACTCTTTTTCAATCCCAATGTCCTCGAGAAGGCACTCTATCAGCCTATGCCTTCTTATTAACCTTCTACCTTCCTTCAGTCCCTTTTCTGTGAGAACAAAACCCTTCTTCTCGATGTAAGTTCCATATCCGAGCTTCGACATTCGAGTCAGAATCTTATGTGCTGTCGATTTTGGAATTTCGAGCTTTTTCGCAAGCTCGCTCGGTCCGATCACGATCTCTCCTTTTTCCCATGCAATGAACAATGTCTTTATTATAAACTCTGTTTCCATAGTGAACATAGTTCTTGGTTTAAAAAATTTTTCTCTTCGAAACTCGCTGCGTAGGGTTTATATACTTTATATACCTTCCAATCTCGGGGATAGTTATGGAATATAAAATCAAGATAGAAAACGTCGTCGCGTCGACGCAAATAGGGGAGAACATCGATTTGCCCAAGATCGCACGGGAAATAAAGGATTCTGAATACAAGCCGAAACAGTTTCCCGGGCTTGTTTTAAGGACAAAGGATCCGAAAGCTGCTGCGCTTGTTTTTAGGAGTGGGAAGATCGTTTGTACTGGATCAAAGAGTGTTGAAGACGCTCGAAAGGCGGTAAAACAGATAGTCAAGATGCTGAAAGAGATAAATATGAACGTTATCGATGAGCCAGATGTTAAGGTTCAGAACATCGTAGCATCCGCAGATCTTGGCACGGAGCTAAATCTCAATGCAATAGCAGTTGGTCTTGGGTTTGAGAACGTTGAATACGAACCTGAGCAGTTTCCAGGGCTTGTTTATCGCTTGAACGATCCAAGGGTCGTAGTTTTAATATTTGGTTCTGGAAAAATGGTCGTCACAGGTGGAAAAAGCCCTGAAGATGCGCAAAAGGCTGTTAAGAAGATTTCAGAAGAGCTGAAGATGCTTGGGCTGATGTGATGCATCCTCTGCTGAAAAAGAAAGGTTTCATAATCGACATAGACGGAGTCATCGGTAGAAGCGTTGAACCGATTGAGGAAGGTGTGCGGGGGGTAGAAAAGCTCATCGAGCTTGGGAAAAAAATCGTTTTTGTTTCAAACAACTCCACGAGGAGCAGGAGGATTTTGCTTCAGAGACTTAAATCCTTTGGCATCGAAGTTGGGGAAGAGAGCATAGTTTCCGCAACCCATGCGACTGCTAAGTTTATAGCGAAAGAGAAAAAGGGAGCCAAGGTTTTTACAACTGGGGAAGAGGGTTTGAAGGAAGAGCTATTGAACGCTGGACTAAAAATCGCTGGCCATGAAGACGCTGAATACCTCGTTGTTGGATCGAACAGGAAAATAGACTACGATCTGATGACGAAAGCGTTGCGCTGTTGTCTTCGAGGAGTTAGATACGTGGCAACAAACCCAGACAAGATGTTCCCGTCAGAAGACGGCCCAACTCCGGGAACGGGGATGATAATAGGGGCGCTTTACTGGATGACGGGAAGAATGCCAGACGTCGTCGTTGGGAAACCTTCGAAAGTCATAATGCTCGAAGCTCTTGAAAAACTGAATCTCGGCGTTGAAGATGTCGTCGTCGTTGGTGATCAGATCGAGGTTGACGTGGTTGCGGGGAAGAACATAGGTGCCGAAACTTTGCTCGTGCTCACCGGAGTGACTAAGAGGGAAGACATCGAAAAATCCGAGGTTAGGCCAGATTACGTTGCGGAGTCACTTGAATCGTTATTCCTGTAATTTTTATTTTCAAGAATCTTCTTGAGCTCGAACGTTGCAATCTCCCTAAACCTTAGCTCGTCAAGGATCCGCTCGATTCTATCGAGCTGCATTTGCACTTTGTCCAGCGCTTCTCCGTCACCAACTTCTTTTCGGATCTCGATGTAGCCCTTCATTATCGCAAGCGGGTTCCTTAGACGGTCTGCAAGTTCTTCGAATTGCTTCAGGTTCTCGATGATAGTCCTGTAGGTGATCTCTCTTTCTCTTTCGATTTTTAGCGCTTTGAACCTCATTGAGATGTCTTTGGCTATGCTTTCGATGACTTTGAGCTCTTCCTCTGTGAATGGTTCTTTTTTTCGCAACACTATCGTGCCTGGGAAGTCTTTGTCGTGGATTGGGAGAAATATGAGGTAGCAGTCTTCTACTTTTTGCTGGAAAACGGAGCTGTGGATGCCCGGACTTTTTAGGAGACCTTTTATGCTGGGTGGAACGTAGAGCGGAACGCCGTTTTCTCCAACGTAAATCCCGCACTCCGCATCGAGTTTTTCCAAGAGATCCTTGACCCTTAGAAAGATTAGGTATTCAGACTTTTCCTTGAGAAGCATGTCTTTGATTTCTCCAGAAACTCTCAGTAGCTTGTTCATCCTCTTGAGCATTTCTTCGTCTTCTTTCAGCTTTGTAATGTCAGCGATATTAACGAGCACAGCCGGTTCATTTTTATACTTTATTCTTTTCGCAAGAACCTTCACCCATTTCTCTTTCCCGTCTTTCGTTATCACCTTCACTTCATAGCCTTCTGGCACGTCTTCTCCACGCTCTCTTGCCATGTATCGTTGCTTTGTCAGCTCTCTGAACTCGGGGGCGACGATATCGTATGGATGCTTGAGTGCGTTTATCTCCTCCAAAGAGTAGCCCAAGATTTCTGCGGTTTTCTGGTTTGCGTAAATTACTCTGTTCTTCTGTATTATGAATATCCCGGTGTGGGAACTCTCGATGAGGTTTCTGTATAGCTCTTCCCTCTCTTCAAGCTTTTTTTTCTACGGCTCTCTTCTCTGTCACGTCTTCAAAGCTCAAGAGCACGAATCTTTTACCCTTGTAATCGAGGGGAATACCAAAGACTTCTGCGTAACGTATTTTTCCATCCTTTCTCAGCGCCCTCGTAACTCCTGTGAAAGTTTCCCCGTTCAGTATTCTCGACTCCGCTTCTTTGAGTCTTTCGTGGAATCTCTCTTCAAGCAAAATCGTCACACTCTTGTCCATAAGCTCTTCCTTTGAATAGCCAGTTATCTTTTCCGCGGCTCTGTTTGCGTATATTATCTTGCCATCTTCCAGTATCAGGTATCCAGAAATGGAGCTGTCCAGTATTTTCTCGAAAAACTCCTCTCTTTCGCAGATCTCCCTCTCAAGTCTTACGCTCTCGGTGACGTCCTTCGAGACGATAATCCCAAAGTTCTTGCTCGCTATAAATCTGCCTGAAACGTCGAGTACGAACTCTTTTTCGCCGATGATTGCTCTGATCCTGTCTCTAACTATTGAGCCCGTCTCCAAAGCAGATTTAAAAAGCTTAAGGGCTTTTTCCGCGTCTTCTGGGTGAACGAACGAAAACACGGATTTTCCTATCACATCTCTTTCGCTCAGGTTTGAGACCATGAGAAAGTTCTCGTTTGCAGATATAATCCGACCCTCCCTGTCTATGATGCCTATGAAGTCAGGGAAAGCCTCGAAAATTGTCTTATACATTTCTCTGCTCTCTTCGAGTTCTTTTAGGATCTTTTTTATCTCCGTGATCTCTCGTATCTCCATGATCGCCAACTTTGGCTCTGCATGCTCTTCAATCGTTGAGATCACGACGTCGACCCATCTGAGTTTTCCATTCTTATCTGGGAGCTGTATCTCTAATCTCGAGTATTTTTCCTTGGACTCGAGGTATCTCCTGTAGATTCTTTTTGCGTTATCTCTATATTCCTCCGGAATAAAATCGAAGACACTCTTTCTGATGAGTTCTTCGGGAGTATAGCCAAAAAATCCCACCGCTGGGTTTGCATAGACTATCTTTGCCTCACGGTCTACCACTATTAGAGCGTCAAGGACTCTCTCCACGATTGCCTTGTAGTCTAACTGCACTATGTGCAACAAAACGTTTGGCTTAAAAATTTTTTTATATAGGGATTTTCATTTTAAAACAAAAATTCGAGTCTTTTCACAGCTTCTTCTATCAGCTTTTTGTCCCTTGTCAGCGCAAATCTAACAAATCCTTCGCCATACTCTCCAAAACCGATTCCCGGAGTTGCAACAATTCCTGCGACATCGAGAAGCTTCTTTACGAATTCAACGCTGCTCTCGCCGACGTTGCACCAAACATAAAAAGTTGCCTTCGGCTTCTTGACTTTTAGCCCAAGTCTTTGCAAACCTTCAACAAAGGTGTTGCGTCTTTCTGCGTAGACTCTGCAGATCTCCTCGATCACTTCATCGCTTCCCCTAAGCGCTGCGATTCCCGCTTCCTGTACTGCTTCGAAAACTCCGCTGTCAACGTTTGTTTTGACTTTCAGTAAACCCTTCAAGATCTCCTCGTTCCCACAGGCGAAGCCTATACGCCATCCCGTCATGTTATACGTTTTTGAGAGAGAATTGAATTCTATGGTAACCTCGAATGCATTTTCAAACTCTAAAAAGCTTTTTGCCCTGTATCCGTCAAAGCAAATCTCCCCATATGCGTAATCGTGCGCAAGAATTATCTTGTTGTCGATGCAAAAATCTATCGCAGACTTTATGAACTCATCGCTCGCAATTGCGGAGGTTGGGTTGTTCGGGTAGTTGAGAAAAAGGATCTTGGCCTTCTTAACTATTTCTCTTGGAATGTCCTCAAGCTTTGGTAAAAAATCGTTCTCTTCTCTCAATGGCATGTGATAGGGAATCCCACCTGCCATAATCGTTGATGCGAAGTAAACCGGATACCCCGGGTCGGGGATTAGCACGTAATCGCCTTGATCTACAAACGCAAGTGGTAAGTGAGCGATCCCTTCCTTGGAACCTATCAGCGCTATTACTTCTTTCTCTGCATCGAGCTTCACTTTTTTCCTTCGCAGGTAAAACTCGGCTACTGCACTTCTGAACTCCAGCATCCCTTCGTAGCTCGGATATTTTTGTCTCTCGACTCTCTCAACCGCTTTTTTCATCGCCTCGACCACGTGCTGCGGAGTTGGCAAGTCCGGGTCTCCAACGCTGAGATCTATTAACTCCACACCTTCCGCTCTTTTTTTCCTTTTTATCGCATCGATTTCTGCGAAAAGATACGGTGGTATTTTGCTCATTCTCTCCGAAAGCTGGAACATAGTTCGAGAAGAGCGTTTCGCTATATCTCACTTTCTGATTTGTTGCGAAGTCTTCGATCCTTCGGGACGAAGTTCAGAATCTTTTTTCCGTTTCCCTTCCCGCACCCAAGGAAGTAATCCCTCCATTTCAGGATACAGTATCCCCTGTATGGGATTTCGAGATCTTCGCCTCTTAGCCATTTCATCGCTTCCTCTTCGCCGATCTCTACAACTCCTTTTTTTGCAACCCTACCAACAATAAAGCTCCCCTCTATCGACAACCTAAGACCGTCTTTTTCGATCTTCCCAAAGTATAACCCCTCGCTAACTTTCTTTACCTTAAGATCACACTTCTTGAACGCAAAGACCCTTTGCTTTCCACGGATTATGAATTCCAAGCTCAATTCTACATCGAACTGCTCCTTCAAAAGCTCTCTGACTTTATCAGTTTCGCGATGAAGAACCCCTCGCTGTCGTTCAGCTGTGGGTGAATGCGAATGCATTTTCTCACCTCCTCAAGGAACTCATAGTTTTCAAACTCCGTAAAGCCGGGAATTGACCTCAACTTGATTTTTATCTCTTCGACCTCCGCATTTGTGTTCTTTATCAAGTAATCGACAACCGCTTCATTTTCCAATGGCTCAAGTGTGCAAGTCGAGTAAACAAGAACGCCTCCAGGTTTCAGAGCTTTGTATCCCGCTAAAATAAGCTCTTTTTGGAGTTTAGAGAGATCTAAGCTCAACTTTTGGCTCCAGATCTTCGCATAACTGTAGTTTCTCCTTATCATTCCCAAGTTGCTACAAGGCGCATCCACTAGCACGGCGTCGAACTTATTTTCGAATCTCGCAAACTTTCTACCATCCATCATCGTAACCTTTGCGATCAAAACTCCGCATTTCTGCAAGTTTGAAATCAGGATGTTCAACCTATCGTTTTTAACGTCGTTCGCAATTATACAACCTTCGTTCTCCATAAGTTGTGCGATCTCCGTAGTCTTTGCTCCCGGAGATGCGCAAAGGTCAAGAACTCTCATTCCCTTTTCGAGATCCATTAAAAGCGGTGGAACCATTGAAACCGATGATTGCGGAAATATTACCCCGAGTTGATGCTCCGGGATTTTCGAGAACTCCTCTGTGCGTACGTAGTATCCAAAATCGCACCACGGAACTTTCTCTTCGAGAATGCCTTCTCTGAAAAGTCTTTCAACCACTATTTCAACGCTCGCCTTGAGCGTGTTTATTCTCACACTCTTTCTTAACGGCTTGTCTAAGGATTCAAAAAATTCCCTTGAACCGTCAATTTTCCTAAGCCTCTCGAAGAGCTCTGGATTTATCTCCCTCAGCATATTTCATATGCATCGCTCTCTTCGAACGCAAACTTGATCGTCTGAAAGCCTTTTCTGAACTCACGTATCTCTTCTCTAATCTCCTCGACCCTCCTCTTGTTCCTAAGTGTAGAATCGATGAAGTCAGCAATGGCTACCATCTCTCCTTCCTTCATTCCGAGCCTCGTGACTTCCTGAACGCCTATGCGAATTCCCGAGGGGTTTGATGCAATCTCTACGCTATCCCATGGGAGGAGGTTTTTGTTTAGGATTATCCCGACTTCTTCGAGTTTTCTTGCAACTCTCTCTCCACCGCCGAGCTCTCGAACATCCACCGCAATTTGGTGCGTTTCTGTGAATCCAAAGTTCTCACCAAGAACTTTGTAACCGAGATCATAAAGCGTTTCTGCGAGCTTTTTTGCATTTTTTACGACCTGTCTTGCATAGGCTTCGCCAAACTCGAGCATCTCCATTGCTGCGATTGCATAGCCAGCTAAAGAGTGAAGGTGATGATTGCTAACAACTCCTGGAAACACGGCTTTATCAACTCTTTTTGCATATCTTTCGTTGCTTAGAATTATCGCCCTTTGCGGACCGAAAAAGGTTTTGTGGGTCGACGCTGTGACTACGTCTGCACCCTCTTTGATTGGATTGGGGTAAGTTTTTCCCGCTATGAGCCCGAGAACATGGCTCGCATCGAACATAACCTTTGCATCTAATTTATCTGCGATCTCTTTTATCTCCTTTGTCGGTTGTCTTCGAAGTATCAAGCTTGAGCCAAGGACGAATAGCTTTGGCTTAACATCCTTTGCGAGTTTCTCTGTTCCATCGATGTCGACGTTCATTTCTTCGACGTCAAATGGGTAATAAACTACTTTTAAACCCCTTAGACCGGCTGCAGAAAATCTATCGTGGCTTATATGCCCACCACATGGGACTGAGATGCTGAATATCGTGTCTCCAGGGTTTGTGAAGGCAAAAAAAGCTGCGAGATTTGCAACTACTCCTGAAATCGGCTGAACGTTCACATGCTCGACTTCAAAGAGTTTCTTCGATAACTCGATCGCAATTCTTTCAACTTCGTCGATGAATCTGCAGCCAGCATAATAGCGTTCTCCAACTTTTCCCTCAGCGTATCGATGCCCAAGGTCGGAGAGATAGCACATTCGCACGGCTTTCGATGTTAAGTTCTCGCTCGCTATTAGCGGAATAGAGTTTCTCATCATTTCGTTGTGCTCTCGAATTAGTCTATGGATTTCTGAAATCATGTCCTTATGGGTGGACAAAAATATTTAAGGCTTCCGTGATTTTGGAGCATGGAAACGATAACCTCACGAGACATGCGTGTCCTTGACATTAACTGTGAGTTCTTCGGATTGAGCAGACTTCAGCTAATGGAGAACGCTGGAAAAGCGGTTGCAGATGAAATCAGTAAGAGGTTTGAAAGTTGTAAAGTTGCAATATTCGCTGGAACCGGAAACAACGGCGGGGATGGGTTTGTTTGCGCAAGGCATCTTAACGACTTTGAAGTTGAGGTCTACGTTGTAAGCAAAGATGTAAAGAGCAGAATTGCAAAGAAGAACCTCGAAATTCTCGAAAAAGCGGGATATAAGATCGAATTCGGGGTAAAAGAGACCGATGCAGATGTTCTTGTTGACGCCCTTTTAGGAATAGGCCTGAAGGGAAAGCCACGGGACGAGTATGCGAAGGCGATAGAGATTGCAAACGCTATGGATGCGTTTAAAGTCGCAGTCGACGTTCCAAGCGGTCTCGACTCAGACACTGGAAATTACGAAATTGCAGTGAGATGCAATCTAACTGTGACTTTTCACAAAATGAAACCCGGGATTTTGAAGGCAAGGGAGATCTGTGGGGAAGTGGTTGTAAAAGACATCGGAATTCCGAAAGAATTTGAAAGGCTTTGCGGAATCGGCGATGTTGTTGAGACTTACAAGAGATTCAGCGATGCGTACAAGGGGATGCATGGTAGAGTTGCAGTTATTGGTGGTGGCGACTTCACTGGAGCTGTTGCGCTTGCGAGCTTGGCTTGCTATCACGCAGGAGCGGACATAGTTTTGACGGTGGTTCCGGAAAGTATTAAGCATGTGGTCGCAAGCTTTAGCCCGAACTTGATAGTTCGTAGCCTTAAGGGGGAGAGAATAGGTCTTGCAAACCTAAAGGAAGCAGAGGAGATCGTTAAGAAGTGCGATGTCGTCGTCATGGGCATGGGTGTTGGAAACAATCCAGAGTTTAAGGAGTTTGTCGAGGAGCTTTTGAAAGGCTGCAAGAAAGCGGTTCTCGACGCAGAAGGAATAACGGAAAACGTTCCCGAAAGCGTTGAAGCCATTTTGACCCCACACAAAGGTGAGTTAAAGAAACATCTGAGGGCTGAACCGTCAGAAGTTGAGAAGGTTGCGAAGAAAATCGGTGCGGTAATTCTGCTCAAGGGCAAAGAAGATGTAATAACTGATGGGGAGAGAACGAAGATAAACAAAACTGGAAACGCTGGAATGACTGTCGGAGGTACTGGAGATGTTCTTGCGGGGATTTGTGGAGCTTTGCTTTGCAACGACAACGCCTTTAACTCGGCTTGCGCTTCAGCGTTCATAAACGGATTTGCTGGAGACATTTGCTTCGAAAGATACGGCTACAACTTCACTGCAATTCATTTGCTCGAAACTCTACCTGAAGCGTTTAGGAGGTGTTTTGAATGGACGTCGTCGATCTGACGAAAGCGCTTATAAAAATTGACACCCGCAATCCTCCTGGGGACACATCGCAAGCGGTGGATTTTCTCCAAAACCTCTTCTCGAGCTTTAAAACAAAGGTCTACGAGAAGGAGGGGAAAGAGAATCTTGTTGTTGAAATTGGAAAAGGAGAAAAGACTTTAATGCTCACTTCGCATCTTGACACAGTTCCAGCCAAAGAAGAGATGCTGAACCCGATTGTTGTCAATGGAAAGCTTTTTGGCAGAGGAAGTTGCGATGCTAAGGGTTGTGTAGCGTCGATTTGTTCAGCGGTCGAAGGCATTGAGCCGGAGTTCAAGTTAAAGCTTGCATTTACAGCAGACGAAGAAGTAGGTGGGAAAAATGGCTTAAAAGTTGTTTTTGAAAAAGAAAAGGCTGATGCAGTCGTGATTGGAGAACCAACGGGTTGCGAGGCTGTGATGGTTTTGCAAGGCTCGGTTCTTGCGCTCGATCTTAGGTTTAACGGCAAAGATGGTCACACGGCTTCGCACGACTCTTGTAACGGGGCAATTTTTAAGTCTGCGAGCTTTATCGTGGACATTGTTGAGAAGTTCAAGAATCTCAAAGGCAATTACGAGCACTACAGGAGTTTTTTTGCAGAACTCGGTGTTGAATTCAGGGTAAGGAGTTGGGAGGCGGTTTTTAATCCCTCGATGATTCATGGAGGAGTGAAGAGGAACGTTGTGGCGCCAAGTTGCGACCTTTCTGCGGACGTTCGATTCGCACCTTGGATAAGCGTTGACGAAATCCTGAAGTTCTTCGAAAGAGAAGACTTGGAAGTGAAAGTTTCCGGATTTTTGCCTAGTTATGGGATTTTTGTCGATTCTGTCAAGCTTGAGAATGATTTGAAGTTGTTAAGGATCATGTTTGAGGCAATAAGGGGAGAGAACTTGAGTCCAAAAGCAGTTTTCTCGCTTGGTGTTGGAGATTCGAGACATGTGAGGAAGTTTGGAATTCCAGCGTTCTACATCGGTCCTGGCGGTGGCAATTTGCACTCAGAGGACGAGTTCGTTTTTATTTCTGAACTTAGACTTGCAACAAAAATATACAGGAGCATTATAGAAAAGTTTAAAATGTTTTGAGCTCTCCACTCACGATCTTAGTGGTGAGACTTGTTATCTTTTCGATCATCTCTTCCGCAATCTCTTTTAGCTTTGGCTCCATTTTCTCGACTGTGTATCCCTTCTTCGGAATTACTTGTATGCTCAGAACTTTTGGATCATTGATGGGCTTTCCGATCTGGCTTAGTATTCTGACGTAAACTTCTTTTATTCCCTCAACTTCTCTGTAGCATCGCTCAGCGATCATATGCGAAAGAATGTTGTAGAGCTTTCCGACGTGGTTTATCGGATTTTTCCCGCTCGTCGCTTCCATGCTCATCGGTCTTCCGGGGGTTATGAGACCGTTGCATCGATTCCCTCTGCCAACGCTCCCGTCGTCGCCGTTCTCTGCAGAAGTTCCGGTGACAGTTAAATAGATGCAACCCCTTTCGTAATCATCTGCAGTGTTTACGTAAACTTCAACTTTTTTGCTCGTATACTCTGATGCGATATCTTTGATGAACTTCTCAACCTCTTTTTTCACGCTTTCGTACTCCTGAATGTTGTTGATGAACCTGTCAACCATCGCAACAGCAACCGTGAGCTTTATTGTATCCTTCTCCCTCAAACCCATTACTTTGGTATCCTCTCCTATGGCCGGCTCCTTTTTTCTCAGCTCTTCGTAGATCCTTCTTTCAACGTTGTAGACGAGCTTTTCAGTTTCCGATAGTGGAGCGAAACCAATCCCGAAGGATGTGTCGTTCGCAAGTGGGATTTCTTTTTTCCTCTTGAAAACATCTTGCAAATCTGCGCTCCCTTCGCCAAGGCGAACGTCGAAGACAACGTCTAACTCCGGATCCAAGTATCGCAACGCAGTTTTGATATAGTTCTTCGCAGCCCTTAGGGCGACTCTGTCAGTTGGGATGACGTCGTCTCCAATTTTCTTCGTTGCTCTGCCCACAAGGATGATCGATATTGGCTGAACGACCTCGCCACCTCCAAATCTCGGATTCGATTTCCCTGCGATGATTTGCGTTTCATCTGTGTTGTGGTGCATTACAACGCCAAAACGCTTTAGGTATTCTTTGCAAAGTTCCCTGCTCATGGACTCCGCAATTCCGTCTGCGAGGCTATCAGGATGTCCAATTCCCTTTCTTTCAACGAGTTCAACCTTCTGCTCTTCGATAGGAGTGTGAATCAATTCCTCGACGATAATGTTTACCATCCAATCACCAGAAACTGCATTCTACTCCCAAAATATAAAGATTACACAAACAAAGGTGTTCACCCCGTTCCGAAGAGTTTGAGAACCATCAAGGTCTCAAGAACAACGAGAGAAACGATCAGGATGAGAACCAAGAACTCCAAGGTTGTGGCTCTGTATACGTCAATTCTCTCCATTGCCATCGAATACAACTCTTGAAGGTGCTCGAGCTTTTTATCCACGAGGTTCAGCCATTCCATGGTCTTAAATCTCCCACTCAGGGCGCTGTAAAGTTTTCCCAAATACCAGTCTCCGGTGAACTTTAGGATATTTCTGAGGTCGTGTATGTAGTCGATAACCTCAATCCTAAGCTCTGCGAGTTCGCTTGCAGTTCTCGATAGCTCTGCATACGTTTTGCTCAGCCAAGCAATCCCGATACCTGACTGAATGAAAACACTCCTAAGAGATTCGTAAGCCCTTTCGATTCTCCTGTCGAGCAACTTGTCGTACGTCTTTAGCTCCAAAAGCTGGATTTTAGCGATCTCGACAGTCTGAAGGAGCTCATCTATATACTCTTCTCCTCCCCAAATTAGAGTGGAGTACCAGTCCACAACAACAGCTTCGTCTTCGGAATAGCTGAGGTAAAATCTCAGAACGTCTTCAACTTCTCTATCACTGAGCTTTTCCCAGTTTTTCTCACCTCTTAGCATTCCTACGATTTGTTTTCTGAACTTGGGTATAACTTCCTCTACTCTGTGCTTTGGATTCGATTCCGTGATTATTATGACTCTGTAGGCTTCGGGCTCTTCGAAGGGCTGATAAAGGTTAAACATTGCCCCCTGAATTTTCCCCTTCAGCTCACGAAAGACCTCGTTCGGAATTTTTTCAAATTCTACACTCTTGCCCTTGTAGCTGATAAATCCTTCGGACATGTTAACGAGCCTTATTACGTCTTCAAAGCTCGAATCTCTAAATTCCGCGAAGAGTGTAACCTCTATTACCCCTAAGGAGAATATCTTTGCGTTTATGGTAAAACTTATGCCTTCAACCTCCATATTCCCGATTTTTAACTCAAGCGATTTCAGCCCAGCTTCCTCAAATCTCGGAGCCAGAATTCTTACACTTTTGGGCTGGGATTTCTGAACTAAACTAAGTCCCTCCAAATCTACGTCATTTAAAGAGATCTCTCCTCCGACGTCGTAGTAGAATTGGAACACTATCCGTCCAGTTAGGTTTTGCATGGTATTACGCGACTGCTCGATTTATGAACGCTTCTCGTTTAAAGATTGAGGCGAAGGAAACTCGAGTTCGAGATTTAAGCACAAAATTTATTTGCTCCCATCTTCAGAATCCTGCATGCTTGAAATTGATAGAATTTTGGGCGAAGCAGAAAAATTAGATTTGCTTGCTTCTGGAAAGTTCTTCGCATACATCTACGAAACTGGCGACGAAAAGCTCAGAGAGATCGCAATGAAAGCTCTTCAAAAGTTTTACAACAAGAACATGCTCGATTTCACCGTCTACAAAAGCGCAGTTTTCTTCGAGAAAGAACTTTTGAGCTTTTGCAAAAAACTGCTTCACGGAGAAAATACCTATGGAACCTTCACCTACGGTGGAACTGAGAGCATAATGCTCGCAGTTCTGGCTGCGAGGAACCATTTTTGGAAGAAAAAGGGTAAAGAAGTTCCAGAGATTTTGGCGCCTTATACAATTCATCCCTCGTTCGCAAAATCCGCCCACTACTTTGGGATAGAGATCAAGTATTTTGATGTAGATGGGAAGCTAAAGGCAGACGTCGAAAGTCTTAAGGAATTGATAAGCGAAAGAACTGCGTTGATAGCAATTTCTGCACCAAACTGGTCTTTTGGCACCGTAGACCCTGTTAAAGAGGTTGCAGAGGTTGCGATGGATAAGGGAATACTTTTACACGTCGATGCCTGTCTTGGTGGATTTATCTTGCCTTTTTTCGAAAAACTCGGTGAAAAGGTTGAGCCGTTCGATTTTAGAATAGAAGGTGTTACATCGATTTCCGCAGACCTCCACAAATACGGCTACGCTCCAAAGGGAGCTTCGATTGTGCTGTTTCGCTCGGCGGAGCTGAAAAAGGAGTCGATGTTCGTTGACGTTCAAAATCCCGGATATGTTTTCGTAAACCCTGCAGTTTTGTCTTCACGATCCGTGGGTCCGTTGGCTTCTGCGTTTGCAGTGGTCAAATATCTGGGCGAGGAAGGTTACTTAAGGCTCTCTAAGCAAGTGCTGGAGGCGAGGAATACTTTGCTCCAAGGGATGAGATCGTTGGGTTTTGAAAGCGTTGCTCCCGTCGAGACGTCGATTTTAAGCCTTTTCAATCGCAACATTGATCTGTTATCATTCACAACTGCGATGCGTGAAATGGGTTGGCATTTCCACCTTCAGAGGGAAGTCAGGAAATTCTCGATTCCCTTGAACATACATCTGACGATCTCACCTATTCACAAAAACACCGCAAAGGATTTCGTTGTTGATGCGGAGAAAGCGGTTGAGATAAGCAGAGTTGAGAAGAGCAAGTTGGAGATCTCATTTGAGAAGATTTTCGAAGATTTAAAGCTTGGGAAAATCGATTCGAGCATTGCGGCGCTTTTAGTAGATAAGTTCGATCCCGAGATGGCAAAGGAACTCGTTAAGGAAATTGTGATAAAACTGTATGGTGATTAGATGAAACTACTTCTTACACTTGGGTTTATACTGATTACTTTCGCATCGCAATCCATTTGGGTCACTTTTTCTCCGGTTTTAAGCAATGTAGCTGAAGAATTAGGTGTGCAAACCGCATTGGTTGGATACTTGGCAGTCCTGTACCCTTTGTTCTTCCTAATCCTTACAATACCTTCGGGAATTCTCTTAGACAGGAACTTCCGTTTCTGGCTGACATTTGGCTCTGTTGCGACTTTTTTGGGAGGAACGTTGAGACTTTTAATGCCCTATTCTTACGCATGGCTATTTTCCTGCCAGCTATTTGCAGCGATTGGACAACCCTTTCTTCTCAACGGCTTTGTTCCTTTTGCCTCAAGATTATACGAGAAAAAGAGAGCGCTGATGATCTCGATAATGAGCCTCTCGATGTATCTCGGAACGATCTTTGCTTTGGCGACTGGCTATTATTTGTATACCGCTGGCGGAGTGGAGATGTTAATAGTTCCCAGCGCAATAATCTCTATTGCTGGTATCTTGCTATTTCTTGCGGGAATTCTGCTCATTGGGCAAGATCTCTCTGCAACTGGCTTTGCTTTCAAAATAAGAGACGTCGTTGGGAAGAGAGATCTATGGTTCTTGGGATGCATTCTTGGTCTCGGCGTTGCAGTTTTCGACAACTTGGCAACTTGGCTTCAGCCCGCACTCGAAACTGTGAATCTTGGAAGATACGCTGGCGAAGCGGTCGCTTTGACAATACTCGTCGGACTCGGAGGAATAACGTTCATCCCAAGCGTGGTATCTAAGCTCGAAGCGAGGACTATTTATCTGAGGTGCATAATTCCAGTGGTAACTGCATTCTTCCTGATTCTCTCGAGCTACCACGAAGTCTATGTGCTCTACAGCTTCTTAGCAATTTCGGGATTCCTGATGATACCGGCTTATTCGTTGATAATGGACTGGATAGGCAGATTCCATGGGAAAGAAGTTCATGGAAGCGCAACTGGGTTCGTGGGTTTCATAAGCAGGATTATCTCAGTTGCTTTGATGTTATTAACGCCAAACTTCATAGGTAGTGCAAAGCTTTACTTCCTCTTCTTAGCAATAGCTACGGCTTTAGCGCTCTTTTTCGCCTTGATGCTACCAAATGACAGGAAATTCATAGCACACCACGGTAAAGCTTGATCGCTGGACAACCGAGGCATCTTTTATGAAAGAACCTTCTGCAATCAACGCACGAAACTCCGCAAGGTGGATTATCTCGTTTCTCTGCAACTACTCTTATGTCGAGGTAGGGTTCGTAATGGACCTCTTGAACTGGATAAACTTCGAACCTTCTGATCCCCCTCTGGCTTCTGAGGGAGCAGTTTTCGATTGTTATGCTCTCGAGGGATTCGTAGTCTTCGGAAAAAACGATGGCAAAGAGGTTGTAACCGCCGGTTGTAACAAAGAACCTCAAGATTCTCGGGCAATTCTTGAAACGCTCCAAGATCTCGTTAATCGCATCCGAGCTCTCGACTTCGATTGTGAGAATCGCTAAACAAATTTTTTCCACGTTTACCATTGCCCTGATCCTGACATCGCCCTTTAATAATTTCTCCACTCTCTTTTTCACACCCATTGCGGTCATTCCAACTTTTTCTGCGATCTTGGAGAAGCTCATTCTGCCATTTTTTTGCAAGAGCGAGATTATGAGCCGATCTTTTTCGTCCATGAAAAAGGTTGAGTTGAAAATATTTATTGTTTTCTTTTTAAATTTATCACATTACAGGAGTTTCAAAATTAACTCACGATACATTTTTCTACATCAAAGCTTTTCGGTTTTCAATGGAAGAGTTTGAGATCTGGGTCGAGAAGTATAGACCAAGAACGCTCGACGAAGTCGTTGGACAAGAAGAGATTGTTCGAAGGCTTAAGGGATATGTGGAAAGGAAAAACATTCCACACATGCTTTTCTCCGGTCCTCCCGGCACTGGTAAGACTGCAACTGCGATTGCCTTAACTCGTGACTTGTTCGGAGAGCATTGGAGAGAAAACTTCATCGAAATGAATGCAAGCGATGAAAGGGGAATTGACGTTGTTAGGCACAAGATAAAGGAGTTTGCAAGGACAGCACCAATTTCTGCACCTTTTAAGATAATTTTCCTGGATGAAGCCGATGCGCTCACGTCCGATGCACAAGCGGCGTTGAGAAGAACTATGGAAATGTTCTCGAAGAGCTGTAGGTTCATTCTGAGCTGTAACTACCTCAGCAGAATTATAGAGCCAATTCAAAGCAGATGTGCTGTCTTTAGATTCAAAGCGGTGCCTAAGGAGGCGATGAAAAAAAGATTGCTCGAGATCTGCGAAAAGGAAGGAGTAAAGATAACCGAGGATGGGATCGAAGCAATTCTATACATCTCTGCTGGAGACTTTAGAAAAGCGATCAACGCTCTCCAAGGCGCTTCTGCGATCGCTGAAGTGATCGATGCGGAAAAGATATTCCAGGTGACTGCGATGGCTCAACCAAAGGAAATCGCAGAAATACTCGACACAGCGCTCCGGGGAAACTTTATTGAAGCAAGGGAAAAGCTCTCAAAGCTCATGCTCGAATACGGAATGAGCGGTGAAGACGTTCTTTCGCAGTTCTTCAGAGAAATCGTTTCTTCGAATTCGATAAACGAGAAAATGAAGGTTTTGCTTATCGACAGACTCGGAGAAATAGACTTCAGGCTGACAGAGGGGGCAAATGAGAGAATTCAGCTCGATGCATTCTTGGCTTATTTGTCAACAATCGGGAAGAAGTGACTGGGAAGACTATAAAAGACGAAGGCTTGAGACCCTTGAGAAGGAGATAAGAGAAGGCAAGATCGACGAGGATATATTGCCCTTACTCGAAATCATAAATTCTTTTGAGCCATATGTAACACTTTCGAGCTGTAGTGGTAGAATCGTGGTTATTGATCTTGAGGAATTCGGAAAAAAGTTAAATTCAAAGTTTTTGGGAAAATGGCATAGATTTGTAAGCTTTGAAGAGGTTCTCGAGTCAGCAAAGAACTGCAAAAGACAAGGATGGTTTATTCAGTTCCCGCCGATAGTTCACGTTGCTTGTAAAAATCTTTGCTCAGCCGAGAAATTGCTTGCAATCGCAAACGCTGCCGGTTTCAGGAGAAGTGGGGTGATATCGTTTCGCAATCTCGTTGTTGAGATAGCATCACTTGAAAGAATTGAAACGCCTATCGCAATTGATGGAAGGCTTGTGGTCGATGAAAGTTATCTACGCACAGTGGTCGAGATCGCAAATCTAAAGCTCAGAAAGAGTAAGGAGAAGATTGAAAGGCTAATCCAACTTCTAAACAAAAAATAAAACTCTGAACGGAAATTGGGCAGTGTTGAAGATAATAGAAAAGAGAGCATAACACAGGACTCGCCTGGAACGAGAATAACCGAGCTACTGCGAGGTTTTTCTTATCTTCTCATATAAAATCGGTAGGAAAAGACCGACGTCTGTTACAACTCCGATCGCTTGTTGAGTTCCACGATCTATGAGCTTCATCACCGTTGCTGGATTCGTGTCAACGCAGATCGTTTTAACCCAAGATGGCAAAAGATTTCCGACTGCGATGCTGTGCAGTGTTGTTGCGAGCATTAGGACAAGGTCGATATCTTTAAGCGCTTTCTTCATCTCGCTCTTTGCGATCATCACGTCCGTGATTACCTCCGGCAAAGGACCATCGTCTCTGATCGAGCCAGCAAGGATGAAGGGAACGTTTCTGCGGACGCATTCGAACATTATTCCGTCCTTTACGATTCCCATTTCCACTGCTTTCCTTATTCCGCCTACCGCTATTATCCTGCTGATCGTATAAAGGTGATGCCTATTCCCGCCAGGAACTGGTTTTCCAGTCTTTATGTCCATCCCGAGAGACGTGCCAAAGATCGAAATTTCGATGTCGTGCACAGCTAAAGCGTTTCCTGAAAGCAGTAAATCCACGAACCCATCCCTTATCATCCCTGCAAGCGCATCTCTTGCTGCGGTGTGGTTCACAGCAGGTCCAGCAACGACTGCGATCTTACCGCCAGATTTTTTGAGCTCAACAATCTCTTTTGCGATCATCTCTATCATTTTCTCAGTCGGTCTTTCGGAAGAGACTTTCCCACCCATGAACTCGAAGTAAGTCGACTTTCTCGGTCTTTCGGGCGGAATGATGCGGACGCCTTTTTCACCAACCACGATGAAGTCCCCCTTTTTAACCTCGCTTATCTGCACGCAGACAGCTTTGTCGTTTCTTATTGCGATAACCCTGTCCATTGCTATGTCTTCGACCTCTAGCCACTTCCCTTTGTAGTGGACGAAAGTCCTGTGGTTTGTTGTCACATAGAAGTTCTCCGGCAAGACTTTGTCTGCTGGAGCCTCTGCGAGCTCAGCTTCTTCCGCTTCCGGAATTCTTGCCCCCACCTTGTGCAGTTCTTTCAGTATTTGGTTGAGGTGCTCCTCGTTTTCACCGAAAACGATGATCCTTGCGTAGCTTGTATCCTCTTTCCTCTTTCCGATCTTGAACTCGACTATCTCGAACTCTCCATCGAGGTCAAGAATTGTGTCGAGGACCTTTGGGAATATCATCGAGTCAATCAGATGACCTTCGAATTCGAGTTCCTTGGCGATCATGAACCTCGTTCATGTATCGGATTAAATAATCTCTCGTTTCGAGGATCGAGTTCGCCTCTCTTGTCTCTATCGTTAGGTAGTTTTTGTAACCCCTCAGCGGAAAAGTGCTCAGCTCGACCTTTCCCTTGCCAAGTGCTAAGTGCTCATCGCTCTTCCCGTTGTTGTCATGCACGTGTAAATTCACGACTCTTTCGAAGTTCTCGATGAAGAAGTCGCACCTCTGCAGGTTGAAGTGTCCAACGTCTAGGGTTAGGGCTAAATCTGTTTCCTCGAGGATTTCGCTGAGAGCTCCCTTAATTCTCCCCTCTATTGCTATGGTGTTCTCCAACGCCAGAGTTACAGGGCTTTTTTCGATGAAAGGTTTCAGTTCATTGCGCAGAACTTTTTCGTTGTGTTCTTCATAGAGCTTTGCGTCGAAGTAAAATTTTCCATTGTTTATGAACCCAGGATTCCAGCCCAAGTGAAATGTGACGACTTCTGCTCCACATTTGTCCGCAAGGTAGATCACTTTTCCCATCTCTTCGTAGCTCGCCCTACGCATGGTTTCACTTATTGCAATAAAATTCGTGCTCGTCGCAGGTGCGTGGATAAGTAGCTCGATGTCGTAGCTCCATACGAGCTCTATGAGCTCGTTGTAGCTCAACGCTTCCAATGAATAGAGTGGGTGATCGAGCAGGATTTCGACGTGGTTTAAGTTGTTGTCCGCAACGAACTCGAAAGCCTGCTTTGGAGTATGGCGAACGTCTGGCTGAGCACCAATTTTCATAGCTCCACCATAGTTCCAACACCTTCTTTCGTGAAGAGCTCAAGAAGAATTGCGTGTTTCCTTGATCCATCGATCACGTGGACTTTTTCAACCCCGTTGCGTAAAGCCTTTGCAATTGCATCAAACTTCGGCAACATTCCACCTTTTAGCAATCCCCTCTCGCTCATCTCCTCGAGTTCCGAAAGCTTCATCCTTGGAATCAACGAGTTTTTGTCATTCACATCTCTAAGGATTCCCGGCACATCGGTGAGCATGACGAGTTTCTTTGCCTTCAAAGCACTCGCAATATCTCCGGCGACGTTGTCAGCGTTTAAGTTGTAGATGTTCCCATTTAAATCTGCTGAAACAGGCGAGACAACTGGAATAAAGCCGTTATCGAGCAGTATGCGGAGTATCGTTGGATTTACAAACTTCGTCTCCCCAACAAACCCGAGATCGACCATAACTTCCTCAAAGCCTTTTTTCACCTTCATCATCTTCTTCTCTGCCACGATTAAGAGTCCGTCTTTGCCGCTCAAGCCAACAGCTTTTCCGCCATTCTTTATGAACATCGAGACAATCTTCGAGTTTATTTTTCCGTCTAGAACCATTTCGACCACTTCCATCGTTTCTCTATCTGTAACCCTCAGCCCCTCGACGAACCTTGGCTTCAACCCGAGTTTTTCCATTTTTTCTGAAATCTCCGGTCCGCCTCCATGAACAACAACTGGTTTTATCCCAATGTAGTGTAGCAGTAGAATGTCCTTTACAGTCTCCTCCAATATTTCGTCGCTGACCATCGCGTGCCCGCCGATCTTGAAAACCATCACAGTGCCGTGAAACTCCTTTATGTATGGGAGTGCCTCGAGCAAGATCTCGACGTTCTGCATGCGCAGAGTTTTTTGCGTTGAAGTTAAGAGTTTTGCTTATTCACATACAACTTAAAAAATAAAGGTTAGAATTTTATTAGCCCTCCCAAGTAAAGGAAGTAGAGCGCGAAAACAACTGCTAAGCAGAACATCAATGGATGTATCTCTTTCCATCTGCCCGCAAGTAGCTTTAGGACTACGTAACTTATGAATCCCGCTCCAATGCCGTCTGCTATTGAAAACGTGAATGGGATCGTTACGAGGACTGCGAAGGCTGGCAAAGCTTCGGTCAAATCTCTGAACTCTATTTCTTTGACGACTTGGAGCATCAGGAATCCAACCAAGATCAGCGCTGGCGCCGTTGCAGAACTCGGAATCACTGCAGCGAGTGGAGAAACGAGGAGACCAACTGCGAGGAAGAGCAATCCCACAACTAACGCAGTCATTCCGGTTCTTCCTCCTTCTTCAATACCTGCGGCGCTTTCGATGTAGGTCGTAACAGTCGAAGTTCCAAGAATTGCACCAAAAGAAGTGCCGATTGCATCTGTCAGTAAAACTTTTTCACTGTCCGGGATTGAGCCGTCTTTTCTCATGAAACCAGCCTTCGCGCTCAGTCCAGAAACTGTTCCGAGCGTGTCGAAGAAGTCGACCATGAAGAATGCAAAAACAACGCCAATTGCACCGATGTTGAGAAGTCCAACGAAGTCAAGTTGTAGGAAAGTCTTATCAAGCGTTGGAGGTGCAACCAAGGATTTAGGAGCAGGAGAAATGCCCAAGATTATTGATACACGGTCGCAGTTAAGATTGCGATTAACAAAGCTCCCGGAATTCTGCGAACCATGAGCCCAGCGGCGATGACGAGTCCAAGCATTGCAATCCAGAAGTCTGGTTTTGCGAAATTTTCGGTGCCTAGGGTAACGAGGGTTGCAGAACTTGCTGTTACGACTCCCGCAGACTTAAGACCTATTAGCGTCAAGAAAAGTCCGATGCCAGCGCCGATTGCGTATTTCTGGGAAACTGGAATCGCATTTATGACTGCAGTTCTAAACTTTGTAAGCGTAAGGAATATGAAGATCAGTCCTTCAACGAAAACCGCAGCAAGCGCAACTTGCCAAGGATAACCAAGTCCAAGGACGACGCTGTATGCGAAGAAGGCATTTAAACCCATTCCTGGAGCCAATGCGAATGGCTTCTTTGCGTAGACCCCCATTAATATTGTTGCAATTCCCGCGGACAGCGCTGTAGCGGTTACAAGGCTCGGAATAGCATCTTTGCCTATTGCATCGCTCAGAATCGCTGGGTTCACGAATATTATGTAAGCCATTGTCATAAACGTCGTTAGACCTGCAACTACTTCGGTGCGGAGGTTCGTTTTGTATCTCTCAAACTCAAAGAAGTTTTCCAAGAACGTCATGGCGCGCATGTTTTGGGATGAAATAAAAATCTAACGATCTTGGATGCCATGTGAGAGATAGCGGAAAGCTTATATGTTGATCATTGAAATGTTGTCGTGGACGCAGAGAAAGTGGCGAATGCACTCAATTCAAGAAAAACTGCGGTTTTGGGAGAGAAAATCTCGGTTTTTGGGATTTCAAAGGAGCTCGCAGAGGAGCTGAGTAATCTTATCAGGTTTATTGTTGACGAAGAGGAGTTCTCGGGATACGCTGTTGTCAACGGCGAGACATTGGTTTTTAGAAAGAAAAACGAGAAAACGATCTTGGCCTTTGTGGACGACGAGAAAGTAATGGGCTCAATAAGGAAGCTGATGGAATTATGATCGAATACGCATACTTTGAAGAAATTGCGAAGGGAAATTCGAGGGAAATGGTTGAAGCGATCAGGAAAATAAAGAAGTTTTTTGATTCCGGAATAATAACCGAGTTCGCGTATTCTTCTGGGAGCAAATCATTCTTTGCAATTCGTGAGCCTATTTTTGTTGCGGTAAAAGTTGAAGGGGATATAGGAGAGGCGAAATTTCAGGCTTTGAAGCTTTTGAAAAATTTGGGATACGTGAAAAAGGAGGTTTACGACTTCGAAGAGCTTTTCAAATTCGCTGAAAAACTTGAGCATATGTCGGTGGAGGAGCTTATCAAGGAGATCAAAAAACTGACACAGGAGCTCTGATCACTCGCTCATCAATGTGAAGAACTTGTTGAGTTCGTAAAGAGGAGCCTTAGCCCTTCCGAAAGCCCCGCATCCCACGGTGGGACTGATAAGCCCAGCTCCTTTTAGTTCCGAGATAACAACTCCTGGGTCACGGTTGAACTTAAGTGTTACGTCCACTATGTCTTCCGCACAAACGATCAAATTTTTGGCCCTCTTTTTTATCTCCAAGAAGATCTCAACGAACTCTTCGGCCCTCTCTTCCCCTATGCTCCGGAAATATTCGACGATCGCCCTTCTCCAGTCCATAAATTTGAAGAAGAATCGTACTACGTATGGTATCTCCATGTCTCCACCAAATTGTCTTGAAATCCACGCAAGAGAATCTTTTTCAGCTTCTATTGGAACTGCAAGCTTTAGATCTTCGAGAATGAGCATTAGCTCTTCATCAAGTTCTTCTTTTGGAATAAGTCCCCTCTCAGAATACTTTTTCACAAGCTCAACCGCTTTTTCTGGAATCAATCCATAACGACCAACGCCCCGTAAGGACATGCTCTCACACATTCGTAACACTTTTTGCACTTCTCTTCGTCTATCTTTAGAACTTTTCCTCCATTGCGAATGATCGCATTCGGAACTGGACAAACCCTACTGCAAGTTCCGCAACCCTTGCAACCGAGGACCGCTATCAAGGAAATCCCTCATGAGACTTTTCACTTTTTCACAAAGCTCGTTAAGAACGTTCTCAATTTCTCTCGCAATCTCGCTTTTTGGCGTTGGTTTGTAAACGAAGTAATATCCTCCCCCTTCGATTACCTTCTTTTCCCTATACGCAAGTCCTGAAATCATCAGTTTTTGCAGGGACTTGTAAACAGAGTTCTCCTTTTTGCCAACGAACTTGCTTATGTCTTCGATTCTCTCAAAACCCATGCTAAGAGCTTCGTAGACTCTTACGTCTTCAGAGTTAAGACCAAAAAAACACTGTAAAAAGCTTTTGCAGTCCATGGTTTTTGCCATTTGTTTTATAGACATCATAAAGCGAGTGCTCTCTCGATCTCAGCTTTTACCATGTTTTCTGGCATAGCTCCAACGAAACCGCCGACCACTTTTCCTTTTCTGAATAACAAGACTGTTGGAATACTCGAAATTCCGTATTCGAACGCGAGCTCTTGGTTTTCATCGACGTTTATTTTGTAGAACTCTACGTTCTTGAACTGCCTCGACAGCTTCTCGAGCACTGGACTCAGGAATCTGCACGGCATGCACCAGTCTGCGTAGAAGTCAACGACCACGAGCTTATCGCTCTGGATAGCGCTCAGGAACTCCCTTTCGGTTATCTTTTTCATTACCATCACCCTAAATTCCTTAAACTCTGGGATATTTAAGTATTTATCGGTTTTTACAAAACCAAGAAAACTAAGTGTAGATCGAGATCACGTCGTTATCGGAGAGAACATGGTCGATTCCAACTCTTTGCCCCTCAAACTTCACCGATTTGCCCCAAACTCTTGCGTATTTGAAGTTCTCGACGAAATCTTTGTGGAGTTTTCTGCACACATCTGCGACGGTTGCGCCCCTTCTTAGAACCATAGGTCTTTCCATGTCTGCCTTCTCTCCCGGGGGTTTCAGATACACTTTTATGAACCCAAGTTTTCTGTAGATTTCCTCTTTCAGCAAGTCAAGGTTGATCCCTTTCTCTGCAGATACTTTTATCGCTTCTTCGCATTCCACGTCCATTAGATCGATCTTGTTAACAACGATAATCGACGGTATGTAGACTCGATTCCCATTCAGCGCGTCGATGAGCCTTTCGACCGTTATGTCTTCCCTTATCAAGACATCTGCGTTGTGGATTCGGTATTCCTTCAAGATCTCTGCGATTGTCTTTGGATCGATGTTCAAGGGAACCGTTGAATTTATCTTCAGCCCACCGCGATCTTTTTTTCTTATCACAACGTCGGGTGGTTTTTGATCGAGCCTTATTCCGGACTCATATAGCTCTCTCTTTACAACTTTGATGGAATCGAGTCTGAAAACGTCTGCAACGATGAGTATGAGATCCGCAATTCTCACCGCAGACAGAACCTCTTTTCCTCTTCCCTTACCACTCGAAGCCCCCTCGACGATTCCCGGCATGTCTATGATCTGAATACTCGCGTGCTTGTATTCTAAAACTCCCGGGACTGGTTTTGTCGTCGTGAAATCGTAATCCGCCACTTCGCTTTTCGCTCCTGTTAAGGCGTTCAAAAGGCTCGACTTCCCAACGGATGGAAAACCAACCAAAACTACTGTAGCGTCCCCCTCCTTTTTTATGGAGAGCGTCTGTTTTGTGCTTTTCGCTCTCTCTTTTTCAAGTTCTTCTTTGAGTCTTGCAAGCTTTGCCTTCAGCCTTCCAACGTGGTGCTCAGTAGCTTTGTTGTAAGGAGTTCTCTTTATTTCCTCCTCGAGCTGTTTTATTTGCTGGACTAAGTCCACGTTAACAACTTTGGCTTCGAATTAAAAGCTCACCGCAAATCCAAGTTATCACTCACAACTGTAACCCCACCTTTCATCGAGAAAGTCAGCTTTGCTATGTAGTTGTGGTAGGCTATGAAGGAGTTTCCGCTCTTTATTATCTCTATGTGGACATCGTGAAAAGTCGTGATACCTTCTGGAACTTTCCCAACGATTGCAGTCAAAAGAACACCTCTATCGATCTCGATCAGCGCCTCTATTGCCTTAGAGACATCGTAACCATAAAAAGGCAAAAAGTTTACACCAAAAGAGACCACGAGTTTATTCTCGGGTATAAATGTCCTTATCTCCCCGAGCTCCTCTAAACTTATTTTTTCAACAACTCGAAGGTAATCGCACTCCTTCTTACTTGCGACGACGATCGCATCTCCTACTTTCGGAAAACCGTATTTCCTGCCAAGGTGGTTTATTCTCTCGATCGCAGCATCAGTCCACAAAATCCAGAAAATGTCTCCGAATTTTTGAGCCAGCCACATGCAGACCGTGTAGAAACTGTAAATATCGGGGAAGGTTATGAGGATCTTGTCTCCCTCTTCCGAGGTTTCGAGGACGCTTTGGATGATTTTCATATAGCGAGCGATGAAAAGAAATAAATAAAATTTTCCTTACGTAATAAAATTTCTTTTTTGCAATTACAACTCTGTTCGATGAGCTCAGATGCAAATGCGCAGGCCGTGCATAGGTTTATAAGTTCCATGCACGAAATAAATTTTTCGGGGACAAAGCTCCAATGTTCTTATACTTGTTACAATAAATCTTTTACGTGAGTTCTAACTCAAGATGAAGTTGAAGCAGGCGGGCAACAGCCTCAGCCTGACCTCCTCCCCGCCCTAAAGGGCGAGGCTTTCGGATTGTAATGAAGAAAGCGAATACGTTTAAACCATCCTCATGAGTAATTAAAAAATTCATGGAAAGAGTTTTAAAGACTATAAAAAAATTCTTTTATGG
>JAVZNF010000007.1:0-81007 GCA_038882935.1 Archaeoglobaceae archaeon | reverse complement strand
ATAAAGCATTTTTCCAGCATAATAAGCCTCTTCGAGATCTTCTGGCTTCACTTTGGGTTTGGGCAAATTTTTAAGAATTTTTTCGAGCTCAATTATAAGTGATTCAGTTATGATCCCCCTTTCTTCGAGAAAAACTCGAACTTTTTCACCTCTCTTAAGATCAACCTTCTCCAATGGCTTAAAAACGCCATTCTCGTAGATCGCTTCAATGATTTTTGGCATAGATTTGGTTAGCTTGAAAATAGAAATAGATTTCGATTGGTTCGCTCTCTAAGCCAAGAAATTTTGACTCATGAAAATACATAAAGCAATTAGAATTTTGAGTTCGCCACTTCGTGCTACGGACGCAAGGGGATTAAGAGAATTCTAAAGTTCTAAAAACATCGAGAAAGACAATTTCGAAGCTTATTTCGGAACCCAGTATAAGGCGCTAAACTTTCCAAACCGCTGTAGTTGTGGAGAAAGAAAGGCAAGTCCTAAGGATTCAAGAAAGACGGTCTAGAAACTTTCGGGCTATTCCAGTATTCTTGCTTTTTGATTTCCTAGAATTGTAAAACTAATCCATGGCAAGGGAGCACAACACAAAAAACAAAAAGCTTTTATTCACCTAATTGAATCTTGCAGTATGAAGGTAAATGGCGTAGAGGTTGAGGAGACTTTTGCGGAAGCCTTTGACATCAAAATCGCGAGGGTTTTGATAACCGCATACGACTACTACTGGGCTTGGGTTTCTGCAAACGAGGCTACGGGGTTTGGGACTTCGGTTATAATGTGTCCCGCTGAGGCGGGAATAGAAAAGAAGGCTTTGCCAAGCGAAACCCCAGATGGCAGGCCGGGTTACTACATTCAGATCTGCCACATGAGCAAAAAGGGTTTAGAAGAGCAGTTGCTTGCGAGAATTGGACAATGTGTGCTCACAGCTCCAACAACCGCAGCTTTTAACGGATTGCCCGAGGCGCAGGACAAGTTTGACACAGGTTTCAAGCTTAAGTTCTTCGGAGATGGCTATGAGAGAGAGGTTGAGGTTGGCGGTAGGAAATGTTACGCAGTTCCAATGATGCAGGGAGAATTCATAGTGGAGAGCCACTTTGGATATGTAAGTGGAATCGCTGGAGGGAACTTCTTCATTCTCGGCGAAACTCAGCCCTCAGCTTTGGCAGCTGCGAAGGCTGCGGTTGATGCAATCTCAGACGTTGAAGGCGTGATAACACCGTTTCCTGGTGGGATTGTTGCGTCTGGTTCGAAAGTTGGGGCGAACAAATACAAGTTCTTGAAGGCTTCGACGAATGAGAAATTCTGTCCAACGCTAAGAGACAAAGTCGAGGGCTCGCAAATTCCGCCGGGGGTTAAGGCAGTTTACGAGATAGTTATCAACGGTTTGAACGTTGAAGTTGTTAAGAAGGCGATGCGTGTTGGAATCTTGGCTGCGACGAAGATTCCAGGAGTTGTTAAGATCTCTGCAGGGAACTACGGAGGAAAGCTTGGGAAGCATTTGATATACCTCAAAGATCTATTCTAAATTTTTTATGAAATTTGTTTTAACAATTTCTGCGCTCGACCCAAGTGGCGGTGCGGGCGTTAGCGCAGATATAAAGGTTGCAAGAGCCCTTGGCTTTCATCCATGTTCGATTATAACTGCTTTAACGGCTCAAAACAGCTCAAAGCTTTTATCAGTTCACCCTGTCGACGTTGAAATTATAGAAGAGCAATTTGAAGTTCTCTTTTCAGAATTCGAGTTCTCAGCGATTAAGATTGGCGTAATTCCAAGTTTAGAAATCGCCAAAGTAGTTTCCAACTGCATAGAGAAGCTCAAATGCCCAAAAGTTCTTGATCCCGTGCTCGATGCAAGCGTAGGCGGTAAACTTGGCGAAAAATCTGCTTACGAGTTACTAATGCCAAAGGTAAGCGTTATAACGCCAAACTATACCGAAGCGAAGCTTTTAGGGTCAAAAACGTCCCCTGAAGAGCTGGCTTTGAATCTCTTTAAAAAATACGGTTGCTCAGTTGTGATAACTGGCGGAGAGCTCAAGGGCAGAGATGTTGTTTGCGATCAGGGAAGGATTTACAGCGTAGAAGCGGAGCTAATATCTGGAAACTTTCACGGAACTGGATGTGTTTACAGCACGGCATTGGCTTGCTATTTAGCGAGCAACCCTCTGGAGGATGCAGTTAGGAAAGCAAGGATTTTTGTACTTGAGAGTGTAAAGAAGGGGTTTAAGGTTCGAAATCGAATCTACGTGAATCCGTAGTAACACGAGTTTCGAAAATCATAAATTTTTCTACACGAATTAGAGTTATGGATAGAATCGAGTTCTTAAGGCAACGCTTCATCAGTGGGAAGAAGCCAACGGTATTCGTCGATCGTGCAAAGTTCTACACAGAAGCGATGAAAACTACGGAAGGTGAGCCAATGATTTTAAGGCAAGCTAAAGCTCTAAAGCATGTTCTCGAGAACGTTCCGGTTGTTATCTTTCCCGAGGAGTTGATTGTGGGTGCGATGGTCAAGGATCCCCCGGGGGCGATAATGTATCCCGAGGGTGTGGGGCTTCGCATAATTGCAGAGCTTGATAGAATACGCGAGAGGAAGGATAATCCCTTGGAAATATCCGCAGGGGATATCGAGGTTATAAAGAATGAGATTGCACCATACTGGGCAGATAAATCGCTTGGAGCAGTTGCTGAGAAAATTGCTCCAAGGTTCTGCTTGGACTTGCTGTATCGTGGGGCTTTTTACGTTGCAACCGAGATTGCCGGGATCTCGCATTTCAGCGCTGATTATTCTTCGTTGCTAAAGGTTGGGCTTGATGGGATTAAGGAGTTTGCGAGGAGAAAGATCGAGGAATTTGAGAACCTACAGATAACTGATCCAGAGGAAATCGAAAAAGTCCTGTTTTACAGGGCAGTCGAAATTGTTTGCGATGCTGTGATAAACTTTGCAAAAAGATACGCAGAAAAGGCAAGAGAACTTGCAGAGAAGGAGAGTGGGAGGAGAAGGGACGAACTGCTGAAAATAGCTGAGATCTGCGAATGGGTTCCAGCAAAGCCGCCGAGGAACTTCTGGGAAGCATTGCAGTTTGTTTGGTTCATGCAAGTTGCGCTACACATGGAGAGCTATGAGCAGGGGATTTCGATGGGCAGAATAGATCAGTATCTCTACCCTTACTACGAGCGGGACATAAAGTCTGGAGTTCTATATTTTGATGAAGCCGTGGAGCTTGTTTCCTGTCTTTGGATAAAGACGAACGAGATAGTTCCACTTTTCGATGAGCTCCTCACGATTTACTTCGCTGGATTGCCAACGAATCAGGCGGTAACTCTTGGAGGTGTGAATGAGATAGGCGAAGATGCTACGAACGAGTTAACCTTTGTGATGCTCGAAGCGACGAAAAAAGTCGCTTTAAGACAACCAAATGTCCACGTTAGAATAAGCGATAAAAGTCCACGAACTTTGCTCGAAAAGTGTGCAGAGATGATCCTTTCAGGGATAAATGCTATCTCGCTCTTCAACGACTCTGTGATCATCAACGGATGGTTAAAGCTTGGTATTCCTTTGAGCGACGCAAGAAACTACACAACTGTTGGATGCGTTGAGTTGGCACCGGGCGGAAAAAGCTACGACTCGACTGATGCAGCGCTTTTTAACATCGCAATTTGTCTTGAGCTTGCACTTTTCAATGGGGTAACGAGATTTGGTGAGAAAATCGGAGTTGAATATGGGGAGATAAAATCGATGGAAGAGCTTTTGGACTGCTTCGAAAGACAAGTTGAAAAGCTTGTGAAGTGTATGATCCTGGCTTGCAACAGCTTTGAAGTTGCAAACCAAATCGCAAAACCCACGCCTTTGATTTCGGTATGCAACTCTAAGCTTGAGCTTGGCAGAGACATAACGCTCGGTTCAGCTAAATACAACTTCAGCGGCGTGCAGATGGTCGGTCTTGCCGACGTTGCCGACTCGCTTGCTGCGATCGATGAACTCGTTTTTAAGAAAAAGCTCCTATCGCTACAAGAGCTGATCGAGGCTATAAGGAACAACTTCGAAGGTTACGAGGAGATCAGGCAGATACTTTTGAACAAAGCACCGAAATACGGAAGGGACGAGATTGCAAACAGATATGCAAAGATCGTCGCCGAAATCTTTGCAAGAGAAGTTATGAAATACCGCAATCCGCGGAATGGTTGGTATTTGCCTGGAATTTACTCGATGAGCACGCATGTAGGCTTTGGGATGTTAACGGGAGCGTTGCCGAGTGGTAGAAAAGCTGGAGAGCCGTTGAGCAATGGCATTGCACCGCATCCGCACGCAAAAAGCTTAACTTCTGCGATGCGCAGCGTTGTAAGCGTTGATCACAGCCTCTTTATGAACGGTGTCTCTTATGTTATCACGATCTCTCCAAATATGTTCAAAGGGGAAGAAGGGTTGGAGAAGTTCATTTCACTGATCGAAGGTTACTTCGCCCTAGGGGGTATGAACTGCCACTTCAACGTCGTCGATGTTACAAAGCTAATAGATGCGCAGAAGAATCCGGAAAAATACAGAGATCTTCTCGTTAGGGTTGCGGGTTTTAGCGCCTATTTTGTGGATTTAACGAAAGAAGTTCAGGACGAAATAATAGCGAAACTCATTGAGGAGACATGAAAGGGATAATCTTCGACATTCAGCACTTCTGCGTCCACGATGGTCCGGGAATAAGAACGGTTGTCTTCCTCAAAGGATGTTCACTGCGATGCGCTTGGTGTTGTAACCCGGAGTCGCAGAACTTGGCTCCAGAGCTCATGTTCGATGTTGAAAAGTGCATCAATTGCAAGAGGTGCGCTTTTTGCAATGTGATAAAATTCGGGGAGTCTATTTCTTTGGAGCGTGATCTCTGCAATGTTTGTGGGATTTGCGAGGAGTGTTGCCCAACAAATGCGCTTAGAATCGTTGGGAAATACGTCGAAGCAAACGAAGTAATCGAAGAAGTTTTAAAAGATTCTGTTTTTCACAGAAAAGGCGGTGGAGTTACTTTTTCAGGTGGAGAGCCGTTTATGCAACCGGAATTTTTAATGGAGTTGCTGAAACTCTCGAAAAAAGAGTCAATCGACGTTGCAATCGAGACGTCAGGATTTGCGAAATGGGAGAAAATAGAGAAAGCCATTCGCCACGTCGATCACTTTCTTTTTGACATCAAAGCTGTCGACGAGAAAAAGCACGTTCAACTAACTGGAGCTAAGAACGATCTGATTCTTGAGAATCTGAGAAGAGTCTCAAGAGAGGCGGAAGTTGTTTTGCGTTGCGTTATCGTTGAGGGCTACAACTTTGAAAGCGAAGCAGAGGCCTTGAAGCTTGCAGAGATTTGCAAGAGTGTCGGTGTTGAGAGAATCGATCTGCTAAAGTACCATAGGTTTGGGGAAAAGAAATATAGGATGCTTGGAAGGAGCTATGGTCTTAAAGTGAGCGAAACCGGACTAATTCATAGATTTCAGGACATTCTAAAAAAAGAAGGGTTTAAGGTCAGTGTTGGTGGCTTGATTTAGCTCGAATACATCTTTCTGAGCACTTTCTTGTCAATTTTGCCAACGCTCGTCTTTGGAATTGCATCAACGATGATGAACTCGTCTGGAACTGCCCACTTCGTTATCTTTCCTTCCTCGACGAACTTCATAAGGAAATTCCGCAGTTCTTCACCACTTGGCTTCTCGTTTGGCATTGGAACAATTATCGCCACAGGTCGTTCTCCCCACTTCTCGTGTGGTTTGCCGATCACCGCAACCTCTCTGACCTTTGGATGCATGCTCAAGAGATTTTCGAGCGTTAGCGATGATATCCATTCTCCTCCACTCTTTATAACATCCTTTAGCCTATCAACTATCGTTACATAGCCCTCTTCGTCCATAACAGCGATGTCCCCCGTGTGCAACCATCCACCAGCCCAAAGCTCCTTTGTTTTCTCCTCATCTTTCAAATAGCTCTGCGTTAGCCATGGAGCCCTTACAACAATCTCCCCCATGTCCTTGCCGTCTTTCTTCACATCAGTGAAGTCTTCGTGAACAACGCGGAGATAAACAAGCGGGAATGGTATTCCGGTTTTGATTCCGTAGTCCATCTTCTCGTCTTCACTTAGATCGAGTAAGTGCGGTTTTAGGAAGCCGGCGGTTAGGGCTGGACAAGTTTCGGACATGCCGTATGCAGCCATTGTCAAGATACCTTTCTCCTTTGCCCTGAGAGCGAGCCCCTTCGGCAACTTCGAGCCACCGATGAGCATCTTCCAGTTGTTGAACTTGATACCGGGAGGTAAATTATCCACTATCATCTGGAGAATCGTTGGCACGCAGTGCGTGTATGTCACACCTTCTGTGAGCACGAGGCGGACTATCATGAGAGGTTCATATCTTCCGGGATACACTTGCTTGTGCCCGAGGAGTGTTACCATGTACGGCACTCCCCACGCGTGTACATGGAACATTGGCGTGAGTGGCATGTAGACTTCTTTCTCTCCAATCAGCCTTAAAGGAGATCGCATTCCGCTGAGTCCAACGCAACCTGCTAGGGTATGCAAAACAAGCTGACGATGTGTGAACCAGACACCTTTTGGTCTTCCAGTCGTTCCGGTTGTGTAGCTAAGCGTTGCCATTGTTCTCTCGTCGAAATCCGGGAACTCGTAGCTCTTGCTTGCGTTCTTCAGGATCTCTTCGTATTCTAAATCGGTTAGCTTCGTCTCCGGCATTGTGTCATCGGTCATGACAATGAACTTCTTCACAGTGGACAAATTTCCCGCAATCGATTCCATCAGAGGGACGAAGTCCTTGTAAACGAGCACGACTTCGTCTTCAGCATGTTGCATTGTGTAAAGCAAGTCGTCTGGGCTTAAACGAACGTTAACAGTGTGAAGAACCGCACCCATCATCGGAATTGCAAAGTAGCATTCGAGATAGCGATGCGAATCCCAGTCGAGCACCGCTACTCTTGTTCCTTTTTTCACCCCAAGCTCTTCTAAGGCGTTAGCAAGTCTGCAAACTCTTTCGTAGAGGTCTGTGTATGTGTATCTCCGCAAATCGCGATAGACAATCTCTTGCTTCGGCGCATAGTTCACACCACTTTCCAGAATGTGCTTTATCAATAGCTGGTATTCGTAGTGCATGATCTCACCACGAGCCCGCAAAGGTTTAGGGTTTAAATCGTTTTCCAAATTTAACATGATTATGATGAACTCTTATCGTTATTGAACAACCGCTTCGGCTTCCGCTATTATCTCTCTCGCCCTTTTTCCGAAGAGTTCCGCGATCTTCTTTTCATTCTCAACGATTTCGTTGCAAAAAGCGAAACCATTTCTGAGCAGTTCTTCGACTTCGAAATTGCTCAGCTTTAAGACCGTTACAGGATAGAGCTTTTTTCTTTCAAGGAGAGCTTCTATGCCTTCGTTCTCCGGATAACGCCAACCTGTTAACTTGATTCCACGACACTCTGCGAACTTCGTAGCTTCGCTTGAGAACTTCGTGTTTGTGAACACCCAAACTCCATCGAAATCTTTTACAACTTCTGCAATGTCGAGAAAACGAGCATAGGAGTATAGAACTTCTTTCAGTCCAGTATACGTTGGTGTATTGTGAAACTTGCATTCCACGAGATACCTCTTCTCTTTCTCCGCAACCACGTCTACTTCGTGTGTAACGCATTTTCCCTTGATGAGTTCGTTTAGCCGAGTTTTGTAACCGTATTCTCTCAGAAGAGACGAGACGAACTTTTCAAACCTGTAACCCGCAGGTCCGAGGCGAAGTAGCGAAGATTTTAGCCCGTATCTTGCGGAGACGTTTTTGGAGAATTTTTCGATTTCGCTTAAAACGATGCTGAGAATTTCATCAGTCGTTATTCCATCGTAAATCTTTTTCTCAACTTCCTCGGCAACTTTTCTCGCTTTGTCCACACTTAAGCCAGCACGAACAGCGGTTTTTACTATCTTGTCTTTGCTGAACTCCTCGACTCTGCCGTCTCTTTTCTTGACTTTCATGAATGAAATTCGTTGACAAAATAAAAATCTTTGGTTTAAGCCATTGCAAATGCTTGCGTTTTGCAGTCGTCTCTCTCAACCAGAGCGCCACTCTTGTTTTTCAGAGACCAACAGAAATCTCATCCAAAACTTTTTCAATCGAAAGTTTTTTCTACCTTCCGCACTTTTGAATTTACGGACTCGAAAAGTCCTATGGTGTTTGAAGGCGGGAGGAGTATGAAGGTGAGTTTGCAAGACCACGTGCTCGTGCCAAAGCACGAAATTTTAAAGGAAGAGGAAGTAGAAGAGCTCCTGAAGCTGCTTGGGGTTAGTAAAGAGCAATTGCCAAAGATAAAGGCTTCGGACCCAATAATCAAGGAAATAGGCGCAAAGCCGGGAGACGTTGTGAAGATAACGAGAAAGAGCTTAACAGCGGGTGTGAGCATTTTTTATCGACTTGTGGTTGAGTAAGGTGGTCGTATGTTGAACACTCGTGTTTTGGCGAGGGAGTATTTCACCCATAGCAGGCTTGTGAAGCACCAGATCGATTCGTTTAATCGATTCATCGATGAGGGTCTTCAGAGGGTTATAGACGAGCAGAAGATAATCGAACTCGAGCTTCCCAACACGTACATAGAACTTGGTAGGATAAGGGTCGGAAGTCCGATGATAAAGGAAGCAGATGGACCCCAAACGCCGTTACTTCCGAGTCACGCAAGGTTGAGAAATCTCAACTATGCAGCGCCAATTTACCTTGAGGCAACGGTTTACGATGAGGGAAAACCGCTTGAGAAGGAGATCGTTGAAATTGGAATGCTTCCGGTGATGGTGAAATCGAAAATCTGCAACCTTAGCCCGGACAAGATAGACAAAGTCTTGGAGCATATTCTCAAAAGGAATGTAAGTTCTCTCAGCTATGAGGAAAAGCTTTACTTAGCAGGCGAAGACCCGCTTGATCCTGGGGGCTACTTCATAATAAACGGAACAGAAAGGGCAATCGTAACTTTGGAAGACTTGGCTCCCAACAAAGTTCTACTTGAAAGAGAAGAGAAATACGGAGAAATGGTTGAGGTTGCGAAATGTTTTAGCCAGAGAGCAGGTTACAGAGCACTCATAGTTGTTGAAAGGGCTAAGGGAAATATTCTCGAAGTCACGTTTCCGCAATTGCCGAAACCGATAAAGTTCGTCATCTTGATGCGTGCTCTCGGTGTTGAGAGCGATCAAGACATCGTGGAGATGGTGAGCACGAATCCGCAGATAATGAGATACATGCTCCAAAACATCGAAGATCCCGACGTCTCGGACATTCAGACGACGGAAGACGCGATAGAATACATTGGCAAAAGAGTCGCTCCTGGGCAGAGCAGGGAATACAGGATTCAGAAGGCAGAACAGGTACTTGACCAATACTTCCTTCCACATCTCGGGATTGAAAAGGAAGCGAGGAAGGCAAAGGCTTTCTTCCTTGCGAGGATGGCTGAGCTTATTTTCGAGCTTCGTCTCGGGTTGCGAAGGGAAGACGACAAGGACCACTACGCAAATAAGAGGCTTCGCCTTGCAGGAGATTTGATGGAAGAAATTTTCCGTGTCGCCTTTCTGAGATTGATCAAAGACGTGAAGTACCAGCTTGAGAGGGCAAAGATGAGGGGAAGGAGCATGAAGCTTTCAACTGCAGTTCGAAGTGATGTTCTCACGGACAGAATAATGCACCCCATGGCTACTGGAAACTGGGTGGGTGGAAGAACGGGGATATCTCAGCTTATAGACAGGCACAACTTCATTTCGCTTATCTCGCATCTTCGAAGAGTTGTTTCCCCGCTATCAAGATCGCAGCCTCACTTCGAAGCCCGTGACCTACATGCAACGCACTGGGGAAGAATTTGCCCATCCGAGACTCCAGAAGGTCCAAATTGTGGACTCGTGAAGAACTTTGCTCAGTATGCAGAGATAAGCGTTGGCGTCGATGAAAAGGAAGTTATCAACGTTTTGCCAAAACTCGGCGTTGAGATGCTGAGGGGTTGAGATGAGGAAGTGTAGGGTTTACGTTAACGGAGCTTTGGTTGGGTTCGTTGACAATGGCGAGGAACTCGCTAAGGAGATAAGAAGGCTGAGAAGAAAGGGTAAGTTATCGAGCCAAATAAACGTTGCTTATTTCGCAGATTCGAATGAAGTAAGGATAAATACAGATCCCGGCAGAGCGAGAAGACCTTTGATAGTTGTTGAGAACGGGAAACCGCTTTTGACGGAGAAGCATATAAGCAAGTTGGAGTCTGGCGAGATAACCTTAGAAGACCTCGTGAGGCAGGGGATCATAGAATTCCTTGATGCGGAAGAGGAGGAGAATGCACTTGTCGCTGTTAACGAGAAGGATTTAACCCCCGAACACACGCATCTCGAGCTCGATCCGAGCTTGATCGTTGGAATCTGCGTTGGTAGCATACCTTATGCAGAGCACAACGCATCTCCGAGGAACACGATGGGAGCGGCAATGATAAAGCAGGGACTCGGGATTCCTTATTTAAACATCGACTGGCGCACCGACACGAGAGGACATTTGCTCATGTATACGCAAATACCAATCGTAACCACGGATACTCAGCTTAAGATGCGATACGACGATCGCCCATCTGGGCAGAATTTCGTTGTCGCGGTTTTGAGCTACGAAGGTTACAATATCGAGGATGCAATAATCCTGAACAAAGGTAGCGTGGATAGAGGAATAGGCAGGAGCTTCTTCTTCAGAACATATGAAGCAGAGGAAATGCGGTATCCGGGTGGTCAAGAAGATAAGTTCGAAATTCCCGGCGCGGATATCTCTGGTTTTAGGGGCTCGGAAAATTATGCGCACCTCGATGAGGATGGACTTGTCCATCCAGAAACTGAAGTCGGTCCAGACGATGTGTTGATTGGCAGAACATCCCCACCGAGATTCCTTGAGGAGCCAGAAGTCGGAATTTCACCGCAGAAGAGAAGGGAGACATCGATAACGATGAGGAGCAATGAAAAAGGCGTTGTTGATGCTGTTTTCCTTGTTCAGTCTGAAAATGGATTAAAGCTTGCCAAGGTCAGGGTTAGGGATCTCAGAATTCCCGAACTTGGGGACAAGTTTGCTTCAAGGCATGGACAAAAGGGAGTTGTTGGGTTGATCGTGCCAGAAGAAGATATGCCATTCACCGAATCCGGAATCGTGCCGGACATGATACTGAATCCGCACGCAATTCCATCGAGGATGACCGTCGGACATGTGCTTGAGATGATAGGCGGAAAGCTCGGCGCCCTTGAAGGAAGACGAGTGGACGGGACAATTTTCTATGGAGAGAAGGAGGAAGATCTTAGAAACGCTCTCAAGAAATATGGCTTCACACATACGGGTAAGGAAGTAATGTACGACGGCATTAGCGGAAAGAAGTTCGTCGCAGACATCTTTGTCGGCGTGATATACTATCAGAAGCTATACCACATGGTCGCTGGAAAAATACATGCAAGAAGCAGAGGACCCGTGCAGATCCTTACGAGACAGCCTACGGAGGGCAGAGCAAGAAAAGGTGGGCTGAGGTTTGGAGAGATGGAGAGAGACGTTCTAATTGGTCATGGTGTTGCATTACTTCTCAAAGACCGCCTTCTCGACGAATCAGACAAGGTCGAGGTTTGGGTTTGCGGAAACTGTGGACATGTCGCAATGTTTGACTACAGAAAGAACACCGCCTACTGCAACGTGTGCGACGACGATACCAATGTGTTTAAGGTTAGCATGAGCTATGCGTTCAAGCTCCTTCTCGATGAGCTGAAGTCGATGATGATCGCTCCAAGGTTAAAGCTTAGCGATAAGGCTTAGGGTGAGTTTATGTATCCGAAGAAGATTTCCGCGATAAAGTTCGAGGTTTTGTCTCCGCAGGAGATAAGAAGGATGAGCGTTGCAAAGCTCAACAACCCCGAAACATACGACGATGATGGTTTTCCGGTAGAAGGCGGATTGATGGACACAAGACTTGGGGTTATAGATCCCGGTTTGAAATGCAGAACCTGTGGAGGAAAATACGGCGAATGTCCAGGGCATTTTGGGCATATAGAGTTAGCAGCTCCTGTGATTCACGTTGGATATGCAAAGATCATCGCAAGACTCCTAAGCGGAACTTGTAGAGAATGCGGAAGAATTCTGATGAGGGACGACAAAAGAGACAAGTTCATAAAGGAAATAGAGAGACTGAAGTCGTTGGGGCAAAACTACGAAGAGGTCTTGAAGGAGGTTTTCAGACTGACCAAAGCGGCGAAGAAGTGTCCGCACTGCGGGGCTGAGCAACGAGAGATAAAGTTTGAGAAACCAACTTCATTTTACGAGGTTATCGATCCGGAGAAAAAGGAGGAGCAGAAACTAACGCCGAAGGACGTAAGAGAGAGGCTTGAGAAGATCCCAAACGAGGACTTACCAGCGTTTGGACTTGATCCAAAATCTGTTCGCCCAGAGTGGTTTGTTCTCACAGTTCTCCCTGTTCCGCCCGTAACTGTAAGACCTTCGATAATTCTCGAAACTGGGCAGAGAAGCGAAGACGATCTCACACACAAGCTTGTAGACATAATCAGGATTAACCAGAGGTTCATAGAAAACCGAGACACAGGAGCACCGCAACAGATTCTCGAAGATCTCTGGGAGCTTTTGCAGTATCATATAACGACGTACTTCGACAACGAAGTCAGCGGGATACCACCAGCAAGACACAGAAGCGGAAGACCACTAAAAACGTTAGCTCAGCGTTTGAAAGGAAAAGATGGAAGATTCCGTGGCTCTTTGTCTGGAAAGAGGGTCAACTTCTCCGCAAGAACAGTCATAAGCCCGGATCCATGTATAAGCATAAGCGAAGTCGGTGTTCCCGAAGAGGTTGCGAAAGAGCTCACAGTTCCAATCTTCGTTACTCCGCATAACCTCGAGTTCGCAAGGGAATTTTTGCTCCGCAAAGAAAGCCCAAAGGCAAGCTACATCATAAGACCTGATGGTAAAAGAATAAGGGTTATCGATACAAATCGTGAAGAGCTCGCAGAAAAACTCGAACCAGGATGGATCGTTGAAAGAGAGCTGATGGACGGTGACATCGTTCTTTTCAATCGACAGCCCTCTTTGCACAGAATGAGCATCATGGCTCACTACGTTCGAGTTTTGCCTTACAAGACGTTCCGCCTGAATCCAGCAGTCTGTCCACCATACAACGCAGACTTCGATGGCGATGAAATGAATCTACACGTCCCGCAAAGTCTTGAAGCGCAGGCGGAAGCAAAGATTCTGATGGCGGTTCAAGAGCACATTCTATCGCCGAGATTTGGTGGCCCAATCATAGGCGGAATCCACGATCACATCACGGGGCTTTACCTGCTGACGAGAGGAGAAAAGAGGTTCAGCAAAGAGGAGGCAATGGACTTCCTGCGTGCAGTGGATCTATCCGAGATTCCCGCAAAGGAAGAGTACACGGGCAAGGAGATATTTAGCTTCATTCTTCCGAAGATCTCGATAAGGTTTAAAGCAGAGATCTGTCAGGGATGTACGGTTTGTAAGGAAGAGAGCTGCGAAAACGATGCGTTTGTTGTCATAGAAGATGGAAAGTTGTTGAGGGGGACAATCGACGAAAAGGCGGTTGGAGCCTTCAAAGGTGTGATAATCGACGAAATAATGAGGAAATTTGGCGCATCGACGACAAGAAAGTTCATCGACGACATGACAAAGCTCGCAATTCGTGTGATCACAAGACTTGGCTTTACCATAGGCATCGACGACGAAGACATTCCAAAGGAAGCGATTCAGCAGATTGAGGAAACGATTAGCGAAGCCGAGAAGAGAGTTGAAGAGTTGATAAAGGCTTACAGGGAAGGAAACCTCGAGCCAATGCCGGGGAGGAGTTTGGAAGAGACGCTGGAGCTGAGGATAATGCAGGAACTTGGCAGGGCAAGAGACAGAGCTGGAAAGATCGCCGGGAGGTATTTGGGTATGGACAACTCCGCGGTCATAATGGCCGTGAGCGGAGCAAGGGGGAGCATGCTCAACTTAACGCAAATGGCAGCCTGTGTAGGGCAACAGTCGGTCAGAGGAGAAAGGATAACACGTGGCTATGCTTACACGCATCGGACTACTAGTCACTTCAAACCGATGGATCTCTCTGCGAGGGCGAAGGGTTTTGTTAGGAGTAGCTACAAATCAGGACTCTCGCCGATCGAGTTCTTTTTCCATGCAGCTGGTGGTAGAGAAGGTCTCGTCGACACTGCGGTGAGAACTTCGCAGTCTGGTTACTTGCAAAGGAGGATGATAAACGCTTTGCAAGATTTGAAAGTCGAGTACGATGGAACTGTAAGAGAGCAGACTTCCGGTGTTATCGTGCAATTTAAATATGGAGAAGACGGCGTAGACCCGATGAAGAGCTTTAGGGGTAAGGCTGTGGACGTGAAAAGAATAGTTAGAGAGGTTGTAGGGGTGAAAGAATGAGCTACGATGCGATGCTGAAAGATTACCCGTTTCCGCAATCTGTTAAAGAAGAGATAAAGGAGGAGCTTGAGAAGCTGAAACCGAAAAAGAACGTTGCAAAGAAGATCATCGATCTCTGCTATCAGGCTTATCTTTCGAACCTCATTGAACCAGGAGAAGCTGTGGGTATTGTAGCAGCACAATCCATTGGAGAGCCTGGAACGCAGATGACGATGAGGACTTTCCACTACGCTGGAGTTGCAGAGTTAAACGTTACTCTCGGCCTTCCAAGACTCATCGAGATTCTCGATGTTAGAAAGAACCCCTCGACACCGATGATGACGATCCGCCTTTTGCCTGAATACGCGAAAGATAGAGAAAAGGCGAGAGAAGTGGCGAACAAGATTGAGGCAACTTATCTGAAGGATTTGGCGGAGATTGAAGTCGATCTTAGAGAAATGAGCATAACTATAAAGCCAGATCGCGAAGCGATGAGGAGAAAGTATCTTACAATGGAGGAGCTGAGGGAAAAAATAGAGAAGTCGATAAAGAAGGATGCAGAGCTGATCGAAAAAGACGGCAATTTCGTCGTGAAGGTCAAGAAGGACTCGTACAAGGTATTGATGGACACGTTCGAAGAGCTTAGAGAGCTCGTGGTCATGGGGATAAAGGAGATACGGAGGGTCATAATAAGGAAAGAGGGTGACGAATACGTTCTCTACACCGAGGGCTCGAGTTTGAAGAAGGTGATGAAAGTGAAGGGTGTCGACTTCACGAGGACGATAACAAACGACATATACGAGATCTACGAGGTGCTTGGCATCGAAGCAGCGAGGACTGCTATAATCAACGAAGCAATTTCAACACTCGAAGAACAAGGTTTAGAAGTGGACGTTCGCCACATAATGCTCGTCGCAGATGTTATGACTGCAGATGGAGAGCTCAGACAAATCGGTCGTCATGGAGTTGCGGGAGAAAAACAAAGCATCCTCGCAAGGGCTGCGTTCGAGATGACCGTAAACAATCTGCTCGATGCAGCCGTTAAAGGAGAGGTGGATTACCTTAAAGGGATAACCGAGAACATAATTATCGGACAGCCGATAAAGCTTGGAACTGGAGATGTTGAGCTCGTTGTGAGGTTAGGGGTGAGAAGATGAGCGACGTGGAAACGATTGTTAGAAACGCACTAAAGAGCGGAAAGTATTATTTCGGCATAAGGAGGACGATAAAAGCACTTAAAAGGGGAGAGGCAAAAGCAGTAGTGGTTTCAAGGAACTGTCCAGAGGAGTTTTTGAGTGAGATAAAGAAGTTCAACGTTCCAGTATTCGTTTTCGATGGAACGAACATGCAACTCGGCGAATTTTGCAGAAAACCTTTCAGCATATCTTCGATGGCAATCTTAGAGAGTGTGAAGTGATGGGTATGGAAATGAAGCTCTCCTCGGAAGAGATCAGATACCTAACACTTTTTGAGAATTTGACTGGTGCAAGTGTGAAGGACTGCATCGTCTACGACGACAAGGGCATCTTCGTCGTCAAAAAGGGCGACATGGGCTTGGCGATTGGAAAAGGTGGCATAAACGTTGACAGGGCAAGGGAGCTGATAGGGAAAAAGATAGAGATAATAGAGCACTCTGACGATCCAGCGGAGTTCATATCCAACATTTTCAAGCCGATAAAGGTGAGCGTGAAGATCTTGGACAAGGGAAACTCAAAGACAGCACAGGTCATCGTTTCACCAGACCTGAAGGGGATTGTCATTGGTAAAGGTGGCAAAAACATTAATAAGGCGAAGGAATTAGCTAAGAGGCATCACAACATCGAGGACATAGTGGTAAGGTGATAGTATGGGCTACGGATTGTTCGCAGCAAGAAAAATACTCGAAGTGAAGAAGAAGTTCAGGTGGAGCCAGAAGAAATACGTTAGAAGAGTGCTCGGGTTAGCGAAGAAAGCAGATCCCTTGGAAGGAGCACCAATGGCTCGTGGCATTGTGCTCGAGAAAATAGGGATCGAAGCGAGGCAACCGAACTCTGGAATAAGAAAAGCGGTGCGGGTCCAGCTGATCAAGAACGGAAGACAGATAACTGCATTTGCTCCGGGAGATGGTGCGATTAACTTCATCGATGAGCACGACGAAGTCATAGTGGAGAAGATAGGCGGGAGAATGGGAAGAAGCATGGGTGATATTCCCGGAGTGAGATACAAGGTGATCAAGGTCAATGAAACGAGCCTTAAAGAGCTCGTGAGAGGAAGGAAGGAGAAGAAGATGAGGTGAAGTATGGCTCACGGCTTAACTGAGGAAGATCTCCTCGTTTTTGGGAAATACAGCGTTAAGGATGTCGAAGTTAAAGATCCAGCCTTAAAGAGCTATATTTGTCTCAAGCCAACGTTCACACTCCACACTCATGGGAGGCATTTTGATCCGTTTGCAAAAGAAAAGGTGTTCATCGTCGAGCGATTGATCAACAAGGTGATGCGCAAGGAAAGAAACACGGGAAAGAAGATGAGCGCTTACAACATAGTTCGTGAAACCTTCGAGATAATCGAGAGAAAGACGAAGAAAAACCCGATTCAAGTCCTTGTGGATGCGATCGTAAACGCTGGACCAAGAGAAGAAGTTGTGCGACTGAAATACGGTGGAATTGCGGTTCCAAAGGCTGTTGATACTTCCAGCCTCCGCAGAGTTGATGTCGCGTTGAGGAACATCGTCGAAGGTGCAAGGAGGGCGGCGTTCAAGTCGAAGAAGAGCATCGCTTACTGTCTTGCGGACGAGATAATCGCAGCTGCAAACAACGACACAAAGAGCTATGCGGTATCGAAGAAAGAAGAGGTTGAAAGAGTGGCGAAATCTGCGAGGTGATCAGAATGACAAGAGCAAAGAAAATGGTAGAAAGGATGCATGAGCTGATGTGGGAACCAGAGAAAATTAGGAACATCGGCATCGCAGCGCACATCGATCACGGAAAAACAACGCTCAGCGATGCCTTGATTGCAGGAGCGGGAATTATAAGCGAAGAACTTGCAGGACAACAGCTTTACTTGGACTACGATGAGCAGGAAAAGGAGAGAGGGATTACGATAAACGCCGCGAACATCTCGATGGTTCACGAGTACAATGGCGAAGAATACCTGATAAACCTGATAGACACTCCCGGGCACGTTGATTTCGGTGGAGAAGTCACGAGAGCGATGCGGGCTGTCGACGGCGTGATCATCGTCGTCGATGCGGTTGAAGGAGTGATGCCTCAAACTGAGACTGTAGTTAGACAGGCTTTGAAAGAAGGTGTGAAGCCGGTTCTTTTCGTGAACAAGGTTGACAGGCTGATAAAAGAACTGCAGTTGACTCCGCAACAAATGCAGGAAAGGCTCGTGAAGGTTATAAATGACGTGAACAAACTACTAAAGTCTGTAAGCCCAGATAAGTTCAACGAGTGGAGGATAGAGGTTCAGAAAGGGAATGTGGCATTTGGTTCAGCGTTGCAGAAATGGGCTGTTAGTGTTCCATCGCAGAAAGTCACGGGAATTGGTTTCAAAGAGGTTTACGAGTATCTCAAGAAAGGTGAAGTGAAAGAGCTCTCGAAGAAGAGCCCTGTGCATATCGTGATCTTGGACATGGTCGTAAAGCATCTGCCTAACCCAGTTCAGGCGCAGAAGGAGAGGATAAAGATAATCTGGAAAGGCGACCTCAACAGCGAAATTGGCAAGGCAATGGTAAACTGTGATTCTAAGGGGCCAGTTGTTTTGATGGTGACGAAGATCGTCGTAGATCCGCAGGCCGGAGAAGTTGCAGTTGGAAGACTTTTCAGCGGAACTATAAGACCGGGAGTTGAACTGCACATAGTCGACAGAAAAGCAAAGAATCGTGTCCAAACAGTGGGTGTTTACATGGGTCCGAGGAGAGTTGAAGTCGAAGAGATTCCAGCGGGGAACATTGTAGCGTTGGTTGGGTTGAAAGACGCAGTCGCGGGATCGACTTGCACAGAGCTTGAGAAGATCGAACCATTCGAAAGCATAAAGCACTACAGCGAACCCGTAGTTACGATGGCAATTGAAGCAAAGAACCCAAGGGATTTGCCGAAGCTTGTGGAAGTGCTTAGAAAGCTCGCAAAAGAGGATCCAACGTTGCAAGTTACGCTAAACGAAGAAACTGGTGAACACTTGATAAGCGGAATGGGAGAGCTACACTTAGAGGTAAAGGTGGAGAAGATAAGACGAGACTACGGGCTCGAAGTAATCACTTCGCCACCGATCGTTGTTTTCAGGGAAACCGTCACAGCTACTTCACCAGTTGTCGAAGGAAAGTCGCCGAACAAGCACAACCGCTTCTACATCGTCGTCGAACCCTTGCCAGCAGAGGTTGCGAGGTTGTTCAAGGAAGGCGAAGTCGACTTCAAGATGGACAAAAAAGAGAGGAGAAAGAAGTTGCAAGATGCCGGACTTGATGGCGAGGAAGCAGCGGGTGCGGTTGATTACTACGAGGGCAATCTTTTATGCGACGTGACAAAGGGGATCCAGTATTTGAACGAAACAATGGAACTCATCATCGAGGGATTCAGAGAAGCGATGCGCACGGGTCCCTTAGCAAGGGAACCCTGCATGGGAATAAAGGTTAAGCTCGTAGACTGCAAACTGCATGAAGACGCGGTGCATCGAGGTCCAGCGCAAGTGATTCCAGCAGTTCGATCTGCAATCTTTGCAGCGATTTTGCAAGCGGACGCAACACTACTCGAGCCCTATCAAAACGTCTACATCATGGTTCCGCAGACGATGATGGGAAACGTTACAAGGGAAATCCAAGGGAGAAGGGGGCACATACTCGACATAAAGATCGACGGAGATACTGCAACGTTGGTGGCAAAAGCGCCAGTGAAGGAGATGTTCGGTTTCGCGGGAAGCATAAGGTCAGCAACTTCTGGTAAAGCCATTTGGAGCACCGAACATGCTGGCTTCGAAAAAGTTCCACCGAGTTTGCTCACGGACTTTGTGATCGAAGTAAGGAAGAGAAAGGGATTGAAGCTCGAAATTCCAAAGCCGGAGGAGTTCCTTGCTTAGGGATCTGAACGAGAGAGAAGAGAAAGTTCTGCGAAAAGCTTTGAAATTCTTTAATTCTTCCGATTTTTTGAAAGAGAAAAAGCTTGTTGTAAAAGGTAAAGAGGTTTTTGCGGTTTCCGAAGAGCTTTACGAGTTCTTGAAAACTGGAGTAGACTGCTACTGCGGGGTTAAGATTGGGGAAATTGGAAAAAGGTTTCGCTTGACGCTTGAAGGCTCCTTTTGGCTAGTGAGGAACGAAAAGAAGAAGGTTTGGGTTAACGAAAAGGGAGAAATGCTCTTTCTCTATGGCAGAGATGTTTTTACCGAATCAGTGACCAAAGTGGGCGAATTTGAGGAGAACGAAATCGTTTTTGTCTGCAACCGCTACGGCGACATTCTTGGCATTGGGAGAGCGAGATTCGACTCGCTAAAAATCTTGAGGCAAGCTAAGGATAGAGTCGTGGTTGAAAACCTCGTTGACAGAGGTGCCTACCTAAGGCATGAAAAGATCTACGAGGCTTTTTAACCTCGCCTGAATATCTTGCTGAAAAACCCCCTCTTTTTCTCCTCGGAATCTTGACTTTTTCTTGGAACTTCCTCGACTTCAGATTCAACGACTTTTACAGCTTCACTGTGGGCACTCTTCCGTACCCGGATTCTCACTACGATCGGCATGTCTATTCCGGAGCTAACGACAACCGCATATCCCGGAGGTAGCCTTTTGACTTCTTCGATCATCTCTGAGGTTATCCCTTCGATCCCTTTTTTTATTGCGTTCAAGTCGTTGGGGTTCGTTATCTTCATGATGATCTGCGTGTTGCACTGGCTTATGACATTTTTATCCACCCTCGCAGGTCTCTGGCTGATCACCATAAGTCCAAGCCCAAACTTTCTGCCTTCACTTGCAATCGCTCTAAGCGCGTTTGTCGAAACGGCTTTCTCTCTTTCGGGAATGAAGTTGTGCGCTTCTTCAACAACTATCATCCCAGGCTCGACTTCTCCACGCTTTCTGAGCTCGAATAGCCTCGAAGTTATCCTTGAAACTATCAGAGTTTGGTAGCTCGGTTCTATACCACGTAGATCTATTATGCTCGCTTTTCCCCTACGCATTAGCTCTCTAACGTCTGTGGGTTTATCTTTGAAGAGTCCTGAACTCTCGATCTTCGAAAGCGCACCTATTAGAGTCCACTTACCGCTGTGCCTCGTTTTTTCGACTTCTCTTATTATGTCCGAGATCGTATAGTCCTTGAGTTTCCTCATCGCTTGATACAGCAGGGCTTGGGCACTCGGACTGCGAAGGTTGCTTAGCTCGATCAGCTCTTCTGGGGAGAGATTCCTGTTTTCTAGTGATAATTCCTTGTCTGCTTCGCTCAAAAAAGGCGAAGTTGGAGGGGCGTAGACAACGACATTCTCCACATAAGCCTTGGGTTTAACTCCAAACTCGTTCTCGGATATATTGTTTGCCTTCTTTAGCGACACGTATTCGCCGTGCGGATCGATTATCAGCAAGGGGACGTTTCGGTCGAGGAGCTCTTCAACGATCACGCCTGCGGTGTAACTTTTACCGCTACCGGTCTTTGCAAGTATGCAAACGTGCTTCTGAACAAGGAGATTTGGATTTAGCGTGACTCTAACGTTTGTATCCCCAAGGAGACCAAGGTAAATTCCATCTTTTTCAAAACCAAACGTTTCTGCGATCATCGAATCTTCCGCAATGTAGACATTCTCCCCCGGAATGAAGGGGGTCGGAGGAGTTATCATCTTTCCGCTCTCTCTTTTTCCAATAACCCTTGCCTTCCCAATCAACTCCCTTTCCGCAGATTTGGCGTTTTCGGTTGCTAAAATCTCAGAAACATATGCTAAAATCCATCCCTCTGCGTCGTTCCAAACCTTTATGTAGTCTCCTCTTTTCACAGCTTTTGGATTCGTGACGACGAATTCGAACTCGAACGCAGATGCGGTTCCAACGATTCTTCCAACTGCACTTCGCATTAGAAGATTTTCTCAAAATAGATATTTCTTTCTTTCGGAGTAAAATCTTCGCCTCGAGCGACAACAAAAAGCTTAAAAAGTACTTTGATCATCGATTCCGATGATCGCTTCCGCCCCCGGGAAGATAATACTCTTCGGCGAACATTCAGTTGTTTACGGCCGACGAGCGCTAGTTTCTGCGATAGATCTCCGTTGCACAGTTGAGGTGAAGAGAAGCAAGGAGTTTCGAATCTCTTCTGTTTTAGGAACAACTGGACTTGACTTCAAAGTTCATCCCTACGTCAGCTTTGCTGTTAAAAGATTCCAGGAAGTTTGCGATTTGCAGGGAGCGGAAATTTCTATAAAAACTGAGATTCCGATCGCATCTGGTCTTGGTAGCTCTTCTGCGGTTACTGTTGCAACTCTGAAGGCTCTGAGCGAGGAGTTCAACGCAAAACTCAGCAACCAGGAAATTTTTGAGCTTGCAAGAAAAGTGGAGCTCGACGTTCAGGGTAGAGGGAGTGGAATAGATCCGTTCATCTCGACGTTTGGCGGTTCTTGGATTTTTCCGGAAAGAAAGAAGGTTGAAGTCTCGCTCGAACTTTTCGTCATAAGGCTTTGGGAAAGAGCAACGAAGGTTATGGTCGAGAAAGTCGCGGAGCTAAGGCAAAGGTATCCGGAGATCGTGGATAGAATCTTCGATGCGATCGATGCGATAACACTGAAAGCTCTTGAAGTCGGAGCAGAAAAGATGGATGAGCTTATTTACATAAATCAGTCGTTGCTTAGAGCAATAGGTGTAAGTTCAGCAGAAATAGATCGAATAGTTGCGGATTTGGAGAAAAACGGATTTTTTGTGAAGATAACCGGTGCTGGTGGAGGGGGATGTGTTTTTGGCGTGTTTAAGGGGAAAAAGCCAGAAAACAGTTTTTTGGTGAGAACGAATGCGGAAGGTGTCAGGGTTGAGAATTCTTAAGATTGGCGGCTCAGTGATAACAAGGAAAGAAGGTTACGAAGAGATAAATGAGCAGGCGATCGAAGAAGTCTGCTCTACGATTGCGGAAAATCACCACAACCTGATCTTAATCCATGGTGCCGGCTCCTTCGGACATCCGCATGTGAAAAAGTTCGGTTTAAAGGATGCGATCTCTATTGCAAAGATTCACAACGCTTGTGTTCGACTCAATGAGCTTTTTTGCAGAAAACTGATAGAGTTCGGAGTTCCTGCAGTTGGGATGCATCCGATGAGTAGTTCTTACGAACTGATTCCGAAAATGCTCGAAAGAAATCTCGTCCCTGTGCTTCATGGTGATGTTACTTCCGAGTTCAGAGTCGTTTCTGGTGATGAAATCGCGGTAAACATTGCGAATGTTTTTGGCGCAGATCGCTTGGGTTTTGCGACGAACGTTGATGGTGTTTTTGTGAACGGAAAGGTAGTTGGAAAGTTCACAAAGGAAATGACTGCAGATTCGATCGGCGAAAGCGATGCAACGGGAAGAATGCGTGGGAAACTCCAGAAGATATTTTCTTTGAGGACGAAGTGTAGGGTCTTCATCTTTAAGGGGGAAAGGGAAAAGATTAAGAAGTTTCTCTTTGGCGAGGAGGTTGGAACAGAGGTGGTTCTGTGAAAACTTCTGATAGAAAACTCGATCACATAAGGATTTGCCTGAGCGAAGAGGTCGAGAGCGGTTACAATGGTCTCGAAGACGTGATGCTAATCCACAACGCCTTTCCAGAGTTCGATTTCAGCAAAATCGAGACTGAAATCGAATTTTTCAACAAAAAACTGTCTTTTCCATTCCTTATAGCCTCGATGACCGGTGGACATGAGATTGCGAAGGAGATAAACGCAAATCTTGCGACCGCAGTTGAGAATACTGGAATTGGCATGGGTGTCGGGAGTCAAAGAGCAGGAATAGAAAAGAAGGAGCTTGAAGATACGTTTTCAGTAGCCCGAGAAAAAGCTCCAAATGCTTTCATTTATGCAAACATAGGTCTTGCCCAAGTAATGAAGGATCCCGAGATTGTTGACAAAGCTATCGAGATGATCGAAGCTGATGCGATTGCAATCCATTTGAACGTTCTGCAAGAAGCAGTGATGAGCGAGGGCGAAGCAATTGCGGGCAACTTTGAAATTCTCTCCGAGATTTGCAAGAGCACAAAGGTTCCGGTGATCGCAAAAGAAACCGGAGCGGGGATAAGCAGGGAAGTTGCGGTAAAATTGAGAGATGTAGGAATTTCTGCAATTGACGTTGGTGGGAAAGGTGGTACGTCTTTCAGCGCAGTTGAAGCTCATAGAAGCGAGGACGAAGTTTTAAAAGCGGTAGGTTTTGACTTCTTCGACTGGGGGATTCCTACTGCTTTCTGTATCGTTGACTGCTACAAAGTTTTGCCTGTGATTGCAACCGGCGGTATAAGGAATGGTCTGCACGTTGCGAAGTCTTTGGCTTTGGGAGCTGTTGTTGCGAGCTCGGCGCTACCATTTTTGGCGCAGGCAAAGGTGAGTGCAAGTGCAGTTGAGAGGTTGATCGAAAGGTTCAGACTCGGCTTGAAGGTGGCAATGTTTCTAACGGGAGCGAGAAAAGTTGAGGAGCTAAGAGAGAAGCCAATCTTCATAAGTGGAAAACTCTTGGAGTGGATGAGGTTTAGAAAGATTGATATTGACGAGTTCTGCAGAGGGAGAAGATGATCGAGGTTCAGAAAAGGGCGAAGATAGTCGATGAGGCGATCGCGGAGCTTTTGCCAGAGAAGGAGCTTGGACTTTACAAAGCTGCGAGACACTTAATAAAAGCTGGTGGAAAAAGAATTCGTCCCATAATTGCGATGCTTGTTTGCGATGCGATTGGGGAGGATTACAGAAAAATAATGCCAGCAATCGTTGCAATCGAAGCAATACACAACTTCACATTGATCCACGACGATATAATGGACAGGGACGAGATGCGAAGGAATGTGAAAACGGTCCACGCAGCGTTTGGTGAGCCAACTGCTATTCTTGCTGGCGATACACTTTTTGCAGAGGCTTTCAGCTTACTTGCGAAATGCGATGTAAGCGCTTTGAACGTTAAAAAAGCGGTCGAACTCGTTGCGGATGTTTGCGTTAAGATCTGCGAAGGTCAGTTCATGGACATTAGTTTTGAGCACAGAATGGCAACCGAGGAGGAATATCTCGAGATGGTGAGACTTAAAACTGGTGTTCTCATTGCTGCATCCGCATCCCTTCCTGCGGTGTTGTTTGGGAGAAGCGATCTTTTCCAATACCTTTGGGACTACGGAATAAACGCTGGAATTGGTTTTCAAATCCACGACGACGTTCTAGATCTGACAAGCGAGGAAATTGGAAAAGATTGGGGAAGCGACATCGTGAAGGGGAAGAAAACGCTTGTTGTGATCAAAGCCTTTGAAAAAGGGGTAGAACTTGAGACGTTCGGAAAGCAGAAGGCGAGCATCGAAGAAATCAAGAAAGACGTTGAAAAGCTTAGGGAATGTGGTGCGATAGAATACGCGGTCAAGAAGGCGAGGGAGTTTGTTGAGAAAGCAAAGGAGAATCTGAGAGTTCTCGAGGAGAATGAGGGAAAGAAAATTCTCGAGTCTCTTACGGACTTCCTTGTCGAAAGAAAGAAATAAATTTTTAAATTCTCATCGAACTTTTTTCATGCAAAAAAGAGCGCTGATCTTTGGCAGATTTCAGCCATTTCACTTGGGGCACTTGGAAGTGATAAAGTGGGCACTGAAGAGCTTTGATGAGCTTGTGCTCCTCATCGGCATGGCTGACGAGAGTCACACGCTAAGAAATCCATTCACCGCTGGGGAAAGAATATGGATGATCCGCGAATCTCTCATCGAGAACGGAATAAGCCTTGACAAGATAATAACCGCAACCGTTCCCACGATGAGCGTTTACGTTGGCAACGCATTCTACATCCTCAACCTCGTGCCAAAGATAAGGGCGATAATAACGAGGAACCCTATAATCGCACAAGTCTTCAAAGACGCCGGACTTGAAGTCCTAATCCCGCCAGATTTCAACAGAGAGAAGTTCAGAGGGACAACGATAAGAAAAATGATGCTAAACGGCGGAAATTGGAAAGAGTGTGTTCCAAAAGCAGTTGTTAGGATAATAGAATCGATTAATGGCGTTGAAAGGCTGAAAAAAGCGAATTCTAGAGATTGAGTTTTGGGAGAAGTTTAAAATATGTCTTTTTCTACGATTTTCATGGAGCGGGAGGCGGAGATAATTGTGGAGAAACCATCTGTTAAGAATGCAGTTCTCGTCACGAGCTTTCCAGGTATTGGACTCGTGGGAACGATAGCGAGCGCTTATTTCATAAACGAGCTAAAGCTCAATGCGATCGGAATCCTCGACTCGAAACTATTGCCACCGATTGCATCGCTCTACGAGGGCGTAGTGTTACCACCGATAAGGATTTACGAGTCAGAAGATCTGAATTTGCTTCTAATCCACTCCGATGTGCCGATAGTCCCGCAGATAGCTTATGGGATAAGCAAGGCAATTGTTAGCTGGGCAATGGAAGTTAAGGCGAGAAGAGTTTACTCCTTAGCGGGAATTGCGACTTTCGAGGATAAGAAGAGAGTTTTTGGAGCGGTAACGCAGAAAGAGCTGATAGACGAGATAAAGGACCATGTCGAAATCTTCAAGACCGGAACGATTTCCGGAATCGCTGGGAGCATATTGAACGAATGCGTTGCAACCAAGTTCCCGGGAATTGCGCTTCTCGGCGAAACCTCTGGTTTTAACCCAGACCCAAGGGCTGCGGCGAACATAATTGGGGCAATGAACAAGATCCTCGGCTGGAATATCAGCGTGGATAAGTTGATCGAGGAAGCGGAGTTTATAGAGGCGCAGATGCAGAAATTAGCCGAGCAGGCGGTGCAAGAGGTGAAGAGGGAGGAGTTCCCAATGTATAGGTGATGGAGATGAGATGTTACGTGTTCAGTGGGATTGCCAAAGTGGTTCTCGAGGACATAATGAGAAGGAACATCAGGACCATAGAGCTTAGGAGTGCCCACAACGTTGCAACTGCGCTCCGCGTTAACCTTGGCGACTGTGTCTTTTTGACGTATTCGAAGACAAGAGACCTTGACAGAGGTGTGGGAGGATTGATTGCGGAAGTGAGCGGAAAGGAAGTCGTGCATCAGTCCCTGTTTTACGCTTCTCCACATTACGTAGAAGAGAGCGAGATGGCGGTTGTTAGGCTTAAGCTTAATCCAAAGGGGATCGGGAGAATAATCCAGATCAGGGCTGGCGACATTCTCGATGCAATCGAAGCGGAAGTCGTTGAAGTTACAACTTTCAGCGCTTGGTAAACTTTTTTATGAGCACGCTCGAGAAGTTCGAGGGCTGTATCTTGGGACTCGCAATTGGCGATGCCTTGGGAATGCCTGCGGAAGGCTTGAGCAGGGAGAAGGTTAAGGAGATCTATGGAGAAATAAGGGAATTCCTTCCGTCTCCCTACGGTGATTTGAGGGCTGGAGAGTGGACCGATGATACGGAGCAAACTCTTTTGCTTGCAGAATCGATAATCGAAACCACATACTTCAACCCAGAGAACTTTGCGGAGAAGCTGAAGAATTGGTTTTACACAGCTCAAAGGATTGGTCCAACTTCTAGAACCGCAATCCTAAGGCTTCTCAGGGGATTCAATTGGTATGAGTCTGGAGTCGAAAGCGATACCTGTGGGGCAGCGATGCGAGTTGCGCCGATTGGCTTGGTTTACCACTTCAACTTCAATCTTGTTGAAAAATACGCGGAGATCTCTTCAAGGATAACGCATTCGAATAAAACCGCAATCGCGTCAGCAATTGCGGTTGCGATAGCAATCGCCTGCAAAATGCTCGATTTCAGCGATGAGGAAATGCTGGAGGAAGTTCTTAGGAGAGTTGAGGACTACGACGGTCTTCTCGCAGACAAAATTCGGTTCGCATACGAGATACGAGACAGAGACCTCGACTACGCAGTTGAGAAACTCGGAAACACAATTTCAGCTCTCGATGTTGTGCCAATGGCTTTTTACTGCTCTTTTTCTGAGAAGGATTTTGAGAACGCAGTTCTGAAATCTGCGAACGCAGGAGGGGATGCAGATTCGATTGCCTCGATTTGCGGAGCCATAAAAGGAATAGATGGGGTAGCAGAGAAGTTTATCAAGCAGCTGAAAGACGTCGATCTGCTGAAAGACGTCGCTTTTAGGCTCTACGAACTCCACATGAGGATAGCAAAGGTAATTTAATTCGTGAGAACTTAGGCTATGGTCGCTATTGGAATCTTTGGTTCGCACTCTGCAAAGGAAATCGGAGCCTCAGCGAAAGCTTGGGGCTTCAAAACTGTGCTTATAGCGCAAAAAGGACGTGACAAGCTTTACACGAAATACAACAGACATCTCTACGATCACGTCATCATCCTCGACTCCTTCAAGGAGCTTGTGAATGAGGACGTTCAGGAAAAACTGCTCCAGCTTGAAACGATCTTCATACCAAATCGAAGCTTTGCGGTCTACGTTGGATACGACAGGATTGAAAAAGAGTTTAAGGTCCCGATCTATGGAAATAGATTCCTTCTTAGGGCCGAGGAGAGAAACGTCGAAAGGAACCAGTATTATCTGCTCGAAAAGGCTGGAATAAGAATTCCGAAGTCTTTCAATAGCCCAGAGGAGATCGACAGGCTTTGCATTGTTAAGGTTCAACAGGCGAAGAATCCTTTGGAAAGGGCATTTTTTTACGCAGTGTCTCCTGAGGACTACTACAGACAGGCTGAGAGGTTGATCAGGGAAGGAGTTATAGCGGAAGAAGGTCTTAGAAAAGCGAGGATCGAAGAATTCGTTCTTGGAGCGAGATTTAACGCTAACTTCCACAGCTACGCTTTAAAGGATGTTTTCGGCGATTTTGATTTTGTAGGCTTCAGCGATCGAAGGCAAGTGAATCTGCAAGGCTTCTTGAATCTACCTGCGAGAGAACAGCTGAAGATCGACGTTCCGATCAAAAACGAAGAAATCGGGCACTTTGGAGTAACGATGAGGGAAAGCAAGCAAGAAATTGTCTACGAATACGCAGAAAGGCTGATAAGAGTTTGCGAAAAAGAGTATCCACCGGGAATCATTGGGCTTTTTGGATTGCAGGGGGCAATGGCTTACTCGCCGAGCGAAGAACTAGAGTTTGTCGTTTTCGACGTCTCCTTCCGAGTTCCCGGTGATCCTGCGATCGGTCCGACTTCACCTGAAATGAGGAATCTAACGCTGAAACATGGAGTTAGGATCGAAGACCCGCTCGACTTGACAATGATGGAAATAAAAAAAGCGGAGGAAATGGGAAGAATTGAGGAAATAGTCACTTAAGAAGCATCTAAAAGCTCGATCCCGTCTTCCGTAAGCCTAAGTTTCCCTTCCTCCTCTTTTACAAAGCCCTCCTTTATGAGCCAATCCAAGTTGAACTTGAGCTGGAAATCAGTTAAGTTCAGCTCCTTTTTCACTTCATCTCTTGTTTTTCCTTGAGTGCCTATCGCACGGACTATGTCTCTTCTTATTGGGCTCATGGAAGCCTTGAAGAGCTTCTCATGATGCTCCCTATCTCTAACTTTTTCTGCCATGATTAAAGAGCGATTTATAGATATTAAATTTTTTCCACGCTTTCGAAGGTTTGCACATCTGCATAAAATATTAAAAACTCGAGTTTTCAAGGATCTTCGGATTTTAAACTTCTCTTGGATCCGTTATCTCACCGTAAATCGCAGAAACCGCTGCGACCGCTGGGTTAACCAAGTATATTTTTCCCTCTGGACTTCCTTGCCGTCCGATGAAGTTTCTGTTCGAAGTCGAGACGCTCACTTCTTGGCTTGCAATCAAGCCGAAGCTTCCGCCCATGCAGGGTCCGCAGGAGGGAAATTCTACAATCGCCCCCGCATCTACAAAGATCTCGATGAGCCCATCTTTCAAAGCTCTCATGTATTCCCTTCTGCTTGCTGGGATAACGATCAATCTTACTCCCTTCGCAACCTTCTCTCCCTTCAAAAGCTCTGCTGCAATCCTTAGGTCTTCGTATCTTCCATTCGTGCACGAGCCTATGAAGACCTGATCCACTTTTACACCCTTCACCTTCGAAACCCCCACGACGTTGTCGACTCTGTGCGGAACTGCAACCTGTGGCTCCATTCCAGTGACATCTAAGTGCACGACTTCGAAATTTGCATCCTCGTCGCTTTTCAGCAATTCGCCCTTAAACTCTCGACCCATTTCCTTCAGATAATCAAGCGTGATCCTGTCTGGCTCAACGATCCCGGCTTTTCCACCCATTTCAATCGCCATGTTGCACATGGTAAATCTATCTGCCATTGGTAAACTTTCAACAACTTTTCCCGAAAAAAGACAGGCTTTGTAATTTGCACCCTCAGCGCCAACATTTCCGATTATTCGGAGCACGATGTCTTTTCCGTAGACGAACTTTTCAAGCTTTCCCGTTATCTCAAACTTTATCGTCTCTGGAACCTTGAACCAAAGCTTTCCAGTTGCGAGAACGCATCCCATATCGGTTGAGCCTATTCCAGTTGCGAAAGCTCCGAGTGCGCCATACATGCAACTGTGGCTGTCTGCGCCGACAACAAGCATCCCTGGCTCGACGTGATTTTCGACCATTAGCTGATGCGCAATGCCATTGCAGACATCGTAGTTCAGTATTCCTTGCTCTTTGGCGAAAATTCTGAGCATTTTTTGATTCTCCGCAGATTTCACGCTGTCTGCCGGGGCTTGGTGGTCGAAAGCCATTACAACTTTTTTCGGATCCCAAACTTTCGCGTTTTTACCCGCTATCTCTTCGAACGCCTTTATCGCGAGTGGGGCAGTGATGTCGTGGATCATCGCTAAGTCTATGTTTGCAAACACAAAATCTCCAGCACCAACTTCTTTCCCGCAAGCTTTTGAGAATATCTTCTCCACGATCGTTTTACCCATGCGATCTCAGCTTTAGTGGAGTATTTCACGTTTGCGTTGATAATTGATTGTGAACTTGTAACAATTTTACAAATAAAAATAAAAATTTGAATACTTGGGATTTGTTTCACGAATCATGATGCGGTCTTGAGAACAACTTTATTGCTTCTTGCTGTTTAGGATTGCAACCACGGATTGCTCTTTTGAAAAGCTTGGAGAAATTTACGGTGCAAAAGCAGATGATGGGATTAGGATAAAACTGCTGAAATATGCTCCAATTGGCGAGAAACTAAACTACAACGCTCAGCCACTGGATTCGGGTTACTGAAGAACGATGTGGGATCACCCAATGTACGGACTCGTAGATGCGGATCAGATTATTGGAGATTTGATGGAAGCAAAAACGCAACATCCGCTTGACGTACAGAGTAATCCCGAACACAGGACACGTAGGCTTACAACGCTCCGACTGAGATGTTTCCCTACATTGGCAAGTGGCTTGACGATCTACAAGCGCAGAAGGGCTATTGGTTACTTTTCATTGACTTTAACTTTTTAAGCCTTTTTATCGATGGAAAATTTTAAAAAATCATAGGAGTCTATACTTCTTCCCAGCGTCAACTTCGCCATTGTAGGCAATCTTTGGTGTTATTAGCCTACCAGTCGCAGACACGGCGAGGATTTTCGCTAAATCACCTGGAACAAACGGCAGAGATCCCATTATGAGAACGTCTAAGATCGTAACACCTTGTCCTGTTGCGGTGAGCCACGAATACAACCACATGCATCCAAGGCCATGAATTATTGCGAAGTTTGCGAAGAGCAGAAGTGGGAACAAAGTTACAAAGAACCTCGATACTATGTAGCGGTCGATGAAGTAGCCAACGAAGAACGCTGAGATTATGAATCCAAGGAGATAACCACCTGTTGCACCCAATAGAACCGCAATCCCACCCTTTAGCCCTGCAAACCACGGAACACCAAGAGTTCCGAGGGTTACGTAAAATATCTGCGATACTCCCCCCCAGTTTCTACCAAGAAGGATTGCACTGAGAAATACCGCGAACGTTTGCATCGTTATTGGAACAGGAGTCCATGGGAGATAGATTTTGAGCTGGGCACAAAGCCCTGTAAAGGCTGCAAAGGCTAAGGCTAAGACCAGCTTTTGCTCGAATTCCGCTTCATATCTCCATTTGTAGAAATTCGCTCTTGAGAACTCCATTCAAATCCCCACAACGAATTTCCCGTAATGATAAATAACCCTTTCCTTTTACTCAACGTTCGACAGGTTTATATTTCTAAGCCGAACTCTGCGGAGTATGAGAATCGTAATGAAATTCGGAGGAGTGAGTGTTAAGGATGGCGAGAACATCCTACATAGCGCTAATCTCGTCAAGAAATTTGCGAATGGGAATGAAATCGTTGTGGTAGTTTCTGCAATGGCTGGAGTTACGGATTCTCTGCTTAGCGCTGCAAAGAAGTGCAGTTCTGAATCCTCTGCGGGTTTTGTTAAGCTCTTCGTTGCGGATATGATGAAAAAGCACTATGAAGCGGTTGAAAAAGCTGTCACGTCGGAGGAGATAAAGAACAGGGTTATAAACGCATTAGAAAAGCTTTTTGACGAGCTTGAGAAGGTTTTGCTCGGGATAAGCTACTTGGGAGAGCTTACAAAGAGGAGCGAAGATTACATAGTATCTTTTGGGGAAAGACTCGTCGCTCCGATTTTTTCGGGGGCACTTCTATCGCTTGGTGTCGATTCAGTAGCTTTAACTGGTTGCGATGCTGGAATTCTGACAGACAAAAACTATGGCAGAGCAAAGCCTCTGCCCGGGGTTTATGAGCTCATAAGGAACCGATTGGAGCCTTTGCTTAAGATTAAGAAGACAGTTCCAGTCGTTACGGGCTTTATAGGTTGCGCAGAAGATGGTAGTATCACAACTTTGGGAAGAGGGGGTAGCGACTACACCGCGACCATAATCGCTTCAGCGTTAAACGCAGATGAGGTATGGCTTTGGAAGGAAGTGAACGGCATAATGACGTGTGACCCCAAATTTGTTCCGAATGCAAGGTTTATTCCTCAGATTTCGTATCAGGAGGCAATGGAGCTTTCACACTTCGGAGCAAAGATTCTGCATCCACTTGCTTTGATCCCCGTGATGAGGAGGAACATTCCTGTAAGAATAAAGAACGTTTTTAACCCAGATTTCGAAGGAACTGTGATCTGTGGAGACGCAAAGGAGAGCAAGGACGTGGTTAAAGCTCTTAGTTTGATTCAAAAAGCGGGAATCGTTAGCATCAGTGGTGCAGGTTTTGACTTCGCCGAAATCATGGCAGAGGTGTTTAGAATTTTGGCGGAAGAGAAAGTAAGTGTTATAATGGTCGCTCAGAGTTCTTCTGAGCTAAGCTTGTCCATAGTTGTCGATTTGAAGGATTTGGATAGAGCCTATCAGGCTTTGAAGAAAATGGAGAACGGAGTGATAAAGGTATCGAGGATCGAAAATGTCGCAGTTGTAAGCGCAGTCGGCGCAGGTATGGCGGGAACTCCAGGAGTCGCGGGGAAGATTTTCTCGGCTTTGGGTAGAAATGGTATAAACGTCATCATGATAAGCCAGAGCTGTTCAGAATACAACGTATCCTTTGCGGTGAAGTCTGAAGATGGGATAAACGCCGTAAGAGTCGTGCATGACGAATTTGGGCTCAACAATTAGGGATTTTGCAAGAAAAGCTGTGAGCTTAGTTTCAAAACACGAATTTGCGAGGATTTACACACACTACGATGTAGACGGAATCGCGGGAGGAGCGATAGTTGCGAAGGCTCTGCTTAGGGCTGGTAAGAGCTTCCAGATCTCTTTTCTGAAAGGTTTAAACGATTTCGAGCCTGAGAACGAGGAGCTTTTGATATTTGTGGACATGGGCAGCGGTTACAGCGAAAAGATTTCATCTATTGACTCAGACGTGGTGATCCTTGATCATCACAAGCCCGATGGCGAAATAAGACCAAAAAAGACCCTTGTTCATGTGAATCCGCATATCTTTGCGATTGACGGAACTTATGAAATCTCCGCAAGTGGTGTTGCGTATATTTTTGCCAGAGAACTTGGAGAAAACAGGGATCTTGCATCTCTCGCAGTTCTTGGCGCTATGGGGGACAAGCAAAAGTTTGTTGGGCTTAATGGAGAAATTCTAAAGGAAGGACTAGAGGCGAAGTGTTTAGAAGTTCGTCAAGGAATAAGTTTACCATCTGGAAAGCTTTCAAAGTCTCTTTCGATGAGTCTTGAGCCTTATCTGGACTTCTACGGAAAAGAGGATGAGCTGAAGGATTTCTTAAGGAAAGTTGGTCTCGAAGACAAAGAGGTCGACGAACTGAGCATAAAGGAAATGCAGAGGCTTGCCGATGCAATAGCGCTGAGACTTTTAAAGCTCGGTGCTTACGAAGGGGTTTTTGAGCAGATAATAGGAAAAAGAATACTCTTGAACAATTTGCCAGTGAAAAATTCGAGCTCGCTCGTGGATATCATAAACTCCTGTGGGAGGCTTGGTGCGACAAGCACGGCTTTCAGCATACTCTTGGGCGATGAGAAGGCCTTGAACCAAGGCATTGAAATTGAGGAGAAGTTCAAACACGAAATACTGGAAGAGCTCGTGAAAAAGAGAAAAGATGTTAGAGAGGGTTTTTGCATCCGCTACTTAGTTATGGACAACGCACAGTCGACAAGTCCTATTGCAACTGTCTTCTCTCGCTACCTCATGCCAGACAAGCCACTGATAGTTCTGAACATAAAGAAAGATGGGAATGTGAAGGTTTCAGCGAGGACAACTGAGAAAATAGCCCGAAGGCTTGATTTAGCAGAAATTATGCGCCTTTCGGCAATTAAAGTTGGCGGAGTTGGCGGAGGACACAGAGTTGCGGCGGGAGCGAACATAAGAAAAGAAAGTATCGAGGAGTTCTTGAAAGAGGTCGATAGACTTTGCTGTGCTATGCTCGCATAGAAATAGAAATCGAAGATGCAGAGAAAATAGCAAAAGCGCTGAGCTTAGACGACCCCGAGTGGTGCAAATGCTACGCAAAGGAAGAGAAGATTGTTCTCGAGATAAAGACCTCGAAAATCTCTTCGCTCCTCTACGCGATCGACGACTATCTGATGCACATAAAAATGTGTGAAAAGATATGATAGTTTCGATTCAGGATTACTTATTGATCAGAAAAAATGTGAACAAAATATCAGATTTGAATAAATTTGGACTTCCGAGGGGGATTTTGCATTCGATACTGATACAAAAGAAGGTCGAAAGTGTGAAGAGAAAGTATCACCTCTTCGCAGAAAGGAAGGAAGAGATTCTGAGGCACTGGAAGGAGGAAAAAAGCTTTCCTCGATGGCTTACACTGACACCGGTGATGAAAGTTCGGCTCTTGCTCAAGGCTATGAACTTTTCTGCGAAAGAGATAAACAGAGCACTTACGAACCCATGGGATCTCGATCCAGAGCTTTCAGGAGTTGTTTACAAATCTGTTTCTTCAGACTTCGTTTATTCCCCAATAGCGACAAGAATCCAGCAAGTTCTTGGTCAAATAGGTGAGAAAATCGTTGAAGAGAAGCTCAGGAGTTTGGGGATAAATTTTAAGGTTGAGAGAGAGCTCAAAATGCAAAAGACTCCAGATTTCTTTTTCGAAGAACCAATCGAGCTTTTTGGGAGAAAGATACGATGGATCGAGAGCAAAGCCCTTTTCGCGGATCACAAGATCTACGATTTGTATGCGAGGAAACAGATAATAAGATACAGGGAAATGTTTGGCGAAGGTCTCGTAGTTTTTTGGCGTGGTGTTTTGCAGGGAATCGATGCAAGCGATGGCGAAGAGTTCGACATCGATCTCAGAAAAAAGCTCCTCGAAATGAAAATCTACCTGCTTAAAGAAGAGGAATCAGATGGAAATGCATTGAAGCTCGCGGAAGAGTTCGTGAAAAGCTACGCTGAAAGGAATCGCTTTCCATACAACGCGGAAGTTGCCAAGATTCTTAGAAACATGGGATTCGATGTGAGAGAGGAAGATTAATAAACGGGAGTAGTTTTCCCATGGATCTCTGGGGATTCATAAAGAAATACTACATAGATTCGCTCGTCTACAAAGAAGGATACAACGTCGTCAACACGATCACATTCGCAGCGATTCTGCTTGTAGCGGTTTACTTGCTCTACAGGTTTTTGGAGAAAAGATTTACGATTGACCGAAAATTTGTTCTCTCAACGGTTCCCTACATCATATTCGGTTCTTCCGTGAGGGTTGTTGAAGATGCGGGATTTTTAACCCCGCCGATCTCTTATGTCTTTATGTCTCCATTCATATTCTTCCTCATATTCCTACTCGCATTTCCAACACTTCTCCTTGCGAATAAATTCGCAAAAGAAAGGTACTACATCCCATATTCTGCCCTCGGATTTGTTGCGACGGCGATACCGCTCACTCTTTTGTTTGCAAATATGAAACTTGTGAACCCGCTTGTTTTGCCCTATGGTTTAGCGATGGCATCTGTGATTTCTTCGCTTTTCTACTTGGCCATTCCAAAGACGAGAAACTTGCTGAGCTTTGCGGTGATGTTCTCTCACATGCTCGATGGTTTTGTGACGTTCATTGGGATTCAGTATCACGGTTACGTTGAAATCCACGTGTTACCCTCGATAATCGTCGATACGTTTGGCGCTTTTGCGTTGCCAGTTGTGAAGTTCGCTGTCATTGCTGGTATCCTCTACTTCATAGACACTTCCCAAGAGAAAATCGATCTGAAGAATTTCATAAAGCTCGCCTTGCTTGTCTTTGGTCTCGCTCCAGCGCTGAGAAACGGGTTGAGAATATCCTTCGGTGTGTAGGTGTGAAGATAAAAATTTAAGCAATACGCAGATTATGCTCGTCACACTGCTCACGGATTTTGGGGATTTTTATCCTGGGGTTATGAAAGGCGTAATCCTCAGCTTAGTTCCCGATGCGAAAATCGTGGACATAACGCATTCAATCGAACCACAAAACGTTTTTCAGGGAGCTTTTTTGCTTTATCACTCCTACAAATTCTTTGGGAGCGCAATCCATGTTGCAGTCGTCGATCCGGGCGTTGGTGGAAAGAGGAGAGCGATAGTTGTCGAAACTAAGCACAATTACTTCGTCGCTCCTGACAATGGCTTAGTCTACCCGTCTGCGAAGGAAGATGGTATAGTGAGGATCTTTGAGATCGACAGCAAAATTTCAGAGATCGTTGGCGAATTGTCAACGACTTTCCACGGCAGAGACATATTCGCTCCAGCAACAGCGCTTTTGCTTAAAAAAGACTTTCGATACTTCAGGGAGATCGATGAAATAAAAACACTTGACATATTTGAGCACTCAGTCGCGGGAAACAGAGTTTGCGGAAAGGTTGCGTTTGTTGATCGATTTGGGAACGTGGTAACGAACATACCTGCAAGCGCTGTGATGGGGGCAAAGGGTTTTATCCTCCGTGGCGTAGAATTTCCAATGGTGAAATGCTACGAAGACGTCGATATAGGAAAGCCTTTAGCCTTGATCGGAAGTTTTGGGACCCTCGAGCTTAGTTTGAGAGAAGGAAATGCTTCAGAATTCCTAAAAATCCGTAAAGGAGAAATCGAGTTGGAGGTGTTGAGATGAATGAAAAAATCCTCGCAAAGATGATCGAATCCGTGAACAGGCACATGCCTGCGGTTACGAAGAGTCTTGAAGATTTGCTAAAGGAAAGGGACCCAACGATTCTCGCTAGAGATGGGAACGAATACTACATTGAGCCAAAGGAGCTCGAGTTTATCGCGAGTTTTTTGGATGAAGAAGAGCGAAAGAGGTTCAGAATTCCGATAATCTTGGAGATGTGCGATGTAGGAGGGGATAGAGTCGTTTTCGTTCGCGATAAGGTTCACATCGAGTTCATAAAAAGGGCTTTCGGCTTCGATCGGGTTGTGAACAACAATCTTCTTCTCTATCTCTACGAGCTTCCAGCGATAAGGAGAAAGCTGAGAACTGCGAGCCAAGTAATGTTTAGGGTGGATTTATGAGTTTGTTTGGCACAAACGGCGTTCGTGGGATTGCGAACGAAGAACTGACAGCAGAAATGGCTCTTGATCTTGGCAGAGTTATCGCAACTCTCAAGCCCGGAAAAGTTGCGGTGGCTTGCGACACGAGGATTTCGAGTCAAATGCTGAAAAGCGCAGTTCTTGCGGGGATAATGTCTGCTGGAAGCGATGCCATCGATCTCGGAATTGCGCCAACACCAGCTTTGCAGTTCTATGCCAAAAAAAATCAAATCCCAGGGGTTGTTGTTACCGCAAGCCATAACCCGAGAGAATACAATGGAATAAAGTTTGTTCAGGAGAACGGGGCAGAGTTCTTTAGAGAGATGGACGAGGAGAGCGAAAGGGTCTATATGAGCAAGAAGTTTAGGATCGCGAAGTGGAGCGAAGTTGGGAAACTACTGACCGATGATTGCATAGAAAACTATGTAAGTGCGATCGTTGAAAACGTAGATCTAAAAAGAAAATACCGTGTCGTCGTGGACTGCGGAAATGGTGCGAGTTATTTGACAAGCCCAGAAATTCTGAGAAGGCTTGACTGCGAGGTTTACAGCATAAACGCATACCCGGATGGAAGATTCCCAGCAAGAAATCCCGAACCAGTTGAAAGAGAGCTCGAACTACTTAAAAGAGCTGTTGTTGACTTCAACGCCGATCTCGGTGTTGCGCACGACGGTGACGCAGACAGAGCTGTGTTCGTCAACGAAAAAGGCGAGTTTGTTTCCGAAGATGCTATGCTTGCGTTGATGGCAAAATACTACGTGGAGAAGAACAGAGGAGGTATAGTCGTCACACCGGTCTCGTCTTCAAGATGTGTTGAGGACGTTGTGAAAGAAGCGGGTGGAGAAATCGTTTACACAGCAGTTGGTTCGCCGGTAGTTGCGAAGGTTATGATTGAAAAGAAAGCAATATTCGGTGGAGAGGGGAATGGCGGGTTTATATTTCCGGAGCACTTGCTTGCCAGGGACGGTGGAATGAGCATCGCGAAAGTTCTCCAGCTACTCGATGAAACAGGAAAAAAGCTGAGTGAGCTAATCGCAGAAATTCCACGTTATCACATGATAAAGGGCAAGGTTGCATGTAGAAACAAGGAAAAACTCTTGTCTATGCTTAGAGAAGAGTTCCCCGATGCGAACCACGTCGACGGTGCAAGAATAGACTTCGAAGACGGATGGCTTCTTATTCGCCCCTCTGGCACTGAGCCTATAGCGAGGATTTACGCTGAAGGAAAAACCAAACAGAGAGCTGAAGAGCTTTACAATGAAGGCTTGCGGATCCTGAAGAAAGCTCTTGAATGACTATGGCATACCGTGACCTTCACGAGTTCGTAGAAAAGCTCGAAAGCGAAAATGAGCTTGCGAGGATTAAGACAGAACTCAGCCCTGTTCTCGAAATCACAGAAGTGACGAATAGAGTTGTCAAAAAAGGAGGTAAAGCCCTTCTCTTTGAGAGACCAAAGGGTTATTCGATTCCTGTTTTAACGAACGCTTTTGGCACGGAGAAAAGGATGTTGATGGCGCTCAGCATAAAGAGCTTTGATGAAATTGCGGAAAAGATTTTCTCGATAGTCAAAAAACGACCTTCTTCGCTCTTCGATGCGATCAGGAGCTTCGAAAAATTGCGAGATCTAATGGCGATGAATCCGAAAAAAGTTAGGAACGCACCATGCAAAGAAAAAGTCGCGGAGAGTCTTGAGAAGTTCCCCATATTGAAGTGCTGGCCAAAGGATGCGGGAAAATTTATAACTCTTCCCGTTGTGATAACGAAGGATCCTGTAAGCGAGGAGCTAAACGCTGGAGTTTACAGGATGCAGGTTTTCGATGGAAAAACAACTGGAATGCACTGGCAAGTCCATAAACATGGGGCTGAGCATTTGAGGCGAGTTGCAGAGCTTGGGAAAGACAAACTCGAGGTTGCGGTTGCTATTGGTGTCGATCCAGTTGTTCTCTATTCTGCAACCGCTCCTTTGCCTGAAGGCATTAGCGAATTCGCGTTCGCAGGGTTTCTTCGTGGGGAAAGGGTTGAGATGGTAGATTGCGAAACAGTAGATCTCCAAGTCCCGGCGACCGCTGAAATAGTTCTTGAAGGCTACGTTAAAGTCGATGAGCTTAGAATCGAGGGGCCATTCGGTGATCACACCGGTTACTACACACCACCCGAGCCATACCCAGTTTTTCGTATAACGAACATAACGCACAGAGAGGATGCGATCTACCATGCAACAATTGTCGGGAAGCCACCGATGGAAGATGCTTGGCTTGGAAAGGCAACTGAGAGAATTTTCTTGCCCATAATCCAAATGCTGAACCCGGAGATCGTTGACATGAACCTTCCAATAGAGGCGGGATTTCATGGAATGGCGATAGTTTCGATAAAAAAGCGTTACCCGGGACAAGCAAAAAAAGTTATGTTCTCGCTTTGGGGTCTTGGAATGCTTTCCTTAACGAAGATAATCGTTGTGGTGGACAACGATGTGAACGTGCACAATCTTGGCGAGGTTCTCTGGGCAATTTCAACGAGGTTTGATCCTTCGAGGGATGCGATATTGCTACCGCCTTCGCCAACCGATGCGCTTGACCACTCCGCTTATATTCCATGCTTGGCTGGGAAGCTCGGAATCGATGCAACGAAGAAGCTGAAAGAAGAGGGATACGAGCGAGAGTATCCGGAAGTTGCTGAGATGTCGCAGGAAGTGAAGGAGAAGATCGATAGTCTATGGGGAGAGATAAGCAAGTTTCTATAGATGCGGAGAGACTTTACAAGAGGCTTTTTAAGATTTCAGAGGAGAAAAAGCTAATCCCGATCTTTCTCGTGCTTCTGGTTCTATTTTCTTTTCTCGAAATCTCAACACTCTTTTTCGCAGCGCTCGTTTTAGCAACGACCATCGCATCGATAAAGCTCGTTGGGCTCAAGTTCAACCTTAGAAGGACAATATTCCTAGCGATTCTGATTTTGTTGCTCGGATTTATCTCATTTAAAGCCTTTGGCAGTTTTTCGGGAGCTTACTTTCTCTTTTTGGCAGTTCTTTACTTTTGCTCCGAGCGAGGCTTTGTATCTTCTGCAATCGCCTCCTCAGTTCCCTTCTTAATTCTCGACCCATTTTCCGTTCCCGTTGTCGTGTTCTCAGCACTACTATTTTTCTTTTATCTAAGGTTTCTCAACCTTGGTCTCGAGCTGAATTTAAGGGATTACTTGAGAGGTTTCGTGAAGTTTTGGCTCACAGAGGATCCGAGTTTTCTTGAACAGGTCTTGTCTAAAGACTCCGAAGTTTTTGAGGGAAAAGTGAGGTGTCTTAGAGTTGGGAGCGCTAAGCTGATCTCGACCGATTTCCATCCTGGTCCATTCAGAAACGTTGGCGGAGCTAAACTCGTGAAAATGCTCGATTTTCCGAACTCAGTTTACCTTCACTCTCCCTCTGCGCACGAAAGGGATCCTGTAAGCGAGGAAGACGTCTTAGCTATCAGAAACGCAGTGGAATGCGGAACAGAGAAAATTAACGCAATGAGACCATTTGAAATTGAAGGAGAAAATTTCAAGGTTTTCTGTTTCCCTTTTGACAAGATAAGACTTATTTTCGTTAGCGGAAAGCGAAGAATAGACGATTTTGTTCTCGATTCTCAACACTTCGTCGTTGATTGCCATAATGCGAATTTTTACGGCGAGCTGAGTGTTAAAGAGATAGAGGAGATAAGAGAGCTTGTTAAGAAAGCAGAGAAGATCGAAAGCGAGACAGTAGCGGTGAAATCGGGCTTTGTGAAAATGGAGTTTAGTAGTGATAGCATCGTCCGCTACTTATCCGCGATTCTACTTGAATACGGTGACGAGAAATTTGCGATCGTTGTTTTTGACTCAAACAACGTTGAACCGGAGTTTAGGGAGAAAGTCGAGGAGAAGTTCGCTCGGCTTGGTTACAAAGCGATCATTTGCTCTACCGACAATCACGAGAGAACGGGAGCTAAAGTTAGAGAATCCTACAAACCTGCGGGTTCGTGCTTGGAAGATTACGAAGCAGTCGAGAGGTTGATAGAAAAGTGCGACACTCTTGAGCTTGCCGAAGTCGAGTTCTTTTACAGCGAAAAAAGAGTTGCGATTAGAGTTCTTGGAAAAATCTTGCAGAGACTTAAGAAGGTTGAAAAAAAAGCCGATCGCTACATTGCAGTCTTCTTTCTTCTAACGTTCGTCAGTCTCCTCCTTCCACTCGCAAAAGTTATTTAGTTCACGAGCCAAGTTTTTGAGGGTGGTGATGTGGAGCTCGCAGAGCTGATAAGGGAGGACTACTACGTTATAAACGCTGACGAAACCTTGTCGAAGCTATTTCCACTCATAGAAAAGCTTGGGAGAGACAAGGCAAACGCAATTTTGGTCGAGGAGAACGGGAAAATATTGGGCGTTGTGAGAGAGAAAGATCTAATCAGAGGTAGGGCGCTGAAGAATCCACACGAAACAAAAGTGAGATCTTTGCTTGTGAGAACGGGAGCAATTTCGCGCGAAGATTTGAGCGCAGAAAAAGTCGCAAAAAGATTCATAGAAGATGCCACGCCCTTTGTTCTCGTAAAGATCGGAGAAAAAAATGGTGTGATTTATATTAATGATTTCATTAAATTCATAAAAGATCATTTTGAGAAGGTCAAGGTAAGGGAAGTTATGAACGAGGACTTTGTAACTGTCAGGCGATTCGACACAGTTGCGAAGGCTTTGTCGCTGATGAAAAAGAGTGGCGCAGACAGAGTTGTTGTTGTAGATGAGCATGGAAAGACGATTGGAGTTCTCACGGGGAAAGACGTTATTGACCGTGTAATAGCTCCGAGAAAAAGGGCAAGAATGGGCGATTTTAGCGGAGAAAAGGATAAAACGTTGTCGATCATGGTCGAAAGTGTGATGAGCTCGCCACCGATTTGCGTCAAACCTATGGACAGCGTTGCAGATGTCATCGATCTGATGGCAGAAAACAGAATTTCGAGTGTTGTAGTTGAGAGCGATGGAATTCCAGAAGGCTTGGTGATGAAAAGAGACATTCTCGAGTATTTCCTGAAGCTTCAGGAGAGAAAAGAGCTTGCGGTTCAATTCGTCCTTCAAAACGTTGAGTTCGACGATTTTGACAGGAATGCAATTTTAGAAGACGTGGAGAAGTTCATGAGAAAGTTCAGCGACTTCTTGGGGAATACGAGCGTATACGTTTACCTAAGGAGGCAGAGAGTCCACTACAGGAACTTGCCGTTGATAACGGCGAAGGTAAAAGTTTGGAGCGACAGGGGCATGTTCATCGCAAGTGGAGAAAGCTGGGGAATTGAATTTGCACTCCACGTTGCGCTAGAGAAGCTTGAAAGAGAAGTTCAGAAAGAAAAGGAGCTTTCGGAAGAAAGGAAGCTCGAGAAGGTTGTTCATGAGTTCTTTGAGTAATTTAGCCTTATTTTTATACTTTCGGCATGCTTTTTAAGCCCCTCTGCTTCCGCGAGCTTAATAGCGATGGTTCCAATTCTTTTGAGGGTTTCGTAGCTCAACTGTTGGAACGTGAAGGACTTCATAAAGCTCTCGACGCTTAAACCGCTGAAAATCTTCGCGTATCCCATTGTTGGGAGAACATGGTTCGTTCCACTCGCATAATCGCCAAGAGCCACCGCTGAGAAGTCTCCAAGGAACACACTTCCAGCATTTTTGATCTTTTTCAAAAATCTTTCCGGCTTTTTGCAAAAGATCGACAAATGTTCGGGAGCGAACTCGTTTGCAATCTTTATCGCCTCGTCCAAGTTGCCAACAATCTTTACAACCGCAGAACTTGCGAGTTTTTTGACTTCTTCGGCAATTTTTTCAGAAGTCGTTAAAACAATCGCGATAGCAAGGGGATCGTGCTCGAGCTGTGCAAGGCAGTCGTAGGCTATGAATTCAGCGTTTGCAGTCTCGTCTGCGATTATCAAGATCTCGGAAGGTCCAGCGGGTATGTCGATTGCGACATCGTTTGCAACGAGCATTTTTGCTGCGGTTACGTAAGCGTTTCCTGGACCAACGATTTTGTTCACTTTTTTAATACTCTCAGTTCCGTAAGCCATTGCAGCAATCGCCTGAGCACCGCCGATGTTGTAGATCTCGTCGAATCCCGCAATGTCACAGGCAACGAGGGTCAATGGATTCACTTTCCCCTTTGCATTCGGCGGGGTGCATGCAACGAGCTCTTCGACTCCTGCTATCTTCGCCGGAACCCCGATCATCAGCGCTGTCGAAGGATAACTCGCTCTCCCTCCGGGAACGTAGGCTCCAACTCTCTCGATTGGAACATATATCTTACCCATGAAGCAATCCTCGAATTGAATCTTGATTTCTCTTTCCACGCTTGTAAGCATGTGGAATCTCTCTATATTCTCCCTCGCACCTTCAAGTGCGTCGATGAGCTCTTCATCGACTTCTTCGTATGCGTTTTCGATCTCTTTTTTCCTAACCTTTAGCCTCTTCAGTTCTACACCATCAAACATCTTCTCGTATTTGATCACAGCCTTATCGCCATTTTTTTTCACATCCTCAACTATCGGTTTAACTTTTTCGATGAATTCGTTAAAGTCGAGCTTTTTTCTAATCTCTTCGAGCATAATATCCCCTCAGCATATCAAAAAAGCGATTCACAGAACCAAATCGAGAAACTATTCTCAGGTAAAGATCGTCGAGAACTCTGCTCGACGCTCCCCAGACAAGCTCTTTAGAACACTCGAAGTTTGCACCCCAGTCTGTAACCCGACGTGAAAGCAGAACGCTCTCGAGCTTATCGACAAGAACCTTGCTCACTTCTCTCGAATCGGGGTTGAAATTCGTCTCTTCCGCGACTCCAACTACTGGGCAGATCTTGATCCTATACTCAAGGACTTCTCTGGACTTCAAGAAACCAAGAACTTCGATCTTATTTCTTTTAAGACCCAACTCCTCTTCGACCTCTCGAAGCGCAGTTTCGGTAGCACTTTCACCTTCTTCCATCATCCCCCCAGGAAACGCAACATGTCCCGCGCTCCGAGTTAGGTTTTTACCCCTCTTTATCATCACGATCTTTGAGTCCCTGCACTCCAAGATCGGGACAAGAACAGCAGCCCTTACTTTTTCATCGATTCTTGTGCTTAGAATTTCTCTGAGCAGAGTCTTCAGCACAAGGTTTCTACGTGCTTAGATTATATAAACCTTGAGACCTTGTTTCTTTTGAAATCCAAAGAGAAGCATAAAGTTTATCTTCACGAATTGCAACGCAATGAAGGGCTCGTAGCTCAGCGGTAGAGCGCCGCCTTCGCGAGGCGGAGGCCCCGGGTTCAAATCCCGGCGAGTCCATGTTTTAATCTTTGATAACTCGCCTTTTTCCCGTCGTATGGTGATCAGTCGTTCAAAACAAAGCTCTTTGTGAGGAGAGAAAGCCGCTAAACAACCCATTAAAATGGGCTCGCCCGGATTCGAACCGGGGACCTTCGCCTCGTCAAGGCGACGTCATAACCGCTAGACTACGAGCCCTTCATTGCTTATCTTTACTCATGACTTATGAAGTTTGCGGTTGTAAAGCTCGAAGATCTTCGACTCGAGTTGAAACTCTAGTAACTTCTGTTGAACGAAGAAAAGCTTAAATCTTTTTGTGGGCAAAAGTTCGCATATGTTGGGGAAATTTATTATAATGATGATAGTGTTGGGGTTACTTATTGCTCTGCTATATCTCGTCGATGGCATGTTACCTATTAACGTCGCGCTCTATGTTTCGTTCTACATTTTGGTAATAAGTTCCCTTTCCCTGATATTCTCCCTCTTCCTAGTAGCGATTTGGACAGGGGAACGTAGACTCTTTGCATCTTTTACAGCGTTGACAATTTTTATCGGTATCGTGGGCATTTGCACGGCATTTAGTGGGGGTATCAACATCTCGGGTTATGAGGAGATGGTTTTGGACTTTGTGAGAAAGATTAGTGGCTCAGAACTTGCCTTTTTGTCTTTTTTGTCACTCCATTTTCCTCTTTTGTCATTTGGGATATGGAAAGCAGGTAGGGAGATTGTTTTTCTGAGGTTTAGGGATCTAATAGTCTCGGTGGCGGTTCTCATTTTTTCAGGAATCGCAATCGTGGTTGCAAATCTTTACTCCACCACCGAACCGCAGATAAAAGAGTTGTTTAATGTCATGTCTTTTGCGGACATTTTGCTCATCTTTTTATACACTCTACTTGTCCAAATATACCGTGAAACCGAGGCAAGGGCCTACTATCTCGTGATTCTCGGATTCTTCTCTCTGAAGTTCCTTTGCGATATTGCAATCGTTGGGAGCGTTACGACCGCAGGAATTCCAGCAGTTTTTTACGCACTGAGTCATGTGAACCTTTTTGCAGGAATGGTGTATTTATACACACGAGACGTAAGGATTCTAACTTATCAGGAAATTGTTGAAGAGAAAGAGAGAGTTATGGAGCTATACAAACGTGTCAACGAGCTTCAGGAAGCCCTTTCGATTATAAACAGAATGCTAAGGCATGACGTGAAGAACAAGCTTCAGATAATCCTTGGCTACATCGAGATCTATCTCGCTGAGAAGGATGAACACTATTTGGAGAAGGCGATACAAGCGGTGGAGGAGACAAACCAGTACCTCAACAAGATAAGAGACCTCGAAAGAGCGATCTCGACGGAGAAGAGTATTTTAAAACCAACGAATATTAGGGAAGTTGTGGAAAAAGTTCTGAACTTTTATCAGATCCCGTCGAATGTCCAAGGGAATTGTTATGCGCTTGCTGATGAAGCAATTTACTCTGTTATCGACAACATAGTCAACAACGCTATAAAGCACGGAAAAACGGATAGGATCGACGTGAAACTCAGCGAGCTTGATGGAGAGTGCGAAATAAGGATCATCGACTATGGCGTCGGAATTCCGAGCGAGATAAAGAGAAAGATATTCGAGGAGAAGTTTACACTCGACCCCAAGAGCGGAAGTGGTTTGGGGCTTTACGTTGTTAGAAAAGTCGTTGAGAGATATGGAGGAAGAGTTTGGGTCGAAGATACGAAACCAAGGGGGGCTACGTTTGTTCTGAGGCTTAAAACTAGGCTTCAGTAGTTTGAAAAAAATCGAAAGGTTTTTGTTTGGCTGAAAATACATTGTAATGTAAGGGGGGGTGAAGTTTGTGATTGAAATCTATAAAAAGCTACCAAAAGAGTCTTTTGAGCTTATTCTCCGCAACATGGCTGTTAGAGATCATCTTAAGGAGATCTGGGATCAATACATGAGTTATGGAAAAATTGAAGCTCGAAGTTTCGATAAAGTGTTTGAGGAGCTTTTTAGATTCTTCTTCAGACCATTCGAGCTCATTCTCTTCAACGAAAAAGTTGTTAAGTCAATAATACCGATCCAAGACATTTTCGTGAGCAGAGATCTCCTTTCAGCTTACAGCGAATTCATGGACAGCCTTTTCTCTCATATGAGGCTAAGTTTTCAGCTTTTTTCAGAGCCTTTGATCGAAAAAACGCTACCTGAGAAATTCATCGAGGAATGGAAGGAGTATTTAAGGAGATTTGAAGTTATGCACGAGATCCCGTATGACTTTCCATTTGCACTGCCTGAGAACGCAAAGAACTTCCTCATAGACTGTCTTTCACACTGGAACGACTTTCTCGCATACTATGGAAAGTATCGGGATCTGATGAAAGCCTCCTTCCGAAGAGCGGTCGAAAAAGTTTGCGACTTTGTTGGAAAAGCTGAGTTCAAGAGCTTCGAGGATTTTAGAAACGCGTTTCAGGACTCGTTGGCTAAGGAGTTTGATTCTCTCTTGAAATCTAACGAATACCTGGAGCTTCAGGAAAAGCTTTTTAGTGTGCTTTTCGATCATATCTACTGCCTTCGCAGATTTTTGGAGCTCCTCATCGAGAACAATCCAGCAAGCCCATTTGCAACGGTTTCGCAGATCGACGAAGCTTACAAGAGAATCCTCGATCTTAGGAGAAAGATATCCGAGCTTGAGAAAAGGGTTGAGTTTTTGGAGGGAGAGATATGTTCGAGAAACTCAAAGGCTTGAGCGTGGAACCTTGGAGTTGTGAATTCGAAGTCGTTCACGAGGATTGGCTCTTCAAGCTACTGCACTTCAAAGGAGAAAGGAAGCATAAAATTCCACTGCTTTTTGTCTATGCATTCATAAACCGCCCCTACATCTTGGATTTGCACGAAGAAGTGAGCGTGGTCAAAAAGCCACTCGCAGAGGGTATCGATGTTTGGATGATAGACTGGGGATACCCAAAGAGAGCTGACAAGTTCGTAAAGATCGCGGACTACATCGACTACATCGATTTCTGTGTTGATAAGATAAGAAAAGAGGCGAAAGTCGAAGCTATTACTCTCCATGGCTACTGTCTTGGCTCGACGCTCGCAGTCATATACTCTGCGCTGTTTCCAGAGAAGGTCAAGAACCTCGTGATTCAAACACCACCGATTAATTTCGACACCGAAAACGCCTTGGCACTTTGGGCAAAGCATTTAGATGCAAGAAAGATCTCGAGGGCTATGGGGAACGTGAGCGGAGAAATGCTCAACATAGCCTTTTTGCTCGTAGACCCGATTAGACTCGTGCTGGGCAAATATCAGGGTCTGTTAGACAACGCAGAAAACGAGAGGTTCTTGAAGGAGTTCTTCCACATGGACTTCTGGATCTTCGACTCCCCTGCTGTTCCGGGGAGCGTTTTCGAGGAGTTCATAGAGAGGTGGTATCACAAGAACGAGCTCATCGAGAATCGCTACGATATAAATGGCAGAAAAGTCGATTTAAGCAAGATAACGATGCCAGTTTTGGCGTTATATGCGGAGAAGGATCACATAACTCCACCAAGTTCTGTGATTCCGTTTCTCGAGAAGATTCCCTCGAAAGATAAAAAAGCGATGAGCGTTGACAAGGGGCATATAGGGTTAACGGTGAGCAAAAGCGCTCATGTGAAGCTTTGGAAAGAAGCGATAAAGTGGATAGTTGAGCGCTCAGATTGATCTAAGATCGACAACTCTCTTCGCTTTGCCCATTGATCTCTCTATACTTCCTTTTTCGACGAGTTCGACGTTTGTTCTGAGCATAAGCTCTCCTTGCAAAGCTCTCTGTATCTTTTGTTGCAACTTCTTCAAATCCTCGATCTCTCCTGTGAAGAACTCGTCCTTTACTTCAACTCTGACCGTAATCTCGTCAAGGGCACCTTTTCTCGTTAACAAGATCTGGAAATTGTCTCCAACCTCTGGAATCTGCATTAGAACGTGCTCTATTTGACTCGGGAACACGTTTATGCCACGGACGATTAGCATGTCATCACTCCTTCCAAAGATGCGCATCAGCCTCGGATGAGCCCTTCCACAACTGCATTTATCGGTTTCAAGCATGGTAACGTCTCCAGTTCTATATCTCAGCAAAGGCATCGCTTCCTTTGTAAGAGGAGTTAAAACAAGCTCTCCCTTCTCGCCCTCTCCAACTCTCTCTCCAGTCCTTGGATCTATAAGTTCTACGAAGTAGTGATCGATCCAGATGTGGAGACCCTGCTTCTCTCTGCACTCGAACGCAACTCCCGGACCGTTCATCTCGCTGAGACCATAGCTGTCGTAAGCGTCGATTCCAAACGCATCTTCAAGCCTCTTCCTCGTGTTCTCGCTCCATGGTTCTGCACCAAAGCAACCAATTCTAAGCTTCAACTCATCTATCAAGCCCATTTCCTCAGCGACTTCTTTGACGTGAAGCGCATAGCTTGGAGTAGAGTGGACTGCAGTGGTTCCGAAGTCGACCATGTATCGAACTTGTCTTTCTGTGTTACCAACACCTGCAGGAATCGTTACCGCGCCAATTCTCTCCGCGCCCGCGTGAATTCCCAAGCCACCTGTGAAGAACGCATAGTTCGCCATGTTCTGAAACACATCCCCTTTGCGAACGCCAACCATGTAAAGGCATCTCGCAACAAGATTTGTCCAAGTTTCTACGTCGTTCGCAGTATAGGCGACGACCTTTGGCTTTCCAGATGTTCCGCTCGATGTGTGAATTCGGACGATCTCACTCATCGGCACCGCGATGAGTCCAAAAGGGTAGTTTTCAACGAAGTGTTCTTTCGTTGTAAAAGGAACCTTTGCGAAGTCTTCGAAGCTTTTGATGTCGTCTGGAGTTAAATTCACGGATTTTAGTCTCTTTCTAAAGAACTCGACGTTCTCGTAAGCTTTTTTTATAGTCTGCTTCAACCTTTTAAACTGAAGTTCTTCCAGCTCTTTTCTGCTCAGAGCTTCTTCTCTGTCCCAGAACTCTTCGCTCCATGGCATACTTTAACAAAATCGTCGGGATGATAAGAGTTTCTTCACTCGTCTCCTTTTCTCCTAAGGATCTGTCTAACTTCTCTGCGAAACTCGACCGTTGCCCTGAATATTAAATCGGCGATCAGCCCGATTACAATGAACTGCACGCCTGTTACAATGAAAAGAACCGTGAGCAATGCGAGCATGTAGTGCGAAACGGCGTTGAGCCATGCATAGACAACATAACCACCTGTTGCAATGCCGAGAAAAAGAAAAATGAGCCCAAAAATGTAAAGATACCTCGCTGGACTATACCTTCCGATCAGTTCGTAGATAGTCTTTCCTATCCTTATCCCATCTCTTATAGGGCGTAGCTTTGTTTTCCCCTCTCTTTTTTTGTAGCCTATCGGCACCTCGACAATCCTGAACCCCTTTGCAAGAGTTTCAACCGTAAGCTCCGCCTCAACTTCAAACCCACTCTTTCTGATTTCGATGCTCTTGTAAACTTCTTTTTTGATCGCCCTATACCCAGAGAGAATGTCGGTAAGGTCTACACCGTAAGCAAACCGGAAAAATAAGTTTATTAGCTTGTTTCCAAGAAGGTTCAGCTTCGTAAACGCTCCTCTTTCGTATTTTGCAAATCTGCTTCCGACAACGTGATCCGCAACCCCTTTTTCTATTGGTTCTATGAGCTTCCAGACCTCTTCTGCGGGATAGCTCCCATCGCCATCGATCAAAACTACAATGTCGCTGTCAACAAGCTTGAACGCTTCTGCTATTGCGTTTCCTTTTCCCTTTCCCGTCTGAAGAACGACTTTCGCGCCCCTCTTCTCGGCGATTTCTCTCGTTCTATCCTTGCTGTTACCATCGATCACGAGAACGTCAAAGCCGAGGTTCTTAAAGCTTTCAACAACTCCACCAATGCCTTTTTCTTCGTTTAGCGTTGGTATCACTACTGTAACATTCATATCCTTGTGATCCTTAGCAAGCTGAACACGGGCAACTCAACTCTGCCACCTTTGTCAGCCATCACCGCAACGCAGACAACTTTCCCGTTGTTCGCATTTATAACTTCTATCGCCTCGGATATCGTTCTTCCTGTGGATATGACGTCGTCAACGATCACGCATCGTTTCCCATTGACCTTTGCGAAGTTCTCGCTCAAAATACCACCCTTGGCAACATCGCCCCTCATCTTCCTTGGATAGTAGATCGCAAGTTCTGCAGAAAGCTCCTCAGCAACCATCGAGGCTAAAGGAATTCCGCTTGTTGCAATTCCTACGACAACTTCCACGTCGTTATAATTCTCGGAAATCATGTCCGCTATCGCCATCGCCACCAATCTCAGCCTTGAGGGTTTTGAGAGGTTTCTCCACTCCACGTATATATCCGAGGGTGGAGTCTCAGTTGCCCTAGTCAAAAGCCACATCGCAGTCTCGAACGAGACGTTCAATTCGTCTGCAATCTCTTCAGTCGTCAAACCTTTTTCCTTAAGCTTTCTTGCCTTCTCGACGAGGCTCTCAATCTTCATTTTTTCACCCTCCTTAACACGGTTTCACTACCACAGACATCGCAGATCTCGTTTTCAACCTTTCTACCACAACCCCTACACACCCGTATCCACTTAAAACCTTTTGTTATTCCTTCTTGAACAATACTCTCGAACTCGATTCCAAGAGCGATTGCAACGTTCTGGATAGAGTAATCGTCGGTAACGATAATGACATCGTTTCCCTTCTCCTTCTCGTCTAGGGCCTTTGCCAAAACTCTGACATCTGTTTCCGACAGTCTGTAGATGTCTCCCGTTTTTTTAGCGATTTTTTTAACGAATTCGATGTTTTTCTCGCTAGCTCTTTCAACTCTAAGATTTTTTACGCTGAAGTAAAGCGACGAGTTTTCGTCTAAAATCTCCGAAACGACCTCGGGCACAGTGACCATTCGCTCATAGATTGCCTTTCTTTGAAAGATTGCACCAGCATCGAGGATGTAGATTCGCACGTCTGTATTAGACCAAAGAAATTAAAATATTTTGGGAGCAAACTTAAAAAAAGATTAGTCGATTTTCTCGAACTGATCTTTTGTTGCCCCGCAGATTGGACAAACCCAATCTTGTGGCAAATCTTCCCACTTCGTTCCTGGAGGAATGTTGCTCTCCGCGTCTCCTTCGTCTTCGTTGTAAACGTATCCGCAAACCGTGCACTGATACTTAGCCATGGTAACACCTCGCTCTTAGCTCTTAAATAAAAGTATATATACCTACCGCACTTTTCACTTTGGGGGATATTTGTGGCAGTGACAATTCCGAGTAGAGAAATGAATTTGAGAACTGCAATTCGCTTAATCGTCCCCGTTCTTTACCTTTGCCTCTTTTTTGATCTCTTTGCTGGATTTTTTCTTGGCGTAAGTTTTGATAAAATAATGGAGCAATACCCGCACATCCTCATAATTCTCCCTGGACTCATGGGGCTCCGTGGTAACGTTTTTGGTGCATTTTGCTCTCGCCTTTCAACCGCTTTCTACCTCGGCTCATCGGAGCCTAGTTTCAGGGATAAGTTCGTGTACAAGAATGCTCTGTTCTCTATCTGGGCAGCTACTCTGCCAGTATTCGTTCTTTTGCTAATAAGTTACCTAAAAATCGACGACTTCGACGGATTTGTAGCGTCTGCGCAGATCTCCATAGTTTCGGGTTTTTTAATTGGGCTCTTGCTTTCTTTGGTTTCGGTAGTGGTAGTTATTTTTGCCTTTAAAAAAGCAATCGACCCCGATTCGATATCCGGGCCACTCATAACCTCGGTCGCGGATCTAGTAACCATACCCTCGCTCGTTCTCTTCATTTTATTGTTCGAGTCAAACAAAATCCTCGTGATTTTTGTTGTATCGGTTTTACTCCTTGTGCTTGTGTTCATCTTTTCGCTTGGTAAAGAGTATCATAGGATCCAAAAAGAAGTTGTTTCTATTGTAACAGTTCTTGCGGTCGTTCAAAGTCTATCGGGGAGCGTTCTTGAGGAGTTTTCAGAAATAATCTACCTCAGCCTATTTATGAGCTTCGCGTACCCAGCGATTCTTGACACATTCGGAAATTACGGGTCGATCATAGTTGCAAGAACTTCAACGAAGCTAAACCTTGGAGAAATCGAAAAGGGGTCGATTAAAGAAGTTTTGAGCGATGTAAAGGCTATTGTGCCAACTTCGATCTTGGTCTTTCCTTTTGTATCCCTAATCCCGTTTTTGCTTTCATACAAGGTCTTCCAAGTTGTCAGCGTTGCACTAATTCCGATGGTTGTCTTCTTTTTCTCTTTCCTTGCGATGGTCTTCTTGTTCCTCGTGATGTCGTTCTACATCGCTGTTTTTATCAGCAAGTTCCACATAGATCCAGACAACGGTGGAATTCCTTTGGTAACGACGATTGCAGATTTCATTGCAACGCTTTACGCTGTTGCAATTTCGTTGGTTTTTATCTCGTTTTGAGATACACAAAGATCATCAATGCAAGAATTGCGACAAGACCGAGAAAAACTTCTACTGAGATAAAAATATCGCTGACCGAAGTTATTTCCGGAACTCTACTAGGAGCTGGAGTTTCAGGAATGTAAGCTGGTCTAAACTTATCCTTTTCCCCGAATTTTGACAGAATGTTTGCGACAAGAGTTGCGAACGATATTATCGCTACACACATTGATGCAAGCGTCGCAAAAGCTTCGATTTTCATCTTCTTCAATCCCTTGCTCGTCAGCCTGTAGTAAACCCATTTTCCCCTTTCGACTCTTTCAACTATTCCATTTTCTTCGAGCTTCTCAAGATGGTAGCTGATCGTAGTCTTCGAAAATCCAGTAATTTTTGCTATCTCCGCCACTGTATGCGGTCTTTGACTGAGTTTGAGTAGTATCTGGAGCCTTGTAGACGTGAAAAGCTCAAGCACAAATCTCGTTCGGTTCAATGAAATTAAGCTTTTTGTTTTAAACTAATTAATAAAAAATCTGGATCACTTCTTGGCTCCCCTAACCATCGCAACTTTTCCAGTTCTCGCTACTTCTTTGATGCCGTAGTTCCGCATAAGGTCAATGAAAGCGTTTATCTTGTCCTCGTCACCGGTTATCTCGATTATGAAGCTATCCTTCGCAACATCGACGATCCTTGCTCTAAAGATGTTCGTAAGCTCCACTATTTCTCCCCTTTTTTCAGGCGGAGCGTTGACTCGAACTAAACAAAGTTCTCTTTCGACCGAATCCTTAGTTACGTCGCTAACTTTTATCACTTCTATGAGCTTGTTCAACTGCTTTACAACTTGTTCAAGAACTTTTTCGTCTCCATTGACGACTATCGTCATCCTCGAGATATCTTCGTTCTCTGTAACACCAACGCTTAAACTTTCGATGTTAAAGCCACGTCTCCTGAAAAGCGAAGAAACCCTTGCAAGAACTCCCGGCTTGTTCTCGACGAGAACAGCTATCGTGAACCTCATATCAATCCTCCTCTATTATATCCTTCAAACTCTTCCCAGGCGGGACCATTGGGAAAACGTTTGCTTGAAAGTCGACACGGAAGTCCACGAGAACAGGTGAGTCGTTGACTTCCTTTGCCTGTTTCAACGCATCAACGACCTCGCTCGGCTTCTCGACTGTGATCCCAACCGCTCCAAAACCCTCTGCGATCTTTTCAAAGCTTATCTTCTCGCAACCTATGCAGGTTGCAGAGTAGCGTTCACGATAGAAAAGCTCCTGCCATTGTCTAACCATGCCAAGGTATCCATTGTTCATTATGAAGACCTTCACAGGTATGTTGTAGTGAACACAGGTTGCGAGCTCTTGGATATTCATAAGGAAACTCCCATCCCCTGCGATGTCTATGACTTCCTTGTCTGGACACGCGACCTTCGCTCCCATTGCAGCCGGAAATCCGAAGCCCATCGTTCCAAGACCTCCGCTACTTATGAACTGCCTCGGATGCTTGACTTTGAAGAACTGTGCGCTCCACATCTGGTTCTGACCGACTTCAGTTGTTACAATCGCATCTGGAAAGATCTCACAAGCCTTTTCTATCACAAACTGCGGTTTAAAGCCCTCTTTCTTATATCTTAGCGGGAACTTCTCTCTCCACTCTCTCACTTTGTCTTCCCATTCCTTTCTTTGCTTGTATTCGATGTATTTCTTAAGCGCTGCGAGCACACGCTTCGCATCTCCGACGATTGGAACGTCGACACGCACGTTCTTACCGATCTCTGCAGGATCGATGTCTATGTGGATTATCTTTGCCTCCGGAGCAAAAAGCGCCGCATTGCCAGTTGTTCTGTCGCTGAAGCGACATCCAACTGCAATTATGAGATCACTCTCGCTTAACGCATAATTAGCATACTTCGATCCATGCATTCCAACAAATCCAAGGCAAAGTGGGTGATACTCGCTTATCGACCCTTTTCCCATCAGCGTCGTAACGACAAAAGCCGGAATCGTTTCCGCAAGTTCAACTAGCTCCTTTGAGGCGTTGGCAATCTTCACACCTCCTCCAGCCAAGATTATTGGTCTTTCCGATTTCATTATCAATTCTGCAGCTTTCTTTATCTGCATTGGGTGCCCTTCGTATTTTGGCTTGTAGCCAATCAGATCTACCTTCGTAGGATACTCGAACTCTATGTCTGCAGTCGTGACATCTTTTGGAATATCAACCAACACAGGACCCGGGCGTCCGGAGGAGGCGATGTAGAAAGCTTCTCTCACGATCTTCAGAAGTTTCTTCGGATCAGTGACAAGGTAGTTGTGTTTCGTAATCGGCATCGTTATTCCCGTGATATCCGCTTCCTGAAAAGCGTCGTTGCCTATTAAATGCCTTGCAACTTGTCCTGTGAACACAACAATCGGCGAGGAATCCATGTAGGCATTGGCAATTCCCGTAACGGTGTTCGTCGCTCCTGGGCCGGAGGTTGCGAAAACAACCCCAACTCTCCCGCTTGCCCTTGCGTATCCATCTGCCGCATGTGTTGCACCTTGTTCGTGTCTCGTTGTTATATGGCGAATGTTGGAGTCGTAGAGTGCATCGTAGATTTCAAGAATTGCTCCCCCGGGGATTCCAAAAACGACTTCAACGCCCTCTTTTTCTAAAGCCTTGATAAAGGCGTCAGCAGCTCGCATAAGCCCACCCCAAAGTAGCTTTAAAACAGGATTACCAATACCAAAGCCAACGTCGAATTGAAAGCCATTGCAGTCTCTTGCAAACACGATTTAAATATTTTTGCCTTTAGCAGAATTCTGCTTATATACGAAGTTTCCCAAAATTCTGCTTGTGAACGAGAGAGAGTAATCCTTTGGCTCTATTTCTCCAACGACTTCGATGTCCTCTGCTTTGAGGTTAAATATCTCCATCGCAAGTCTGATGTGCTCAACTTCGTAGGGATTAATGTTCATAAGCAGTGTGGCGACGAAATCACAAGCTATTACGTTGTCGCTCGCAATCATTACTCCATGCTTCACCGGTTTGGGGAACATCTCGGAGAGATTTCCCGCAATTATCCCGTCGATTATAGTTAGTTTCGGTTTTGTGAACTGTAGCAAATCCACAAGCTTCTGATCTATCCCGGGATGCATGTAGACAGCGGGTTTTTTAAGGAAGCCTATGTTGTTCTTTATTCCAAGCGTAACCTTGGTCAAGTGGTGCACCTTCATCTTTGGAACACTTATGAATCGGTTTCTTGCCAAAACAGCGGTTTTTGCAATTTTAACGCTTTTAAGCGCCCTCCCATTTATCTCGATCTCGAGAAACTCGTCCTCGTTGAGATTGATGCACTTTGCAAACTTTTCAATTTCGAAAGCCTTGAAGCACTCACTCGCGGATTTTTTAAAGAAACCTCCTTCAATGACAACGAGCTCGATCCCATGCTCCTTTGCAAGTCTAAGGATGGACTTCACGACTTCTGGATGGGTTATGCAGCCATTTTCTGGATGGTCGAACTTCAGAAAGTTTGGCTTCAAGAACTCGCAGTCCTCGATGGAAAAAAGATCGAAGACTTTCTCCAAGAATTTTCCAACTTCGCCGTAGCTCTCTACTTTGTCGACAAAAACTTGCACCATATCAACGACCTGCGTTAATTCGCATCACGTCGTGTTTCGTTATTATTCCCAAGATTTTGCCCTTTTCGACAACTATAACTGCAGGATTTTCAAGCAAAAGCTTTGAAAACTCTTCAATTTCAGTATCAGGGCTTATTTCTGGGAGAGGTGGCTCAAGAATGTCTTTAACCTTTAGATCTCTTTTCCCTTCGTAGAAAGCTCTAAAGATTCCCCTCTCCGAGACGCTTCCGATGATCTTTCCTCTGTCAACAACGGGCATTTGCGAAATTCCCTTTTCTATCATCGTTTTCGCGACTTTCGATATCGTCTCGTCGAGTTCTGCTACAATTACTGGAGAATTCATGACGTTTTCAGCTCTTTTCTTTTTTTCAAGCTCTTCAAAAACGCTCATGATCTTCTTTATCAGCGAGAGCTTTGGATCCAATGCTCCAGATTCGAGCTTCGCGATCAAAGATTGACTCACTCCAACGAGTTCCGCAAGCTCTTTCTGTGTCATCTTAAGCTTTTTCCTCTTCGCCCTTATATCTTTGGGCTCGATCATGCTCATTGGTATTCTCTCCAAGTCTTGCCGCACTTCGTGCAACGGAAAAATCTAACTTCGCTTTCATCCGCTGCTCTCAGCTGTCTCATCCACCAGTAGGCTTCGTTGTTTCCGCAGGCTGGACAGATGGCTTTTGTAGTCGGCAAAGTCTGAACTCTCTCACCCTCGATCACAGGTATTTCCTCTTTGTTCATTTCAGACTTTATAACAACTTTCTCGTTTCCCGCCTCTTTTTCGTATCCGCACTTCCTACACACGAGCCTGTCTCCAGAGTATCGCATTAGGCTCTTACACTTGGGACAGAATTCCACGAAGTTTCACCTCCGCATCTTTGATCATCCTTTCGTGATCAAAAGCAAGCTTTGGCAATTCGTGAAGGCTGAAAAGAGCAACTTCTTTCGCATCGCTTCCGCTTCTAAGCTCTCCACCGATGGGAATAACTATGAAGCAGATAGAAACAAAATGCCCTCTCGGGTCTCTATTCGGATCCGAATAAACTCCGACAAGGCTGTGGATCTTGCCTTTTAGTCCGGTCTCCTCCTCTACTTCTCTCAAGACTGCGTTCTCTACAGTCTCTCCGTATTCAACGATTCCCCCCGGCAAAGCGTAGAAGTCTTTAAAGGGCTCGTTCCTTCTCTTTACCAGAACGATCTTGCGCTCGTAGGGAATTATTGCATCGACGGTGAGAGTTATGTGTCTCATATCCTGAGAAGTTTTGCTCGCCAGAAATACTTTTTTAACTTTTCCAGGGACCATCCAACGTTCCCAACTTTCTCCAACTTGTGTGCATCGCTACCGATCGAGATTATCAAATCCCTCTCCGAACACTTTGCGAGAAAATCTTCTGGAGGACATCGATGACCTGAGTTCAGCTCTAAAGCTACCCCAATAGACTCAAGTTCGTCTAAGAGTTTGTTCTCCTTTTCAGCATCTCTGGAGTGTCCGAAGAGCTCCGAAAGAACGTGTCCAACTACTTGTACATTGTTTTTTTCAATGCATTTAATAATTCTATCGAAATAATTTAACGCACACTCGTGCACAGACACAACGATTAAGTCGAAGTCGAAGTCTGGCAAGTAGATCTCACCAAAACCATTGACTCCGCACTCTATCCCACTGTAAATTTTTATACCATACGTTTCCTTTGCGATCTCAATCTCTTCAGCTCTCTTTTTTGCCTTTCTTTCATCCAAGCCAAAGCTCAGCTCAATCGAATGATCCACAATCGCAATTTCTCTAAGCCTAAGCTCCTTAGCTTTCTTCGCTATCTCCAAAACGCTCGCCTTTCCGTCGGAATAGTTTGAGTGAATGTGGTAATCCATCATCAAAGCTTTTCCTTCCGTAGGTCGATGATTTGTTTGATCTCAGGACCTGTCGAGATCAGCGTAACCGGCACCTTGACCTCTGCTTCGACTTGTTCGATAAACTTTTTCGCCTTCGGCGTTAGCTTTTCCCATTCAGTAACGCCATAGCATTCTCTGTCAAGCTTGTCGATTCCCGTGATCGCAACTTGTGTAGCTCCATTGACCATCGCAGAATACCTTGCAAGCTTACCATCCCAGTATCCGACCCTTCTCCTTCTACCAGTCACTGTTCCATATTCCACGATCCCCAACCTCTCCGCCTCCTCGACTGGCATCTCAGTCGGGAAAGGTCCGGAGCCAACTCTTGTTGGGAAGCACTTGAAAACCACGATAACGTCATCGATCTTTGTAGGTCCAACGCCCACGTCCGAAGCGATCGCTGATGCAGTCGTGTCTTTGGAAGTTACATAGGGATATGTGCCGTAGTAAAGGCTGAGCCCAAAACCTTGGCTACCCTCGATGAGCACAAATTCGTTTCGATCCAAAGCTTCGTTTATCTCGAGTGGAACGTCTGTGAGAAAGTCCTTGAGCTCCGGAACGTCCTTTGCTTGTTTCGCAACTCTACGAACTCTGTCAACGTTCGCAGGTCCGCATCCAGTTCCAGTGGTTCCAATTTGTCTCAGATGTCCATCCGCCTTATCTACTTCGCAGTGTTTTTGTTCGATGATTGCACATCTGTAGTCGACTCTTGCACGATCTGCGACTTTCAGCATTTCAACTTCTTTTAAGAAAACTTCCGGATTAACAAGAACACCTGCGCCGATGAGGAGCTTTGCAGATTTATAAACGAATCCTGAGGGAACCATCCTAACTCCGAACTTTTGCCCGTTTATCTCCACTGTATGCCCAGCATTTGGCCCTACGCCTCCTCGTGCAATTATACTCGGCTTGTCAGAGTTTGCAACGTGTGCAACTATTTTTCCCTTTCCCTCGTCTCCCCAGAAACCCCCTACGATTACAGTTGCAGACATAGAGATGAGTTTGCGGAATTGCTTATGGAGTTTACGTTTTCATCACTCTTAGCCTTGTGCAGAATATTTTTCTTCAAGTCCCGAGAACTTTACTTATGGCCACGGTTTGGAGTGCAAGTAGGGGGGAGTTCAGCATAGGCGACTACTACTACTTCTCGAAGCTCACGAAGATCGCAGAGAGGGAGAAGCTGGAAATGCAGGAGGAAAAGAGCTTTGCAAAGCTCGGTGACTACGATGTTATAGTATTCAACTACCCGGAGATAAAGTTCAGCGCAAACGACATCGCAAAGATCAGAAAGTGGGCTAACATGGGGAAAAAAATTGTGTTCGCGAGCTACTATTCCAACGTTGATCGAGTCTCTCAGAACGTGAACAGAGTTGTGAAGTATTTCGGACTTAGGATCAACTACGATCTGATAAAAGACGAGGAAAAAAATTATGGCGATCCGATGTTTCCGTTTGCAAAATGCGGAGATCTTGAAGTCTTAATGCCTTGTTCTGCATCTGTAAGCGGTGGAAAGAGCTTTGTAGTGGGTAAAGGTATTTTTGGAGCTGTAAGTGGTAACGTCCTCGTTATAGGCACTGCGGTTTTCTGGGACAACTACTCGATCGAAATTGCAAACAACCGCGAGTTTGCGCTTAAAGTACTTAGAGGCGAGTTTTAATGCGCTCTTTTTTGATAATAGGAAACGAGGCGGTCACGGAACCCTTTAATCTAAACGACATTTCGGGAGCGGGAAGAATGGACATTCTATGCAGATGCGTCTCGCAGGCTCTTTTCCTTTCCCATTCGATAAGAAAAGACGTCGAAGTTTTCTTGTTGTTGCTTGGAAAGCCAGATCCGCCGAAGGTGGTTCGAATAGTGAGCAACGAGCTCCGAAGGATGTCTCCAGATGAAAGGAACATTGCGGGGCACATAAGAAAGGCATTAGGATTCAAAGCGACGAAAGACTGGACTGAGACGAATTCAGGGGTTTTTATCGCTAAAAAAAGACTTGAAGAGCTTTTGTTCGAACTTTCAAAGAGATACAGCGTCTATTATCTGCGAGAAGACGGTAGAGACATAGGCGAAGTTGTTTCGGAGATCAAGGATCCATTGTTTGTTTTGGGTGACCACTTAGGGGTTAGGAGAGAGGATGAGGACGTGATATTCAAATTCGCAACTGCAGTGTTAAGCGTTTCAAAGCTCTCGTTAATGGCAGAACAATGCATAACGATAGCACACTACGTACTCGACAAAAATAGAACTTGACAACCTCTGTCGCGAAAATTTTATTAGCTTGAAAAACCCACGTTTTTAGGGGGCGTTGATGTAACATTGGCACCTGTCCCGCCGCCGATGCAATCTTGATACTTTTACGCCCCCCTCAAATTTTACTGCTTTTCGATGAGCACAGCGTTTATTATTCCCTCTTGGCTCGGTCTATTCGTAACCCTCGCCTTTCCAACTGAGGTTGCAATAACTGCGCCTTTTGTAATGACTCCGTGCCTAACGTAGTGAACGTTTGCCGGATTTTCGAGAACCGCTTTTATCTCGGCCTTCACAACCTTGTTCTGCACGGGATCGTAAACGTTCGCAAACTTATCTGCAAAAAGCCTTATCTTGTAGCTTCCACCCATCATCCTGTCTTTCTTTGTCTTTCTCTCTCCCACATGGGTCATCACTTGCTCTCCACCAAGCTCATACTTCCTCTTCTTCCTGTGTGGTCTATAAAGTCCACCAGTCGACTTTCTTCTACTCCTCCCTTGGAATATCATCAGCTCACCCCTCGCAACTTATTCACTCGCCTTAAAGATTTTATGCATGAAGTTTCCACTTTGTTTTGGGGAGCGGTGGTGGGCGGCTTACCGAAAGGAGGAAAGTCCCCCCACCCGTAAAGGCGGGCTCCGCAAGGAGCATCCCCGAGAGGGGATTGGGCGGAACAGAAAAATCCCGGCAGAGGGAAATGCGATGAAGCCGAAAGGCTTAGGTCACCTCTGCTGGTTGAAAAATCCGCCCACTGCTGGGTGCAAGGCTTAGCGCCGCTTAGACTGATGCCGTCGGAACAGAAGGGGGCTTACTACCACCACTCCCCCCTAACGCGAAAATATCGAACGCAAAAACTCTCCTTCTTCTTTCAAAACCTCAACTTTTTCACGAAAGTCCATTTGTCCAATGCCTAAATCGTCGAGCTCGATTGTAAGCAATCCATTGTAACCAAGATCGAACAGTTTTCTCAAAATCTCGGCGGTTTTCTCGTCTTTGCTCGCTCTTACGTGCTTTCCATTGTTTTCAGCGCTGATGTGAACGTTGCAGATTTTGTCAAGTAATTCTAAAAAGTTTTCGTCTTGTTTCGAGTGCATTATGTCGTATGTGACTGCGAGATCGTAGCTTTCAGCGAACTTTCGCAACTCATCAACGTTTTTGCAGAGATTGTTTACTCTCTTTTCTGAGTTTTCGAGTGATAAAGTCACGTTTTTCAGCTTTGCAAATCTCGAGGAAATGCGTAGGTATTTGTGGAGAGCGTTGTAATCTGCCCATACTGGTTCTCTAAGGGCACTTCTCCTTCCGGCGTGTATTGTCACGAGTTTTGCGTCGGTCTCTTTACAAAGCGATATCGTGTAAAGCGTTTCCTTTAGACTTAAATCGCAGACTGCGTTGTTTACCGAAACCGGATTCAAATCCAGCACCGGTGCATGAAGTGCAACGGTGAAATCGGAAAAACACTCAAGTTTTCTCAGATCTCTGTCGATCCAGAAATACGGCGTCTCAACCCAGAACTCGACTCCATCAAGCTCAGCAAGTTCGATGGCTTTTGCGATCATATCGGTTGAGTACTCGTAGAGAAACATCGAGGAAAAGATGATCATATCCTTCGCCTCTTGTAGTCTTCAAATATCTTTTCTATTGTTTCGAGCTTTTTCTTTCCCATCTCTTCAAGTTTTCTGCGATAAATTTCATCAAAGCTTGAATCTACGAAAGCTATCTCGTTCCCGACGATCATTTTCACGTCTTCCCACTTTATCCTTGGAATCCCGTAACTGTCAAACACTTCCTGCGCTAAATGTGACATCTCTCCACTGATCACGGCTTTTATCTTCTTCTTGCATAGGAGTTCTGCGCAACTCCTGCTTCCACCGCTCGCATCGGCGATGTAAACTATATCTCCTTCGCAAATCTCTGCTTTTTCAATCTCATCCTTTGTGAACTTCCTGATCACCTTCACCTCTTTCCAGCCAGAGAATTCGAGAAACTTCATTTTCTTTAGAATCTCAAGCTTTTCCCTCAATTCCGCGATCTCATTGTCTTTTTTCTTGATAATCTCGTTCAACTCCTTTATCTTCGCCTCGAGATTCCTCACGTAGATTTCTCTTCTTACCTTCTCCCTCTCCTCTTCTGAGATTGCTACGATCCGTGTTCTCAGTTTCTCAACTTCTGCCCTAAGCTCGGAAATCTGCCTCTTCAGGATCTCATTCTCTTCAATCAGTTCCCTGATTTTCTTGTCCTTTTTCTCGAGCAACTCGGAGTAATTTGTTTCTGACTCATCCCTCTTTTCTGCTTTTTCTGCGCTCTGAACTTCGAATAAACTTCTAAGCGCAGTCCCTTTTAGGATTTCAGCCTTTGCTTTTTCAACATCGAAGCCCATCGGAACTCTTTTCTCGATGTTTCGAAACTTGCTCTCATAGCTTTTCAACGCATCCATCGCTGAAGCGAGGGCATCTCTCTCGTGGTCGTTGAGAAAACTGAATTTCGAAGTCAGATCTCTTTTCTTCTCCAAGCTGAGATCTTCTTTTGGCGAATACAGTATGGCGTTGAAAGATGCCCTTATCTTATTCACGAATTCGGGCGGATTTTTTTTATCAGTCGCTATTATCACAGGCTTGCCATTTGAGTTTATGAACTCGATAACATCCGCAAGACTCCAGTCTTTCTTGCTCTTCACGCTGATGAGATTTCCGCTCAAATCGATAAGCGCAACCGCAGTCGTTGTTCCAGGATCGATTCCAGCGATGAGATATCTTTTCGTCTTTGAGATCGGGATAAGTTCTATTTTCTCCTTTTCAACAGACTCAACTCTGACTTGGACGTCTTTTGTTTTAAAAGAGGTTATCGGAACTTCGCTCTTTGGAGCGTCTACGATGATTTCTCCCCTTGATATTCCCCCGAATCCCTCCTTTACGCTCTCGGTATACACAAGTCCGTTCTCGTCGAGTATATTCTTTATTTCCCTAAAAATGCCCCTAACTGAATCGTGCACCTTTCTGCTATATCTTTTCTGCCTCCAACCGCCTTTTCCGAGCCTTCGATTTCTTGAAACGATTATCCTTGTCTTGTCCGCAAACACTGAAACCTCGTATCCGACATCATAGTTTGCCAAAAGTGCGCAAGCTTTCGCCTCTTCGAAGGGATTGCGAACGTTCAGCTTAAAACCAAATCTCTTCGCAATTACTTGCAACGGCGCATCGACTGCGACGACTACAAGTTTTGAGTTCGTGTTCTTCAAAAACTGGATTATTTCCCGTTTATCTTCGAAAAGCTCGGAGAGATTATCGACTGCAATGATTTTAGGTTTTAGATCTCTTATCAATCTAAAAAGCTTGGCTTTAGATACGACTTTTTTCGTTTCGCTCCGCTCGTCTATGGCAACGACTGCGAACTTTCCGTCACCTATGACGTCAACTCCCAGTATCACTGATTATACTTTCAATCACGGAATTGATATCCCTTTCTATGCGATAAGCTCTGCTGAAATACCGAAGCACGTTTGCTACATCTCTTTCGAGAAGCTCTTTCCAACCTTCTTCTCCAACTTCAACAGACTGAGGAAAGTCGATTATCCAGAAACTCTCTCCAACTAAAATGTTGTGCTGACTTAAATCACCGTGCACGACACCCCGACGATAAAACTTCGCAACTTCCTCGATTATTGCATCCAAAAGCTCCTCTGGGTTCTCGACTCTAACCTTAAAAAGCTCTCTTGCATCGATCAATTCCATGAGCACAGCATTCCCTTCCCAAGCGTAAGCTTTTGGCACCGCAAGCCCTTGTAGCTTTCTCAGCGTCGTGAATTCGCGCTTTGCGGATCTAATTGAAAGAACCGAGAAATTCAGATTCCCGTAATTTCTCTTGTCCACGACTTTTTTAAAACTCGAGTAACCTAATTTATGAAATTTTATCACGGCTTCCCCGTATTTTGATATGCAGTTGTAGATCAGGCTCTCCTTTCCCTCTCCCATTTTCTTACCCAAAGCCTCAACCTCGTTTTTTTCGACAAGTCTGCGAAGAGAGTAAAGGCTAAGACCCCTAAACGTGAATGTGGAACCCTCGTATTCGGTATACTTATTTATTACGAGATTCTTTTCTCCAAGATCGCGGAGGATCTTCTTCGTCTTTTCTTCGCTTAGATGCGCAATGTCTGCGATCAAGTTCACGGGGACGAACTTGTAGTTCCAGAGATTCTCGAAGATTGCGGACATTATTTTCCAGGAGTTTTTTCCAAGTGCAGTGTAGACCGCGGAGAGATCCATGATCGTAGTCTCAGTGATTTGATTTGAGCTTTTTGGAGTATAGCTCCTCGTTTATCCAAGGGATTAGAGCCATTGTAACCGCAATCCTCGAGAGTTCAATCCTCGAAATCACACCTTTGCTCAGAAAGTGAATGGCTCCGAGTTTTTTCCCAATTCCCTCTATTCCAGAGATCTTCTCCATCGTTTTTCCGACCTCGATTCCACGGAGCGCAGATTCAACGACCTCAGCGGGATACTCGAAACCCGGACCAAAGCCAATTGTGAAGCGTTCGCCATTGTAAATAACAGCAACTTGAAAATCCATGTAACCGCTCATAGTTTTCGAAACTCTGAAAAGCCCGGCTTCGATGCCAACTGAAAAGTCGAAATCTTTGCTGTAGCTAAGCTTAGCCCTTCTTATCGCCCCTTCTATGGTTTCCTCATCGAAGGGTTGATCCTTTGTCCTCACATCTACGCTTTGAACCTCCACCTTGTCGAAAAACTGTTCAAACGCAAGCCTTGTACCCTCGATCTTCGTCGGATTTTTTGAGCCTACGACGATCCTCATACTTTCACCCTATCGAATAGAATATACCTCCCCCTCAGAGCGACTAAGAGCTTTTTTCTAACCGCATTTGCGACTCTAATAGCTCTTGCGAGCTCTTGTAAACGCAAAGCTTTTTTCGCAATCAAAACAAGAAATTCCGAGTGTGGTAAATCCTCGATGCTTTCGACTTTCCTGTAGATCCTAAAGTCGCAACCAAATTTAAAACCCGTTTTCACGACGAAACCTCTACGCTTCAAGTCCTTGTAGACCTCGTATTTCTTGTCAAAGTCCTTAATTTTTTCAGCAACGCCTCGCAGTTTGTTCAAATCGATTTCGAGAGCTCCAATCTCGCAAAGATAGAGACTTTCGAAGATCGAAAGGATTACCGAATTTCCTATGAGGTTCCCGTAGAAATATTTTTTGAACAGATCTGCGTTTTCAACGATTACACGATCGTTCAGAATTTTCCCCCTGATCTTTGGCAGGCTTTCCACTTGCTCTCCCTTTATTTCGGCTTCAAAAAGCTCGTAATAAGTTACTTCGCTCTCTTCATCAACAATGGCTACGATGAAGCTTTTCTCTTTCTCGAGTTTCTCAAGAAGAATCTCGAAGTCTACTTCCTTCTTCTCCGAAATCGGATAGAACTTCCTTCTCGCAACTATGAACTCGTCCTGCGGTTTTGCTTTATACCCCTTTGCACGCAAATCGCTGTAAACGAAGTAAACTTCTGGAAAATTCGGAACCTTTGCCTGAACCCAATTCACGAGTTTTTCAAATTCAGCAAACTTCGCTTTCCCGTTGAGCTGGAGATAGAGTGCCTCTATTGGGTGTAGATATATTTTCTCCCCTCTCTTCACGCCGAAACCTTGCCTCTCTATTTCCTTGCAGGTGTCTATAACTGCGCAGTCCTCGCAGAGGTTTCCGATCATAGCTCGATCCCGTAGACCTTTTCGACGTTCTCGACACAGATCTTGTAGACAAAATCCTCGCTGAAGCCACGGTTAAGGAGCTCTTTAATCTTTACCGGTACAGTTCTTGGGCCAAGAACTGCGCCTGGACGTTTTGGGTCGTCTATGTAATCGGTCTCGACGAAAAATCTGTCTCCTTGTGTTGCTGCTGTGTAGATGTTGTCGTTTCCTGCAATAACCGATGGAAATATCCCAATGTTTTCGAACTCCTTTATCTTCGGCGGTGAGAAGTGCTTAACGACTTTTTCCCTTTTTAACCCAACTTTGTCCGCCATTTCTGCAATTTCCTTCATTCCTTCAACACTGAAGCTCTCAGTGTGAATTTGGACCGCACAGCCAACTTCTTTTGCAATCTCGAACGCATGCATCATGACTTCGTTGCTTAACCGCCACACATAGCTGTCGACCTTGTAGTGAGGTCTTCCGCTTTTTATGGCAATGGCTTCACCTTTTGCAACGAATTCTCCAGCAATTTCGAGCGCTTCTTTCATTATCTCTACAGCTTTTTCAAATCCTAGTCTCGAGCCTAGGATTGTGATCTCTGCAGGATGAACACCAAGGACTGCGTAAGCTTTTACGATCTTGTTTGCCTTTCTCACCATTGAGACGTGCTCGTTGAAAACTCTTATAAAATCCTTCCCACTGTTCGGATTCACGTCATAGTGATGGCTGAGGAGGGAAACTAGCAGTACGTGCGTCCCTCCTACAGCTTTGAACTTTTCGAGCGCTTTTAGCTTTAAATGCTTGTATAGGTGCATGTGGTTATCGGTGATGATCACGAAATCAATAGGTTTGCGAGATTTTAATTTTCTCCTTTAAGTTGACTTTTTAGTATTTATCAAAATTTTAATAATACTTGGTATTACAAAATTACGAAATTTTCATAACTTTTTGTTATAAAAAATACTGATATTAACTTTAAAAAAGTTTATATGTGTAAAAGAAAGGTTAGAAACGGTGGTCAAATGGTTCTCGAATTAAGGAAGGGGGCAATATTTGTAGATGAGCTCAGAAACGTTAGCATTAGAATTGGAGAAGTCGCTGAAGAGGAAGAAGAGTGGGCGCCAATGGGTCCAACGCCGTTTCCACAGATCGAAACTCTCAGAGACTGGGACTTCATTCTTTTGAAGCGCTACAAGCCATTCTACGCTCCCTATTGCGACATGTGTTGCCTTTGCACGATGGGCAAATGTGATTTGACGGAGAACAAACACGGTGCCTGTGGAATAAACCTTGAAGCTCAAACTGGCAGAATTGTGGCTGCTGCTGTCGCAATAGGCACAGCATGCCACACTGGACACGCGAGACACATGCTTCACGACATTGAACACGTAACTGGAAAGAAGCTCGAGGAGATTCCAGTTGATCTTGGTCCAGAGATAAGCGAGGTCGCTCCATTAACGCAATTGATCACAGGAATAAAGCCAAAAACCCTCGCAGATTTAGAAAGAGCTTTGAGATACGTTGAGGAGCAAATCACTCAGGTCATGGATTCGATTCACACGGGACAGGAAGGTAGTTATCTCGACTTTGAGTCAAAAGCTTTCCATCTTGGGATGATGGATGCTCTCGGCAAAGAAATCGCAGACATTGCACAAATCTGCGCATTTAATTTGCCAAAGGGAGAAAGCAACCAGCCTCTGATCGACGTTGGAATGGGAACTTTGGACAGGAACAAAGCAATTGTGCTCGTTATTGGACACCACGCTCCTCCGGCGTTCAACATCGCAGACTACATAGAGAACAACAAGCTTGGCGACGAGGTTGAGCTCGCTGGAATCTGCTGCACTGCCCATGACACGAGCAGATACTGGCCAAAGGCAAAGATCGCAGGTTCCTTGGGCAGACAGCTGAAAGTCGTTAGAGCAGGAATTGCGGACGTTATCGTTATAGATGAGCAGTGCATCAGGGCAGACATTCTATACCACGCTGGAAAGCTTGGAATTCCAGTAATATGCACAAACGCAAAGGCGATGCATGGTTTGCCAAACATGACAAAGAAGGATCCAAAGGAAGTGATCAAATACCTTCTCGAAGGAAACCCCGGCGTTGTTGTGCTTGATCCGCTGAAAGTTGGCGAGATTGCGGTTGAGGTTGCAAGGGCAAGAAGGAAAAAACGTGGAGAAATAAAGCCGGTGCTTACCGAAGAGCAGTTCATGAATTATGCAAAATCCTGCACGCAGTGTGGAACTTGCACGATTGCATGCCCGGAGAAGATTCGCATCGGCGAAGCGATGGAAGCTGCAGAGAAGGGCAACAGAAAGGAGCTTGAAGAGAAGTGGGATGTCTGCATTGCCTGTGGAAGATGCGAACAAGTATGCCCGAAGAAGATCCCGATCATAGACATGTATAACTACGCAGCTTGGAACAGAATACTAAACGAGAAGGGCAAGGTTAGAAGGGGCAGAGGTCCAGTCAGGGATTCAGAGATTCGCAACGTTGGAGCTCCAATTGTTCTCGGAACTATCCCTGGAGTTATTGCAATCGTTGGCTGCAGCAATTATCCGAATGGAACAAGGGATGCCTACACGATAATGAACGAATTTGCCTCACGCAATTACATCGTAGTTACAACGGGTTGCATGGCAATGGATGCTGGGCTTTACAAGGACGAGGAAGGAAAAACAATTTACGAGAAGTATCCCGACGATTTCAACGGCGGTTGCGTTGCGAACCTTGGCAGTTGTGTGAGCAACGCCCATATCCATGGAGCTGCGATAAAGGTTGCAAGAATCTTCGCAATGAGAAACATAAGAGCGAATTTTGAAGAGATTGCGGACTACATCCTCAACCGCGTAGGTGCTTGCGGAGTTGCTTGGGGTGCTTACTCGCAAAAGGCTGCGAGCATTGCAACTGGCGTTAACCGCCTTGGAGTGCCAGTAGTAGTAGGACCTCATGGAAGCAAATACCGCAGAGCATTCCTTGGTCGCCCGTATAACGACGAGGACTGGATGGTCTACGATGTTAGGAGTGGACAGAAAGTTCGCATCGAGCCCGCGCCACAAGATCTACTTGTCGCGGCAGAAACTGTTGAGGAAGCTATTCCGCTCATCGCGAAGCTCTGCTTCCGCCCCAACGACACGGACAGAGGGAGATCAATAAAGCTCACGCACTACATCGATCTGAGCCTTAAGTATTTGGGCAGAATGCCAGACGACTGGCATCTCTACGTCAGAACAGAAAGCGATCTGCCGTTGGCGAAGAGAGAAGAACTTCTGAAGGAGCTTGAGGAGAAGCATGGCTGGAAGATCGACTGGAGCAGAAAGAAGATCCTTGAGGGACCGATAAGACCATACCATGCGGGATTCAACCCGACTTGCGTTGAAAGATTGTTCAAGGAAGGCTTCTCAAGCTTGGCGAAGAAGTGAGGTGGTGAAAATGCCCAAAACATACGAACAGCCATTTGATGCGGCAAACATTCCCGGACCAAAGATGGCAATGCTACTTGAGAAGGGAAGGCCGGTAGCGATGGCGGTAAAGAAGGCAAAGCATCCACTGCTGATCGTTGGCCCCGACATAACTCCTGCGATGATCGAAAGAGTGAAGAAATTCGCTGAGAAGGGCGTAACGATCGTTGCAACTGGCAATGCGATAACGAAGCTTACTCAAGCAGGAATAAATGCGAAATACGCTGTTTTGCATGAGCTTACGCAATTTTTGCTTGATCCAAACTGGAAAGGCTTCGATGGCAAAGGAAACTACGACGTTGTGCTCATGATGGGCACAATCTACTATCATGGCTCGCAAATGCTTGCGGCGATCAAGAACTTCGCTCCGCACATAAGGGCGATTGCCATAGACCGCTATTATCATCCAAACGCGGCGATGAGCTTTGGAAACCTCTGGAGGAAGGAAGAGGATTACTTGGCTTTGCTCGACGAGATTGTGGCGGATCTTTAAATTTTATTTTTCCATTTTTAACTTGCTTTATCATGAAACCCCTTTGAATGTTGGATTTTTGATCATTCAACTCCATTTCCGATGTTAGCTCCCTTGAGTTTTTTAAGTTTAATTTTTAAACCAAAGGTTTATATCTCGATTAAGCTATAAACCACCATGGAAGAGATTCTTAAGAAAATGGAAGAGATGATCGGCGAAAAGCCGATGCCACAAGTTCTGTTTTCCAAGATCTGCCCTGAATGGATTCCAAGGCAAATAGAGGAAAGAAAGTTCGTAATGGATCTTCCAGAAATTCCAGAGAAATACAAACATCTTATAATGATTGCGGTCTCTGCTGCTTTACAGTGCGAAATGTGCACTGAGGTGTTTGTTAAGATTGCAAAAAGAAGAGGAGTCAGCGATAGAGAAATTGCGGAGGCAATTCTTACAGCGAGGTTTGCAATGGCTTCTACGATTTTTGCAACAGCTACAAATGCTTTGAAATGGCTTGTGGGTGAGGATAAATGATCGACACCTTAACTGCATTATCGCTCTTCATCACTGGCCTCATAGCGGGAACCCTTGGCGGTTTGCTCGGCATAGGTGGTTGCGTTATAATGCTACCCTCGCTTAGCTTCATATTCAACTATCCCTTGCCAGTGGCAATTGGAACGACGATCACCGCTGTGATTTTGACCGCAAGCTCGGGAGCGATTGGGCATTTAAGAATGAAAAATGTTGACTTCACAACAGCGAAGATCGTTGCAGTTAGTGGAGCAATCGGCGCCATGGTTGGTTCGCTGATCTTCTTCTACATCGCAAGCGAAGTCTGGCTTCTGAACTTAATTTTGGGCTTTGCTTTCCTATACGTGGCTTTAAGAATGGTCTATGAGGGGATAATAAAGAGAAAGATGCCTGAAAGGACTGGTAACACCGTTCCTGGAAGCAAAGCTTCAAAGGGCACAATTGGGTTCTTTATAGGCATAATCACTGGAATCGTAGGGCTTGGTGGTGGATACGCTCTCGTTCCTTCGTTTATCTATTTGCTCGGCTCTGCGGTTAAAATCGCAGTTGGAACTTCGCTGGCTTCATTCATAAGCATGGCGGTTGTTAGCGGAGCTTTCAAGCTTTATCAAGGGCTTGTGGATGTGATTGCTGCATTAAGCATCGGCATTGGAGCGGTCATTGGTGCTCAGATCGGAGCAAGGCTCGTCAAATTTGTCCCTTCATGGACTATAAAAGCACTCTTTGGCTTCATATTCCTATACGTTTCGCTACGCTTCATATGGCAAGGTTTGGGAGCGACATAGGGCTAAAATTTAATTTTATTTTTGTTTTGCTTTGAATCTGTTATAGTCCCATGCGAGTTCGACAACTTGCTTTTGGAATATTTGAGCTAAACGCTGACGAATATCCTCCCTTTATCGCCTCCCTGATCTCTTCCATAAGCTTTAGGAAGAAGTAAACGTTGTGATAGGAAGCCAAACAGAAATAGGTAAGCGTTTGAAACGAAAAGATGATGAATATAGGCTCTGGGGTAATTCTGGCATACAAAGCAATCGCAAGCTGGGTCAAGCGGTTTTGAATCATTTCGGAACTTCGCATTCTTGATGTGAACCCTGAACTTGTTCTTAACGCTACTATCTGCACTCGGGGACACGTATATAAGCCTCTTTCTTGCCCATCTTGTTGGCGACACGCAGTCGAACATGTCGATGCCCTTTTCCACGGAGTTAAAGATGTCCTCGACCGCACCTATGCCAAGCAAATGTCTAGGCTTATCTTCAGGAAGCAACGGAACAACCCAGTCAAGAATGTTCAGCATGTCCGCTTTGCTCTTTCCAAGCGAACCGCCAATGCCGTAACCATCGAATTCGTGCTTTAAAATAAACTCCACTGATTTTAGGCGCAAATCTTTGCATTCGCGTCATGAACTATTCCAAAGATCGCTTGGCTTCTGTCATAGCACTCCAAGCATCTTTCAATCCATCTGTTCGTCCTTTCGAGAGCTTTTGCTGTATACTCTTTATCTGAAAGCGGAGATGTGCATTCGTCAAATACAAAAACGATGTCCGTGCTAAGATTTGACTGAATTTTCATCGACTTCTCTGGAGTTAGGCGCATTAAACTGCCGTTGAGCGGATTTCTGAAGCTTATTCCATCTTCATCAACTTCTATCCACTTCTCACCCTTTTTGCTCACATTTCTGAGCCTTTCAAGGAAAATGTTGTCCGCTATCTTCCCAATCCCATGCTCCATTCCAAAGCCAAGCGAAAAAACCTGAAATCCTCCTGAGTCTGTAGCTATAACTCCATTGAAGTTCATGAACTTGTGAAGCCTGCCAAGCTCTTTTATAAGCTCATCTCGTTCTTCTATTTAAAATTCTCAAAGCTCATTTCGTATCCCGCGGATAACAAAAGGCTTATAAGCGTCTCCCGAATGCCTATAAACTTCTTATCTTCAAAAAGAGGTTTGCATTCTTTTATATCTTTCTCACCATTCAGCAATTTAACCGCAAATGCCATACAAGTTTGCTCTCCGCATTTTTTGCAGTTCGTCTTTGGCAGATATTTGTAAACGTCAAGCGCTCCAATGAAGGTTTTTTGCAGGGGTTTGCTTATGTCGATTTCGTCTCTTTTCTCCCAAGCAGTTCTGGCTTTTTCTTCAATTTCCTTGAGAATGCCCAATGCTTCTTCCTTGCTACTGATCATCGTCATCGTTACAAAGCGGTCGCTGTGAATAGTGATTATTCTTTGTCCCTTTTTGAAGCTGATCCAGCCATCCTTTGCGTTGTAGCTTGCATTTGGCAAAATTCTTGCGAGATAAGGGGCAATCTCAGCGATGTTTTCAATATCAACTTTGCCAATAACTCTGTATTTGCTCGGATCAGCGATGCATGGCAAAATTTCCTTGATTTCCATCGCAAATTTTACTCTTAGGTTTATTTAAAACTTTCCAAATTTTCTTTTCAGTTTAGATTTTAAACGAGTGTTTTTTGCAGAAGTCTTAAACCGAGTTTGGTGGTTAAACAACTGCTTATGCTGTCAAGATTCGGATCACATTTTTGGGCTGATAAAGGGGATATGTAGAAGGTGTGGAAATAGAAAGCAAAACAATGAGACCCGTTGGTGAGGAACATCGCTTTAAGGATTTTGAAGAGCCTTGCAAAGGATTGAAGCACACTCATGCAATCTAAAACTCGACTTAGAACTGTTTAAAATCCTGATAAAATCCAATATAACGCCAGAGATAAAGACTGCTCTCCTCTGAGTCCATTGCCAGTTTCAAAGCACAGTCCTTCTCCGGCGAAATTCGACGAAATCATCGGCAAAGAAGAAAGCGATTCGATGAATAGCTATCAGGAGGAACTTGAAAAGCTCAAAAGGGCTTATTGTAGGAGCAAAAGTTGAAGCTCCCTACAATCCCAAATGCCTATTATGCCAAGTTTTGTGGATAGTAAATCAAAAAGCTTAAATTCAAAACTCTTGATCTCAACTAAATGAGATTTGACAAATTTAAATCGGCTCTCATCTTTACAATGGCTCTCGTTGCAATCATCGTATACAATCCACTCATCGCCGGAATATTGGCCAGTTCTGCAATCGTGGCTTTTAAAGCTGGAATTGGATGCAGATACAGCTCTATGAACAAGAAAATAGTCTATTTCTTCGCTCTCATTTACTTTTCTATCTCCACGATAGTCGGATTTATCCTTGAAAACATAATTGAATCTCTATCGGCTCTTCTTAGCTATACAATCGGTTTTCACCTAATTGTCGCATCTCTGCTCGTTTTAGCTGGCTACACGACAATTAAAAAAGCTTCCTGCGGAGTAGATTTAACAAGCAAAACTTCCTTGGCAATTGCAATTCCATGCCCAGTTTGCTTTGCTGCGATCTTCATTTCCTGTTACTTCGCTTCGCAAATTTTTGAAATCCCTAAAATTGCAATGGGAGCAATTGTTGGGACTATAATTGCATTGGGAATCATCGCTTTATCCTCTGGAAAGAAAGAAAACCCAGAAAGGCTTGGAAAGATAATGTTACTTTGTGGCGTTTATTATCTCTTTGCAATGCTTTTGATTCCCGCGGTGATTCAAGGTATGAGCCTTAAATATTCAATTACAGACAACTTCAGCCCATACTCATTGATTTTGCTTATTCCCCTGATTCTGGGTGCGATAAGGGGTGCTGCAAGATATGGTTAGCGTTACTTCAGCAATCTATGCAACGATGTATGCGATCTCGACTTCTTTGCTTTATCCAGTGATCTTGGCCTTGATTCTACTCGTTGTTTACTCGCTGATGGAACTTGGGGCATTCATCGTTGAAAGTGCAAAAAGGCGAAGGAACTTTGAAGATCTAAGGAAACTAAAAGGATTTAATTTTGAAAAGATTATTGAAAATCTTGAAAAGATGCAAACAACAAGATTGCTCAGAATGTTCATTCTCGATTTAAAAAAGCTGAATCCGGGCGATGAAGATCTTGAAAAGCTTCTTGAGGAGTTTGAATTGAAAGTTGCAAAAGAACTTGAAATTCCGAGAATTCTTACGAGAATCGGCCCAATGCTTGGCCTGATGGGGACTCTTATTCCGTTGGGCCCAGCAATGATCGCCTTATCGCAGGGAAACATACACGAGCTCGCCACAAACCTGATAACTGCATTTGCAACCACAGTTCTTGGCTTAATCGTGGGCGGAATAGGCTACACAGTGTTCATGGTCAGAAAAAGGTGGTATCTTGAAGATCTAAGCGATATGGAATATATTATAAAGATCTGGAGGTGTAGGAATGAAAAGAAGGCTGATTGACGAAATTGAAGACGATAACCCGCTTGACTTCGTCTCAAACCTTTTCGACGTTGCTTTGATCATAGCTTTGGCTTTCTTGGTTATGCTTATCACCGCCTACAACCTCACAGAACTCCTAACTCCAAACGAAAAAATCACGATCGTTAAAAATCCTGGCGAGGAGAACATGCAGATCATAATAAAAGATGGGGAAGTTATAAAGGTAATGAACCTGACTGCAGAGCTTCATGGAGGGCAAGGAGAAAAGATCGGCACGGCTTACAGGCTTAAAGATGGGACGATTATTTACGTTCCCGAAGACTGAAATCTTCCACAGATTTTCTAAGCGAAGATTTTGAGAACCAAAGTTCAAAACTTCACTATTACTTGAGATATCAAAAAATTTTTACTTTAAGTAAAGAAAAATGGAAAGTCTTAAATACACTTAATTTTACTTTAAATCAAACAAACTGGAGGTGGAAAAATGCTCGGAAGGAAGCTTTTCTTGTTGATCGCAACTCTGTCAATGATCTTCACAGCTTCAGGTTACGAAGTAAGCGTTGAAGTTCTAATTAACGGCACTGCAGTCGAGAACGCGTCCGTTGCTGTTTACAACGAAACAGGATTGATTGCTCAGAATTTCACTTCCAGCGGTTCTGCAATTTTCGAGCTTGATGGGGGAAGTTACACAATAAAAGCTTTTTACGAGCTCTGCTTTAACGAAAGCTTTATAGAATTGAATGAAAACTCGAGCGTAACGATCAACTTGAGCTGTGAAACCGTTTTGATCAAAGTTTTTGACAAACTGGAGAACCCAATTGAAAATGCATCGGTAAAGGCTGGAGAAGTTGAAAAATTCACGGATGAGGAAGGAATAGCAACTCTTAACACTACAGATCTTGGCTTTAAAGTTTCAGTTAGCAAAGAAGGCTATGTTGCAAAATCGATTTATGTAGACAGTGAGGAAATAGATGTTATTCTGCTTAAAGATTTGATCACATTCTATCTTGGAAACAACGAGAACTATGAAGCTTTGAAAGAAATAGAAAACGAAACAGCTCTTATAGAAGTTTTTAAACTCGGAGATGAAGTCGATTTTGCGAACAAAAGCCTCATATTTTTAGCAAATCTAAATGAAAGTCTTTCAAGTGAGATCGCAAACGCTACGAATGCGGTGATCGTTTCATTCAACTCCTCAGCTGGCTACAGTGATGAAATGATTGCAAAATACTGGATTTACAGCGGAAAAGAGAACCTGCTCAATCTCGTGAATTATTTGAGAGCTAAATTCTTCGATTTGCAAATTAGCTATGACCCTCCAAAGGTTCCCGAAAATAGGGCAAAAATTCTCTTCATCCTCGACAAAGACTCGAAGCAGATTCCACTGATCCTGAATGCAAGTAAGGATCTTTACGTCGAAAAGAACCTTGAAATAAAATTGCTTGGCTACTCCAACGTTGAAGATCTTAAAGAAGAAATAGAGAAGTTGGATCTGAGCAATTTCAGCGTCTTCTTCCTTTACATGCTCGGCTATCCCGTTCAAGACTTTTTGAAGGACTACCTTTCGCCTTTAAAGCAGCAGGCAAAGATCATTGGCCTCGGCTTCACAGATGTGCACGGCATTACAAACGTTAATCTCAGCGAAACGGAGTATAAAAACATAACGCTTTACTGGAATTACGGAGGCTTGGAAAACTTCAAAAGGCTCATGATCTTCATTGGAGTTAAGCTATGCAATATAGCCGTTGAAGAATTTGGTTTAACTGAAACTCCAAATCCGATCGAAATTCCGCCATACGGAATCTACCATCCAAGGGCTATTGGCAACGGTTACCAAGGAATGGGGATATTTTTAAGCTTTGAAGAATACATGAACTGGTATAGAGACAATGGATTCAAGGAGAATGCTCCAGTCATCGGAATTCATTACTACTACGTGAACGATCCCTCAACTTACCCAGTGATTGATGAGCTGATCTTTAAACTTGAAGATCTTGGAGCTAACGTCGTCTTCTCCTCATTCACCTATCGCGATCAAAATTCAACGAAGTGGCTGATTGAAAATGGCAAGGCGAGGGTTGATGTTCTAATAACGCTTACATCCTTTAGGCTTTGGAGCCATTCAGGCAGCGAGGACGTGGGATTAAAATACCTCCAAGAACTGAACGTTACGCCAATCAAAGCGATAATGGAGTATTACTACAATGTGAGCGAATGGGAAAGCCTTCACGGCTTAAACCCGCAATCCATAGCTTGGCAAATAGCTTTGCCAGAGCTTGATGGGCTTACAGAGTTCATAATCGTTGGAGCTAAGAATAAGACGACGAAAGACTATGATCCGATCGATTATCAGATTGAATGGATTGCAAAAAGGGCTTTGAAGTGGGCAGAGCTTCACAGAAAGCAAAATGGCGAGAAAAAAGTTGTAATAATTTACTACAACCATAACGGTGGCAAAGACAACATTGGTGCAAGCTATTTAGATGTTCCAGCAAGCCTCGAAGTTTTGCTTAAAGCAATGAAGGAAAAAGGATACAATTTGGACACGAGCTTTGACAAGAAACTGCTTACGAAGCTTTTGATGACTCAGGGAATTAACATAGGAAGCTGGAAGAAAGATGAGCTTGAGAATTTGACGAAAACAGCAGTCCTAATTCCAGCTGAGAAGTATTTGCAATGGTTCAACGAGCTTCCAGAGAACAAAAGGCAGGAAGTCATCAAGTATTGGGGAGAACCACCTGGAGAAGTGATGGTTTTTGAAAATGAAAGCGGTAAGTTCATCGTTATTCCCCTAATCAATTTGGGGAACGTGATCTTAGCTCCCCAGCCTTCGCGAGGATGGCTCGAGAACTCAACGATCCTATACCACGATAAATCATTGCCGCCGCATCATCAATACATCGCATTCTACTTCTGGATAGCCAAAGAGTTCAAAGCTGATGCGATCGTTCACTTTGGCACGCATGGAACTCAGGAATGGCTACCTGGAAAGGAGAGCGGTTTATCTGCAAAAGACTGCTGGCCTGCTTTGCTCATTCAAGATCTGCCAGTAGTTTATCCATACATAATGGACAACGTTGGCGAAGGAACGCAAGCAAAAAGGAGGGGTCAGGCGGTGATAGTGGATCATCTAACCCCTCCATTGATCGAAAGCGGTCTTTATGGCAATTTATCGCTTTTGCATGAAAAGATTCACCAGTATTTTGAAGCTCAGGACGAAGCTGTAAAGGCTGAGCTTAGAAAAACGATCGAAGAGCTTTACAAAGAACTTGAGCTTGAATTCCTTGGAAAAATTTCAGAGTTAAGCAAGGAAGAATTCGAGAACTTCCTGCAAACGAAGCTTCACGAGCACTTGCACGAGCTTTCAAGCACTGTAATGCCCTATGGTCTGCACATTCTTGGATTTGTTAGGAACGATGAAATCACGCTTGAATTCGTGAAGGCGATGCTTGGAAAAGAGTTCAAGGAAAAGGTTGGCGAAGTCAGGCAAATTAATGAGCCTGAAGACGAGCAGATCTTAAACGATTTGCTCAGAGAAGTTCTTTTCAATGGAAGTAGCTTGGAAGAGGCTCAGCAAAAATGGCTTGGTGTTGTTAACGATTCAATCACAAAGGAGCTTGAAAAAGCTTTGAAATACTACTACGATCTAATGAATTGCACGATAGAAATTCCGAGAATCTTACAGGCTCTGGAAGGCAAGTATATTCCACCAAGGATTGGAGGAGATCCAATAAGAAAGCCAGAAGCATTGCCAACTGGAAACAACTTCTACAGCTTTGATCCGAGAACAATTCCAACAAAGGAAGCTTGGAACGTTGCAGTAAAGCTTGTTGACGATTTGCTTAGAAAATACTATGAAGAGCAAGGAGAGTTTCCAGAAAGTATCGCTTATGTTCTCTGGGCTACTGAAACGATGCGCAACTATGGCGTCATGCAGGCAGCGGTGCTTTACACGATGGGCGTTAAAATTGAGTGGGATTCAGCTGGGAGAGTAAAAGACGTTAGCCTGATTCCACTGAGCGATTTGAAGCTAAGGCTGTCTGATGGAAGAGAAATCCAAAGACCAAGAATTGACGTAGTTGTTGTTAGCTCCGGACTTCATAGGGACACCTTTTCCTCGCTTATGCTGTTGCTCGACAAAGCGGTGAAGCTTTGCATCAACGCGAATGAAGATCCGAGCTTGAACTATGTTAGAAAGCACTACTTAGAGATAAAGGAAAACTTAGAGAGTAAAGGTTACAGCGAAGAAGAAGCTGAGAAGTTTGCAAAGATTAGAATTTTCTCTGAAAGCCCCGGAAATTACGGAACTGGATTAGCTGAAGCTGTAAAGGCAAGTAATACATGGCAAAGCGATGCAAAGCTTGCTGAGCTATTTCTGAGCAGAGTTGGATTTGGTTATGGGCAGGATTTCTGGGGAATTTCTGCAAAAGACGTATTCGCTGGAGCTCTAAAGAATGTAGATCTCGCCGTGCATTCAAGGTCGACGAACATATTCGCAGCCCTAGATAATGACGACGTTTTCCAATACCTCGGTGGCATCGCTTTGGCTGTAAGGCATTTAACTGGCAACGATCCCGAAACCTACATCTTCGACGTTCGCAACGTTAACGATCCGAAGGCTATAACGCTTAAAGAGTTCATAGCAAGCGAGCTTTTGACGAGATACTTCAATCCGAAGTGGATCGAAGGAGTTATGGAGAACGACTACGCCGGAGCAAGGCTAATTGCTGAAATTGTGGAGAACCTCTGGGGATGGGATGTTATGATACCGAGCCTGATCTCAGACAAAACCTGGCAAAACTTCTACGAAATCTATGTGAAAGACAAGTATGATCTCGGGCTGAAAGAATTCTTTGAGAAGAACAATCCTTATGCCTTGCAGTCCATAGTTGCGAGAATGCTTGAAGCGATAAGGAAAGATTACTGGAACGCTCCTGAAAAAGTTAAAGTTCAGCTCGCAAAGGAATTGGACAGACTTCAGAAAGAATACGGCTTTACTTGTTGCCATCACACCTGCGGGAACATAGAACTGCTTGATTTTAAAGCCGGAATCCTCAGTTCACTGATCGAGCAAAAGGAGACAAAAGAAGAAAAGAAAGAAGTCGTCGAGCAAAAACCGAGGTATAGAAGCTCAGGTGGTGGAGGAGTGATTTCGACAGCCCAAACAGTTACACCAACAACTTCACAGAGCGGAAACCAAACCGCTGGCGTTGGATTTGAGCAATCAATTCCAAAGGCTGAGCAAAAGGAGCAGAGCGAGGAAATTGCAGGATATAAGATGGAAGTAGCTGAAAAGCAGTTGCAAAGCTTTGAAATCTCAGCAACTCCGCTGATTGCAATAATAATGGTAGTTTTAGCTGTTTTGATATTCTATGCAGGAATGAAGCTGAGAAAGTAAGCCTATTTTTTATTTATATTCCCTATTTCTATCGCTCGTCTCATTCGGAAAAATCGCTTTCTCGGCCAAGGTTGATAGAAAAAGAGTGGATGTAGTTTGTAGACTAAAAATTTTTTCTATTGAGCAACTCCGAGCTTCTCTTAGAATTGCAGGTTTATTGTGGCGGTGTGAGTATTTCAATTCAAGCTTAAATAGTGTAAAAAGTGTTACCAAATTAAAGAATTTTATTCCAAATCAAAAACCTCTTTTTACATATATGTCATCAAGTAGCAAAACTTATATACTGCTTGTGCTTATCTCTGACTGGTGAGAGCTTGATCGGCAGTTTAGCGAGTCCAGCGATTGCGA
>JAVZNF010000006.1:0-87284 GCA_038882935.1 Archaeoglobaceae archaeon | reverse complement strand
CGAAAAAACTGTGATTGATGAGATGATGCTTAAGGATGAAATCTACTTCGAGCTCGAAGACAAGGGAATCTTTGCCTTCACAGATAAGGGGAAAGTTGCCATAGAATTCGATGCAACTCGCTTCAGACCAGCTGAAGTTCCAATTTTGCTTTCAGATACCAGAAAGGTTCAAGATTTGGGATTCAGGGCTGAACACAGCATTAAAGACATTATAAGAGACCAGCTGAACTACTATCTCGATGCAAGAAGAAGAAATTAACTCAGAGCAGAATTCCCTCTTCTAAAGCTTTTTTAACCGTCCCTATCTCGTTCTTTTTCTTTTCAAACTCCTCCTCTGTGTAACAGAATACGTCAAGATGTTCTTTTTTGTCCCAAAACTCGTAAATAAAGCGAATTCTATCGAGAAAATGCATTCCTTTAAACTTTTCGCTTATCAGAATTAAATCGAAATCCGAAGTTTTTAAATAATCTCCTCTCACTCTGCTGCCGAAAAATATCGCTTTCAATTCCCCTATTTCTTTCCTTAGCTTTTCAACAAACTCCTTTATCTCTGCAATTCCCTCTTCACCCATTCTACCACCTTCTTAGCATTTTCAAGCTTTCTCCTCTGAATTTTGAGTATAGAGCACTTAAAACTTTTCAACTGCTTGTTGTAACAAAAAAGCCATCAAATAATATTCACCAATTTCAAGATTTTTCTCATCTACCTCAAAATCTTTCAATGTCTACTTAAACATTTTTATGATTATTTTCTCACGTTATAATTATTCTCAAGTGTCTTATATTTCGAGAATTAGAGGATTAATTTGTCTGCTATTTCTTAAACCTCTTAGGCTTGAAATCCTAAAAATAAAACCAGCTGATCATCATTTTGGCATACAGAAAATATCTGTAAAATAAGAAATTATCTACAATATAATCTATACAATATCATTTTAACCACTTCGTCCCAAGAAGGTACCTTACCGCCCCTCACTAAATAAAATTCTGTGTCATTGACTTTAATACGGGCGTTATCAGATTCTTCATATCCGTATATAAAACTTTGAACAGACTTCAAAATAGGTTTTGTGACAAAAATAGGGGTGCCTATTGCCATACATTCCATAACAAATATGCTTAGTGCCTCATACATACTTGTATTCGCAGCATATCTTGCCGAAGCAATTAGTTTAAGGTATTCCTTTCTTGGTTTGGGAGCTGAAACAGATACATTTTTATATTTTTTCAATTTTTTAGAATATTTACCTTTACCCACAATTAATACGCTTAATCCTAACTTCTCTCCTAATTTAGGTAGTAGGTCTAGCCCCTTATATTTTTCAATTCTTCCAGAAAAAAGGATATAGTCTCCATCGCCACTATATCTATAACTAAACGTATCATTTTCAACTCCGTTTGGAATAATTTCTATTTTTTCTTCGATAAAAGGAAACATCGATAAAAATGCATCTTTTTCAGTTAGGCTCAAGATTTGAACTTTTTTTGAGATTTTTAGAAGTTGATTCAATTTTTGCTTCCAAAATACCCACAAAACTTTATTTAAAGTATTTCTGATTCCTATGTAATGAGGTGTAAACACTAAACTCAAATCTTTATGTATTTTTTTAACTAAAATTCCACAGTAAACACTAAAAATTGAATGGGCACTGTGCACATGAACAATCTCTACGTCTCCAAGTTTTTTGATAATTTTCTTTAACGAAGTTATGTCTTTTGGTATTTGGTATACTCCAAATGGGCAAAAAACAGGGTGTCTTACAACAGTAACCCTCGAAATCTGCTCAATCTTTGTGGACTTAATGCTAGGATCACCACAAAGGACCACAGAATCTTCTAATCTTTCAGCTATTGACTTTACTACATATTCAACGCCTCCAATGTAAGGATAGTAGTATGGTGTTATGAAAAGGACTCGCATCCGAGATCTATAGGTTTGTATGAATATTTTAATTTTTCCAGTTTATTTCTGAGAAAGAGTGATGTCGCTTGGAGCATAAGATTTGAATCTCCTAACTTTAATGCCCTCAATCTCTTCGAATTTTGCAAGTTTTCCACTTGGATCTGTCGTGAGAACTTCTACTTCGAACTCCTTCATTCTTTTTGCCAATTCATAAACATGCGTCTCGACTCCACCGATGTCAGGAAAGAAGCGTGGAGTGACGTAGGCAATTTTCATCCAAGGTTAGCCATCTCTGGAATTTAAAGAGTTTTGGAAAAACTGGAGAAGAAAGTTGACGAATCGGGAAAAAGATCGATAAGAATAATGAAAAGTTTGAGCTGCTTGTATCGGATTTCAGAGACAAAAGCTGGATTGATTTGAAGTTCCTGAGCAAAGATCCTTAGCTTTTCCGCAAAACCTCTGAAGATCGGATTTCTCACTTTAAAATTATCGACAGAAAAATTTGATCATTACAGTTTTAGTTCAGGTTTAATTCTCCTCGCCATCTCAAAGCTCTTACTCGCCTCATCTTTTTTCCCAAGCTTCTCAAGTGCTACTCCTTTGTTGTACCAAGCTTCGGCAAATTCTGGTTTAATCTTTACAGCTTCTTCGAAGCTTTTGACCGCATCTTCGTATCTTTTGAGCTTGTAAAAAGCAATTCCTCTATTATACCAAGCCTCAGCGTAGTTCGGCTTAAGTTCCAAGACTTTTTCGAAGCTCTTGATTGCCTCATCATATCTCTTGAATTCAGACAGCAGAACTGCTTTGTTGTTCCACGCTTCAACGAAATCTGGTTTGAGTCTTATCGCCTCCTCAAAACTCATCAACGCTTCCCTATACATCCTGAGCTTGTAAAGCGTCACACCTCTGTCGTTCCACGCTTTTGCGCAGTTTGGGTCGATCTTTATCGCTTCTTCAAAGCTTTTAAGCGCTTCCTTGTATTTTCCAAGTTTGTAAAACTCAGCGCCTTTGCTGAGCAAATCTTTCGCATCGGACATAATTCCAATCCGAGGTTTCTTATTTAAGCGTTTCTAAGTTGCAGAATTCTACGATAATGAACGCTAAATCCAAGTATCAATTGAATATTTATCTCATTCTGAGAAAAAATTTATACAAACCAAAATTGCAAACCACCAGAGGTAGTTTCGTGCCGCAATCGCTTCTGCGATAGGACCCAGAAACGTTTGGCGCTTTCCGTACTTGGTATACAACTACAGTGGCAGAGCTTTATTCCATACATCTATCCTTGATCATAATCGGAACACCATGGTTCATCGCAGAATGGATCAGATTATGCAAAAAAGAGCCCTGGCGATGTCGTGATAAGCACAAGCTATCGGAGCCGACATCATTGATAGAGCCTTTCGCAGCAATGGAGATGCCTATGTGCTTGCTTACGCTTCTAAACCGTGTAGAAATGAACATAGATCGCCTTGATCTTGTTTAGCTTTCTTCGTTGGACTTCTATGGTATTTTTCAGCTCGTATCAAAAAAGTAATTCAATGGGACCTGAAAAGATTTTTTAACGGGCGCAAACTTGAAACGTGAAAAAGGTTGCAATAGCGCTCATAATCTTGGCAATCGTTACGAGGTTTGCCTTCCTCGACGCACGTCCAATGGACCACGACGAGAGTGTTCACGCATGGATTTCGCTTAAAAACGTTGTTGAAAGTCCAACCTACACTTACGACCCGGCTTTCCATGGACCTTTCCTTTACTTCGTCATCTCTCTGTCATTTATCGCCTTTGGCGACAGTGATTTTACCTCAAGATTACCAGTGGCTGTTTTCAGCATTCTCGGCGTTTTCTTTGCCTTGAGATTCGAAAAGTGGTTCGGGAAATCTGCATATTTTTTGGCCTTGTTCATGCTCTTCTCTCCGTCGATCCTATATTACTCACGATATGCAAGAGACGACGTTATCGTAATCTCGAGCTTCATCGCGTTCCTATACTTCTACTACAAATACAGGGAAGAAAAAAGTCTTACAAACGCTTTGATAGCAACTCTATTCTTGGCGATAATCTTCACCGCAAAGGAGAACTGGGTCCAATACTTCGCAGTGTTCTTCACAGCGATTCTCGTCGACCGAATTCAAAGAAGAGATTTCAGAGTAGATGCAAAAATTTTGCCCTGCGTAGCCCTTTTCCTCTTTGTTTCAGCTTTTCTATACTCCTCTGCTTTCGCATATGCAATCCATGGGAAGGGAATTGAAGTTATGTTCAGCAGAGAATGGATAGACAGATTTGTGGAGAGATCGCTCCCATACTGGCTTTCCCAAGGCATGAGCTCGCCACATGAAAAACCAATTTACTACTTCGCAAACATCCTTCTTCGCTACGAGTTCTTGCCAATTGCAATAGCAATAGCTTCGATCCCAACGAAGAGAAGCTTTGAGTTCAAAGAAATGTTCGCAATTGTATGGGTTGTTATAGCGTTCGTTTTTTACCATGCGATGGTATACAAGACGTCCTGGCTCGTAGTTCACCTTGCAACGCCTATTGCGTTCTTTGGGACGGTTTTCATGAGAAAAGACTTTTTTGAGAAAAAAGAAACGAAGATTGCGTTTGCAATTGGTTTCATCGCAACACTTTTGATTTCGATCCACATAACCTACTTCGACTACAACAACGTTTCCCAACCTCTAATCTACGTCCAAACGCAAAACGATGCAGTAAAGATGGCTGAAAGGATAAAGGAGCTTGTGAACAAGAACTACAGTGTCGCAGTTTTTGCGGTCGATGGGCACTACTGGCCTTTGCCTTGGATGCTAAGAGAAGAGAAAGTTGTTTTCACAACGCTATGTCCACAAGGCTACGATTACGTTTTCGCGGTCTATAGAGATTACAATTGTCTCAGCGGTTACGAAATCGTTGGAAAATATGAGCTTAGGAAATTCTGGGAGTTTTACGAGCTTAGGAAGTTATGATCGTAAAAGTCGGCGGTAGCGTCGCTGAAAAGCTCGAAATCGTTTTTGATGCGCTTTCAAATGCTGAAGATGTGAAAGTTATTCCAGGAGGCTGGATATTCGCAGATCTCGTCGAAGATCTGAAGCTCAACGACGAGCTTTCGCATTGGATGGCGATCCTTGGCATGAGCCTTTACGGATACTACATGATGCAGTTCGCAGAGAAAGTTGGGTTCGAGATATTTGAGCCAAAGAGCTTCGAAGAGCTGAAGGAGAAAGGAAGATTCATAGTTCTTCCATACAGGCTTATGAAGAATTTCGACGAGCTTCCGCACTCCTGGGATGTAACCTCGGATTCCATAGCAATCTGGATCGCATCGAAACTTGGAGAAAAAAGGGTGGTGAAGGTTACCGCCGTCGGAGGGGTTTTTAAGAATGGCGAAATTTTGGAGTTTGCCAAACCAGAAGATGCAAGTCGAGTTGTGGACAAATATTCGTTGATTCTGCTCAAAACGCATCGAATTGAGCTCTTTGTTTGTTCGCCTGAAGAGCTAAAAAATTATATATTGAGAGGGGGAGCAAAAGGAACGTTCGTGAGGGGTGATTGAATGGCGATCGCGAGATGTATAAGCTGTGGAGCTGTGCTCATAGGAACGGAATACGTCTCATTTCCATGTCCGGAATGCGGAACAAAGATATACCGTTGCAAAAGATGCAGAAGGCTTTCGAACAAGTATCAGTGCTCCTGCGGATTTTTAGGACCGTGAGGTGGATGGAATGGGGAAAGTGTTCGTCAAAATAAGGATAATGCCCTCGGATGTGAACATTGATCTCAATGGAGTCAAAGAGAGAGTTCTGAAGCTGAATTTTCCAGACATTGAGCTCAGAGACCTCGCAATAAAGCCAATAGCCTTTGGCTTAAAATCTCTGAACGTTCTCGCTGTCATGCCAGATGCGGAAGGGGTTGTGGACAAATTCGTTGAAGCTTTGCAGAGAATAGAAGGAGTTGAAAGCGTCGAGATTGAGGAAATGGAACTTCTATGAAGCTCGTTCGCATCATCGCTCCACCTTTGGCTGCAAATTGCTATCTGATAATCGACGAAAGGAATGCACTTATAGACGTTGGTGGCGACGCAGATTTCATATTTCGTGCCGTTAAAAGGCACATAGATCCAAAAAAGCTTGATTACGTTTTCTTAACACATTCGCACTACGACCACGCTTCTGCAGCTGGATTTTTCAAAGGGATTGCGAAGATTGCGATACACGAAGATGAGATCAAACTTATGAGAATGCAGAGCTTTGCTTCCGTTTTCGGGATTAGATTCAAACTCTTCGACCCAGACATAGTTCTTAAGGGTGGCGAAATCTTCGAGCTCGGCGAAACAAAGCTCGAGATTATCCACACCCCCGGACATTCACCGGGGAGCATTTGTCTATACGAACCAAAAAGGAAGTGGCTTTTCAGCGGGGACACAGTTTTCGCATACGGTAGCTTTGGTAGATACGATTTACCCGGTGGGGATCCTGAAAAGCTAATAAAGTCCATAGAGCTCCTTTCGAAACTCGAAGTTGAAAACCTTTATCCGGGGCACGAAGATGTTGTAGAGGGTAATGCAAAGGAGAGTATTCTCGAATCCCTCCGCATTGCGAAGATGTTCATATAGATGTGAAAGCTTTATATGCACTCCTCGAAGTTTTGTGTATCAAAAAGGTAGGTGATGGGTATGCCTAAGGAAAAGGAGCACATCAACGTCGCCTTTATAGGGCACGTAGATCACGGAAAGAGCACGACAATTGGTAGGCTTCTCTACGAGGTTGGAGAAATTCCAGAGCACATAATAGAGAAATACAGGAAAGAAGCGCAAGAAAAAGGAAAAGCGACGTTTGAGTTCGCGTGGGTAATGGATAGGTTGAAAGAGGAAAGAGAGCGTGGTCTTACAATTGACGTGGCGCACAGGAAGTTCCAGACAGACAAATACTACATAACAATCGTCGACTGCCCAGGGCACAGGGACTTCATAAAGAACATGATCACAGGCGCTTCTCAAGCCGACGCTGCAGTGCTGGTAATGGATGTTGTGGAAAAAGTCCAACCGCAAACTAGGGAACACGTTTTCTTAGCAAGGACTTTGGGGATAAACCAGCTCATCGTTCTGATAAACAAGATGGACAGAGTAAACTATGAAAAGAAGGAATATGATGCAGCAAAAGATGCATTGGCAAAGATACTGAGAATGGTAGGCTACAAGGTCGAAGAGATTCCGTTTATCCCAGTTTCAGCTTATTACGGAGAGAACATAGCAAAGAAGAGTGCAAAAATGCCATGGTACAACGGACCGACGTTGCTTGAAGCGTTTAACTTGCTAAAGCCACCAGAAAAGCTCGTGGACAAGCCGTTGAGAATTCCAATCCAAGATGTTTACTCGATCAGCGGTGTGGGAACTGTGCCAGTTGGAAGAGTTGAGAGTGGAATTCTTAAGACTGGAGACAAAGTTGTCTTCGAGCCAGCTGGCGTGAGCGGTGAAGTTAAGAGCATCGAGATGCACCATGAGCCAATTCCAGAAGCCTATCCAGGAGACAACATTGGTTTCAACGTCCGTGGCGTTGCAAAGAAAGACTTGAAGCGTGGAGATGTTGCAGGGCATCCAACGAACCCGCCCACGGTTGTGAAAGATTTCACAGCGCAGATCGTAGTGCTACAGCATCCAACCGCAATCACAGTCGGCTACACGCCTGTAGTTCATGCACACACAGCACAGGTTGCGTGCAAGTTTGTGCAATTGATAAAGAAAATCGATCCAAGGACTGGACAAGCAAAGGAAGAGAACCCACAGTTCCTCAAAACTGGTGATGCGGCGGTCGTTAAACTTGAGCCAACGAGACCGATGGTAATCGAGAAGGTCAAAGACATACCGCCTTTGGGCAGATTTGCAATACGAGACATGGGTATCACCGTTGGTGCGGGAATGGTTTTAGATGTTACCCCGAGAAAATAAATCTATTTTTTTGGTGGTTAGATGGCGATCAAGGGACCAAAAGCTAGGATAAAACTATCGAGCTTAAATCCAACGGATCTTGATAGAATCTGCAACCAAATCAAGGAGATAGCATTGAAAACCGGTGTGGAAATAAGCGGACCAATACCCTTGCCAACTAAACGCCTTGTTGTGCCAACGAGAAAGGCTCCTGACGGCGAAGGGAGCAACACCTGGGACCACTGGGAGATGAGAGTGCACAAAAGGCTTATAGATATTGCAGCAGATGAGAGGACGCTCAGACAAATAATGCGCATCCAAGTGCCGAGGGATGTGAACATCGAGATCGTTCTCGAGTCCTGATGCTTTTTAGAGTTGTTTTCCTCGGCACCGCAGGTGCGGTTCCTTCTTCCGAAAGGAATACTTCTGCAATTTTTGTTCAATACTCCAAACATAGGTTTCTCTTCGATTGCGGTGAGGGGACACAAAGGCAAATGATAACAGCAAAGCTCGGATTTAGAAATCTCGATCACATTTTCATAACGCACATGCACACAGACCATTTCATAGGCATCTTTGGTCTAATCGAGACACTTTCGCTGAACGGAAGAAAAAAAGAAATCAACTTCTACACCCCAAAACCTGAAGTTCTCAAAGCCTTGTTCGAGATTTTTGGTTACGAGAACCTTGAGTTCGATTTGAAGGTGCACAAAGCTTCCGACGGCGATGAGGTTCGTCTTGAAAACCTTAGAGTTTTAGCCTTTAAAACCGAGCACATAGTGCATAGCGTAGGCTATGCGTTGATCGAAGAAGACAGCAAAAAGTTCGACAGAGAAAAAGCCGAAAAGCTTGGAATCCCACCAGGGCCGCTTTATGCTAAGCTGAAAAAAGGGGAAGCGGTTCTTTGGAAGGATAAGCTCATAACTCCCGATATGGTTCTCGGAGAAGTGAAAAAAGGAAGAAAAGTCGTTTACACAGGGGACACAAGGCCCTGCGAAAGAATCGTGGAGATCGCAAAAAACGCGGATCTGCTGATCCACGACGCTTCTTTCAGCGAAGAGCTCAAAAGCTGGGCAATTGAAAGTGGGCACTCAACTGCGAAGGAAGCTGGAGAAGTTGCAAAAAAGGCGAACGTGAAGAAGCTAATACTAACGCACATCAGCGCAAGGTTCTCTAAAAACCCAGATACCTTGTTAAGGGAAGCAAAAGAGGTTTTTGAAAACGTAGAAGTTGCTAAGGATTTCCTGAATGTCGAGATTAAATGAACTAAAAAATTAACCTAGCAAAAACTGAGCTATCAGCAGCGTCAAGACTATCGCAGAGAGTAGCATGATGTCGGTTCAGGTTATTGCCAAAGTATATAAAGTTTTCTCCTATATATAGAACTGTATTGTTACAATCATAATCATCATAGACTCGGGCGATTAAAAACCAAAAAGCTAATATAAACTCTGTTAACCTGAGAAGAACTTGAGGGGATCAGCATGATCTCAAGAAGAAAATTCTTGATACTTGCAGGAGCAAGCGCTATAGCAACAATGCTACCCTTACAGATCTCCGCAAAAACTCTGAAAAGCGAGAGCATGAGAAGATGGGCAATGGTTGCGGACGTCGAAAAGTGCACCAGATGCGTAAAAGAGTTCATAGAGAGAACGGGCAACGAAGAGGTGAAGCCACCCTGCGTTGTAGCTTGCGATAGAGAAAACAACGTTCCAGATTTTGAGGAAAAAGCGATTGACCCGCAGTGGATAAGGATTGCAAAATTCAAAAACAAATACGGGGACGAGTTCTACGCTCCACTGCTTTGCAACCACTGCGAGAACCCGCCATGTGCTCAAGTTTGTCTTACGCAGGCGACGTTCAAGAGGAGCGATGGAATTGTGGAAGTCGATATGCATCGTTGCATTGGTTGTAGATACTGCATGATCGCCTGCCCGTATGGCTCGAGAAGCTACAACTTCAAAGATCCCCGTGAGGGGCTTAAGGAAGTGAATCCAAAGGTTCCGATAAGAACGCAAGGTGTCGTTGAGAAGTGCACTTTCTGCGTCCATCGCATCGACGATGCGATTGCAAAGGGTAAAGAACCTGAACCCGCTTGCGTTGAAGCATGCAGAGTCTACGGAAAGGGCTCGCTGATCTTCGGGAATGTGAACGATGAGAACAGCGAAATATCCAAGGTTCTCAGAAACAACACTGTTATCCAACTTAGAGCGGAGCTCGGAACTGAGCCTCATGTTTACTACTTGCCGATGAGGAGGTGATTTTGTGGCGAACAAAATAGAGTTCAGGAAAATCGAAGGTTCCTCCCTTCAATACTTTGCACTCGTCGCAATTTTTGCGTTTTTCACAGCGCTTGGAATTGTAGCCTATATACTCGACCACGAGTTCCATCTAAGTGGCCTGAGCAACCGTGTTCCTTGGGGAGTCGTGAACGCAGGGATCCCGTATTTCATTGGTTTGAGCGCAGGTTCGCTCATCGTTTCAGCTTTAGCTGGGGTTTTCAAAATAGAGCGCTTTAAGGTTTTCAGCAGAATCGCAGCGTTTTTTGCGGCAGCGTATATAGTTGCGGCGATTGCAAGCATCGCACTCGATATAGGAAAGCTCTATCACTTCGGAAACGCGGTAATCTACTTCAACCCGACGTCCATATTCTCGTGGAACGCATTCTTCTACTCAAGCTACTTCGTGATCTGCGCTCTTTACCTGCTTGCACAGTTCGAAGAAATGGAGAGGTTGACGCGATTCTTTGCATGCTTAGCCGTTTTCTGGGCTGTGCTTGTGCACAGTGGCACAGGAGCTATCTACAGCTTCATGTATTCCCGTGAACTCTACCATTCCGCACTCACTCCGCCGATGTTCATAGTTTGCGCAATAACTTCTGGGCTTGGATTGCTAATAGCCACTTTGTATTTCACGTTCAAGTTTACAAAACGTGACCTCGAAATAAGGCTACTGAGAGAACTCTCATTGATCTTCGCTGGCTTGGTTGCGGTTCTCGGCTACATGCTCGCCGTAGAGGCGCTTGAAAAAGGTTACATTCCAGCAGTTGCGCCGGCAACGAAGTTTGTTTACTTAACCCCTGAGCACGGAATCTTCTGGAGCTTCTGGTTACTCATGATCTTTGGCATTATAATCCCGTTCTTGGTTGTCGTAATTCCGAAGACCGGCTTTGATCCAAGATTGCTTAGCGCAGTTGGAATCTCGCATGCAGCAATGGTTATGGCAGAGCGCTTCTTCCTAATCGTTCCCGGGCAGGTTTATCCCTCCGAATATTTGCCGGGATACGAAATCGAGTCGTTGCATACGCTTGAAGGCATCATTGTTAGCTACACACCAACGATCTTCGAATGGCTTCAAGTGATTGGTCTGCTTTCGGGAGTCTTCTTAGCCTTCGTGGTTGCTGCGAAGCTCCTACCAATTCTTCCTGAAAAAGCGGTGGTGATGAAGGAATGATCGGCATCATCTTTGGCGTTTTAGTGCCTTACATCGCTTTTGCGATATTCGTTGCAGGAGTCGTTTACAAATTCATTTACTGGGCAAAAAGCGCAGTTCCTTTGAAAATCCCAACAACAAGCGGCCAGCAAAAGTCGCTAAAGTTCATAAAGCGCACGATTTACGATCGATTCGACTCGCCCTTTACGAAGTGGGAAACCGCTGTAAGAATGATTCTCGAGATCTTCGCCTTCAGAAGTTTGCTCAAGAACACACGCTACTATTTGGATAGATTGTCGCAAAAGGATGCAAGATGGCTCTGGCTTTTCGCAATCCTCTTCCACTACTCCCTGCTCCTCGTGTTGATAAGACACACGAAGTTCTTCTTTGAACCAGTTCCGAGCTTTGTGGAAATGCTTTCCGAGCTCGAAGCGTTCAAAGGCGTTTTTATACCATCGATCTACGTCTCCGGACTTGCGATAATCGCTGCGTTACTTTTGCTTTGGTTCCGCAGAATATTCCTTTCGAGAGAGCGTTGCATAAGCTTGCCGAGCGATCATTTTGCGTTGATCGTTTTGCTTGCCATCACGATCTCGGGCAACGTGATGAGATACTTCATCAAAGTCGACATCTCAGCTGTGAAGGGACTTTTGCTTAGCCTAATGACTTTCGACATCGCAAAAGCGGTTGAATTTGCGAATGCAATAGAACCGATGTTCTACATCCACTTTGCCCTCGGTAGCTTCTTGCTCGCCTACTTCCCATTCAGCAAGCTGATGCACGCTGGTGGTATATTCCTTTCACCAACGAGAAACATGCCAAACAACAACCGTGCTGAAAGACACGTGAATCCATGGAACCCACCGTACAAGGGAATAACTTGGCAAGAATACTACGAAGCCTACAAAGATCAGCTTGATGAGATCGCTGAAAGCGGATACAAGGTTAAACCGGAGGTGATGTGAATGGAGACGCACGCCGCTGAAAAGATTAGAATTGAGCAAAGGTTCCCAAGCTGGAGAGAGTTATTGAAGCCAAACACAAACTTCAAGCCCGGATACTATCACTACTCGTTCCGCATCAGCGATGCGAAGTATCTCGAGCTACCGTTCGTAAGAGAATGGAGCCCAGTTGACAAAGACTGGAAACTCCCGCCAAACTGGAAGGAGATCTTCCTCACGAAGATGAAGGAGTATTTAGAGAAGTTCCGAAGCTTTAAGCTCTTCATGGACATATGTGTCCGCTGCGGTGCTTGCGCGGACAAATGCCACTACTACATAGGAACAGGAGATCCAAAGAACATGCCGGTCGCGAGGGCGGAGCTCATAAGGTCGATTTATCGTCGCTACTTTACACCTGCTGGCAAGCTTGGAAAAATCGCTGGAGCGAGAGATCTCACCGAGGACGTGGTAAAGGAGCTTTACTACTACGCATACCAATGCTCTCTCTGCAGAAGGTGTAGCGTTTTCTGCCCATACGGAATCGACACCGCAGAAGTGACTTGGATCATGAGGATGCTTTTGAAGGAGATCGGAGTTGTGCACAGATTTAGCTTGATCTCGATCGCAAGCTCTGCGAGAACTGGAAATCATCTCGGATTGCTTCCAGGAGGGATCGCCGGAGCTTTGCAGAGCGTTGCTGAAGATGTATACACCATTACTGGAATAGAGATCGAAGTTCCGATAAACAAAAAGGGCGCCGAGATCTTGTTTGTAGCGCCTTCAGCAGATTTCTTTGCGACGCCACATTGGTATGTATGCATGGGTTATCTTATGCTGTTCCACGAGATCGGTCTCGATTATACTTGGTCGACTTATGCAAGCGAGGGTGGAAACTTTGGAACCTTCATAAGCTATGAGCTGGCGCAGAAGTTGAACGCAAAGATTTATCAGGAAGCGGAAAGGCTTGGGGTGAAGTGGATCCTTGGTGGCGAATGCGGGCACATGTGGAGAGACAAGCATCAATACCTAGCGACGATGAACGAGCCTGCAAAGAATCTTGAAGATCCCGTTAGCCCAATAACCGGAACTTACTTCGAGAACGCTGCGAGCACGAAAATGGTTCACATCGCAGAATTTGTCGCGGATCTGATTGCGCACAAGAAGATAAAGCTGGATCCAACGAGGAACGACAAGTGGATCGTAACATTGCACGACGCATGCAACTACGCAAGGGCAATGGGGCTGCTTGAGGAGCCAAGATATGTGATAAAGAACGTGTGTAGATTCTTCTATGAGATGCCAGAACATACGATAAGAGAAAAGAGCTATTGCTGCGGAAGCGGTGGAGGTTTGCTGACTGAAGAAGTCATGGATCTAAGAATGCGTGGCGGTATGCCGAGGGCAATGGCTTTGAGGGAAGTCCACAAGAAGTACGGAGTGAACTTCCTATGCACGCTTTGTGCAATCGACAAAGCTGCGTTCCCGCACTTGCTCGAATACTGGAAGCTACCCGTTGCCGTGGGAGGCATGATGGAGCTCGTTGGCAACGCTTTGATAATGAAGGGTGAGAAAGAGAGAACAACGGATCTAAGAGGAGAACCCCTGATAAGGAGGGATTGAAATGTTCAGCAAAAAGCTCGTAATCCCGCTGATTGTCGTATTCCTTGCACTCGCTTTTTCACCGCTGATTTACAACGCTTTAGCCAAAAGCTTGGGGCATTATCCTGAGATCGAAAAACCAAAGGGAGAATGCGTTGAAGATGCAAACTGGATGCGAGCGAATCACATGCTCCTTCTCCAAGAGTGGAGGATTAGCGCAATAAGATCTGGAGCAGAAGGGGGGAGAATTTACCACAGTTTCACATATGGAAAAGAGTTCCATGCGTCGACAAACACCTGCTGGGAGTGTCACAGCGATAAATCCGTGTTCTGCGACAGGTGCCACAACTACGTGGGAATAAAGCCAGAGTGCTGGGATTGTCATTGGAATCCGAGTTTTGAAAAGCCTGTGATTAAGTAATTTTTATTTTTGTGGATTTATCTATCCCGCTCCCATGCCCTGGGAAGGCTTTTTTCCAATCCAAACTTAGAAAAAGCTTCACAGAATTTAGGTATTTCTCATAATCGCTGCAAAATTCTTTTCTCGAAAGTTTGCCACCACCTCTCAGCAAATCCCCACAGTAAGCGTTTTCGTTCACAAGAATGCAAACGCTTCCCGGAGTATGACCGGGAGTGTGAACGACATTCGCATCTACTTCAAGAATGCTCCTAACGTTTTCTGGAGGGGTGAATCTGAAGAGTTTTTCCAACATTTTCACCATCTTTCCGATGACACCATGGAAAGAGAACTCCTTTTCGCCGAGCAAATACGGGGCATCGTGTGGATGAACGTAGATTGGACACCCAAAAACCTTCTCCAATTCCCTCACTCCTGCGACGTGATCGAAATGTGCGTGTGTAATGAGAACACCGTCGAGCTCTTTAACTTGTTTCGCAACCAGTCTACCGTCTGTTCCCGTATCTATCAGGAAACTCTTACCCTTGATTTCAACGAAGTAAACGTTGCATCCGCGGGATTTCAGTTTCATAAAAATAGGTTTGAAAGTCTACTTAACGCAAACCACTGGCTTTGAAGCATGCAAAATGATGTCTTGCGCGACGCTCCCGAAGATTATCTTCCCCGCGGGACGCCTTTTTCTTACGCCTATAATTACCATGTTCGCATTGATTTCGTCTGCAAACTCGACTATATCTTCTGCCGGCTCTTTCCCTCTAACGAGAAGTCTCGTCTCAAACTCTACGCCTTCCTTTCGCGCAATTTCCTCAGCCCATTTCAAAAGTTTCTCTCCTTCTTCGATCTCCTTTGGACTCGTCTTGCCTTCACCAAACAAGGAGTGAACAAAGACTACCTTGTCTTTCCTCAACTTCGCCTCCGCAATGGCAAACGCAATGACTCTCTCGGTTCTATCCGATCTCTCATCGAGCGCAACCAGCAAGACCATAAACTCGAATCTCAACATAATTCATAAATTTTTCGATCGAGATCGCATTCTATTTATGCTTTGAGTCAAACTCTTTTGCATGTGCGAATCGAAAATCGTTTCCCAGGGAAAGACGATTTTTGAAGACGTTGTGAAGCTCAGGGTCGAGGGGGAGAAATTGCTCATGTTTGACATTCTCGGTGAAGCAAAGGAGATAAAGGGAAAAATATTAGAAGTTGACCTTCTCGCACATAAGATCGTGGTGGAGGTGTTCGAATGATCAAAGTTGCAATAAACGGTTATGGAACCATAGGGAAGCGAGTTGCGGATGCTGTAGCGTTGCAAGACGACATGAAGGTCGTTGGTGTGACAAAAACAAAGCCTGACTTTGAAGCAAAGCTTGCAACAAAGAAGTTTGATCTATACATCGCAAAACCAGAAAACGTCGAGCTTTTTGAAAAGGCTGGAATAGAAATCAGCGGAACTCTTGAGGATCTGATAAAGAGAGTGGACTTGGTCGTGGACTGCAGTCCGGACAAAGTCGGAGCTGAGAACAAGAGAATCTACGAGACTCACGGCACGAGAGCGATATTCCAGGGTGGAGAAAAGAAGGACGTTGCGGAAGTTTCCTTCAACGCTTTGGCAAACTACAGCGATGCCATGGGCAAAAAATACGTCAGAGTTGTGAGCTGTAACACAACTGCGTTGACGAGAACGATTTACCAGCTAAAAACGAACTTTAAGATTGGCCGAATTCGAGCTACAATACTCAGAAGGGTTGCGGATCCAAAAGAAGACAAGAAGGGGCTTACGAACGCAATTATGCCAGATCCAATTGCCTTGCCTTCACATCATGCAAAGGATGTCAAAACTGTGCTGCCAGATGTGGACATCGTAACGACTGCGTTCAAGCTACCAACTACGCTTATGCACGTGCATTCGTTGGCGGTTGAACTAAGGGAAAAGGTTACAAAGGAAGAAGTCATTTCGGCTTTTGAAAAAGAGCCGAGAATCATGCTTTTGTCCGCAGAAGATGGATTCACGTCTACTGCGAAGATAATCGAGTTTGCAAGAGAGCTCAGAATGAGATACGACCTATACGAGAACGTAATATGGCTTGAATCGATTGCAATCGATGGAAATGATCTCTTCTTGACGCAAGCGGTGCATCAGGAGGCGATAGTTGTTCCGGAGAACGTTGACGCAATTAGGGCTATTTTCGGCGTTCCGAAAGAAGTTAGCATTGAAAAAACGAATAAATCCCTACGCATCGGCAGTTTTTAATTTTTCCTTTTGATTCTTATACATTTGCAGATTAGCACGAAAAAGATAACTCGTTTAAAAATTTAAAAATCAGAGAACGAGCTGATAAGACTGGAACAGCACATCTGCGTTCAGCTTGCCGTGCACATAGGTTTTTCCTGTCGAGAGATCGTTTACAGCGATTTGAGCGGGTGCGAACAGATTTGGATCGATCTTGTAGAAGTCGTAGTTCGCAGCCTTGAAGATTTCGTAGAACGGTTTGCCGTAATCTCTGCTCGTGTTGCTGGGAACGTTCTTCAAAATCTCGTCGTATTTCTTAACAGTTAAGAACACGCTTCCATAATACATCATGCTGTCGTTCGTTGCGCCCATAGCCTTCAGGTCGTTCTCAAGAATGGGAGCAATTGGACAACGCCCTGCAGCGCTTACTATGAGCTTCGGATCATAACCAATTTCGCTCATCTTGTAGATTGCGGTCTCCACAATTCTTCCCGAAATTTGAACACTTCCAACGATTGACGCAGTTGGAGCGACGAGTGCGTAAACGTCTTCCGCATCCACTTCGCATTCCTTCGCAATATACTCTATGACTTTCTCATCAGGCAACTTGTTGGACTCCAACGCTATAACGGCGACGTCTGCGTCGTCTTCGTAACCGATCTTTTCGTAAGTTTTCTTTGGTTTCAAAGCCAAAGCCCTCGCAGGTCCACTCCCCATTGCGAAGTATTTCTCAACCTTTACCGCCCAGCCAGCTTTCTGGCTTCCGAGACAAGCGATTGCTGGATGGTCTGTGTATTCAGTTATAAAGGCAAATGGCACATCTCTTATGGTGTCCACAACTATGTTTACATCCGCAAGACCTCCCATACAAACCTGCGTGTAAAGAATTCCCGCTTCGTAGCTACCAGGCACGTTTACTCCGCAATCAACAACAGTTGCATCGTTCTCAAGCTTCTTCGATTGGATTCTAAGCTCCTCCTCATAGTCAAGCATCGTTTCAACAATTTCGAGGGCTATCTCGTTCACGCTCAACATTTTACCACCCGAGGAAAGTGAATGGGGTAGTTTTTATCCTTTTCTATTTTTATTATTCCTTCCCTTCCCCAAGATCCCCGACTTGTAAAACATCCTTTTCCTTGACACCAACGAGAACAAGGTATTCTTTGAGCATTCTTGGGAACTTCGAAGCTTCGACAAACCTAAGCCCTAGCTTTTCACTCCACTTCTTTATGCCGATATCACTGCTAACAACCCCTGCCTCAAGCTCCTTTGCAAGCAATAGCACGTCGAGATCTGGAGCGCTGTCGAGAAGACCTTGTCTCATTACAGTGCGGAATTTGTCTCTGAATTTCGAAATCAAATTCGCAGTGTCTTCCTCGAGCTTCTCTGAAGATTTTCCTATCGCAGATGCTTCGAGGATGTAATCTTCCGCAAGCCTCCTTCCCCGATTTATCTTCTGCCTGACCGATATTATGTACTCATAAAATATCGCTGCAGGGATCTTAACTTCATATCTGCTTGGTGTTTTCTTCACTAGCCAAGTGTCGAGCTTTATGAAAGTATTTTCGTTGCACTCGTTCCTTCTAAGGAAGCTCACAAGCTCCGAGTAAACTGATGGGTAAGGAATGTAACAGCTTATCTCGAGCTTTAACCTTGCAAGCGCTATCAAATCGAGTATCTCGTTCGCAGATTCACAGATTGAAGTGTAGTGCTCTTTCTCCCTTAACGCAGAATCTGTGATCGCAGTCGTGTCAAGAACGAACCTCTGTCGCATCTCAATGTCTGTTGAGTGCAAAATATATGTGCCTTTCTATCCAAGATTTAAAAAATCTCGCTCCTAAAAATGGATGTTGCAAAAATGATTTTAGCCGAAAAGCGACGCTAATCCCTCTATTGCCTCTTCCTCCCTCTTCTCCTCTTCTTCTTTCTTCTTTTCTTCCTCCTTCTTCTCTTCCTTCTTCTCCTCTGCCTTTGGTGCGCCAGCTGGTTGTGCAACGACAGGCATCGCAGTGCTCTTCTGTAAGATTTCGCTTATGTTGATACCTTCGAGAGCTGAAACCAAAGCCTTTACTCTCGCTTCGTTCACTGCAATCCCCGCTGCACTCAAAACTGCTTTCACGTTCTCCTCCGTGATTTCCTTTCCAGCAGAGTGCAACAACAACGCCGCATAAACATACTCCATCTTCAACACCTCCTTTTAACCAAACAACGAAGCTAAACCTTCTATCGCTTCCTCCTCCTTTTTCTCCTCTTCTTCTTTCTTCTCTTCTTCCTTCTTTTCCTCCTTTCTCTCCTCTTTTGGAGTTTTTTCAACTTTCAAAGATAGTTGAGATCTGAGCTCGTCGTCGAGAGCCTCAGGCGGGAGGAGAGATGCAATCGAGAGCATTTGCGTGTGAGCCTTTGCGATCAGATCTGGCATAACTTCCTTCGCCATTATACCAGCATCTATTGCAAGAGCCCTTGCATTTGTGTATGCTTTCAGTATCAAGATCTCCACGGTCTCTTTGGTTATGTAACCACAGTTAACCGCAAGGTTTAAAGCGATGCTATATGCCTTCTCGAAGTCCTTTACTATCGCCTCCTCATCGATCTTGAGTAAATCAGGCGTTAGAATGACTCCGTCGTAAATTGCAAGCGTTTCAAGCCCAATTTTTAGTGGTTTTATGCCAAGTTTCTCGAGAGCCTTTGCAACCTCAGGCTTTACGACGTCTCCGGCCTTCACAACAGTTGCCTTCGATTTAATCACAACCTTCCCTTTCTCAACCGCCGCAGGAATTCCAGCCATCTGAAGTTCCGCAACTGCTGGCCCTGGAGGTAACGACGTTGGACCTTCGTTTACAACAACGTCTATGGGAGAAATTTGGTTTGGTTTCAGCGGAGCGTCGATTTTCATACTCTCGATTCTCTTGTATAACTTGAACGGGTTCTCATTAGATACGACAATTGCAACTTGTCCCTTAGCAAACTCCTTAAGCTTTTCGTAACCTTTTCCAACCGAGTCGAGGGCTATTGAGAGTAGAGTATTCTTGACGACCCTCATTTCTCCCTTTCCCTTGAGATCTCTTTTTATTTTCTGCATAAGCCATGCGGGAACTTTTTGGAAACTTACGAGAGCGAGAACTCTGTAAGAAGAGACCAAGCTCCTTATTCTTTCAACCTCTTCGACTTTCCACTTTGGTGGCGCTCCCTTAACTGCAGCCATTATACCACCCTAACCGCAGGACCCATCGTAGTTTTAACGAAAACCGACTTAAGCACGAGCGATGGATTTTCATATTTGTTTTCAACGATCTTCAGAATTTCAAGCGCATTCTCTGCAATTGCCTCAGGATTCATCTTCCTTGAACCTATCGGAGCATGGAAAGTTGTTTTGTCTCTCGTTCTTATCCTCACCGAATTCCTGAGCCTATCGATCACAGGCTTCGGATCTGAGAGCGGGGGAATTGGTTGTGGAACTTTACCCCTCGGTCCAAGAATTGGACCCAGCTTTTTACCGATCTCGGGCATCAAGGGAGCTTCTGCTATAAAGAAGTCTATGCTGTTCGCTATTTTCCTCGCTTTTCTTTTGTCCTTAGAGAGTTGATCTATGTCCTCTGGCGATAAAACTACGTCCGCCTTCGCATCTCTGGCTTTCAAAAGCGTTTCCCCCCTTGCAAATACGCCAACCTTTCTCGGTTTTCCAATGCCGTGGGGTAAGAGAACTATGGAGTCTATTCTGTTTTCTGGCTTTTTCATGTCAACGTTTCTCAGATTCACTGCTATTTCCACAGTTTCTGTGAATTTCCTCTCCTTAGCTTTCGACACCGCTTCCGTTATCGCCTTCACAAGATCTTCCTTTCTTGCGAGCATAAATCAGCCTCCCGTAGTGCTTCGGCTTTCGCCTCCTACGGAATAAAGCCTCTTCGGTTACGGTATTTTAAGATATCGCTTCAACTCTTCTTCTTCCTCAGCTTTTGAACCTGGTATTTCTCCTTCTCCTCCTTTGTTTCGAGTTCCTCTTTCGTCTTCTCCTTCGTCGCCTTACCAAAGCCAGCAAATACCCATCTACTGCTGAAGTCCCTGCTCATTCTGTAGTAAGCTCCGCATCCACACTCCTGTATCGCAAATTTTTCATCGACCGCAATTTTTTTGTTGCAGATCTTGCAGGTTATTTCCATGCTTTACCCTTGAAGCTGGATCTATAAATCTTTTCCAACGTTGCTTTCGATCCAACTCTTTATCTCCTTCTTTGGCATCGCACCAACGATTTGGTCAATTGGCTTACCTTTTTTGAAGAATATGAGCGTTGGTATCGCAGAAATACCGTATTTTACAGCAATGCCCTGATTTTCGTCAACGTTTACTTTTCCGAACGCAACCTTCCCAGCAAACTCTTTCGAGAGCTCGTCTATTATCGGCGAAACGTACCTGCACGGCATACACCACTCCGCCCAGAAGTCAACTACTGCGTTCTCGTTTTGCTTTAAAAAAGACTCAAAGTTCTGCTGATCGAGCTTTACCGGCTTTGCATCCTTCGCGCTTGTCATTCTCATCAACTCCTTCAGTTTCTTCTTTCGTATCTCTTCGAGCTCGTCCATGCTATTTAGTCTTTTCTCAACAGATAAAATTTCCCCGGCTTTGCAAAGACTGCAAAAATACGTATCCAACTTGTTAATTATTAAAATTTAATGGAAAAATTTATAAACGTCGTATCGAATACGTATTTATGGTGAAAGTAAGGATAATAGACCTCACGATGAGAGATGGACACCAATCCTTGCTCGCAACACGAATGCGGACTCGAGATATTCTTCCGATCTTAGAAAAATTCGACGCCGCTGGTATTTATTCTTTCGAGGTATGGGGTGGGGCAACTTTCGACGTGTGCCACAGATTCCTGAACGAGAATCCGTGGGAAAGGCTAAGGGAAATAAGGAAGAGAGTTAAGAACACGTTGCTTCAAATGCTTCTGCGAGGTCAAAACTTGGTTGGCTATAGACATTATCCCGATGACATAGTGGAGAAGTTCGTGAAAAAAACAATTGAATGCGGGCTCGATTTTTTCAGAATTTTTGACGCCCTGAACGACGTTCGCAACCTAATGAGTTCAATAAAGTTTGCGAAAAAATACGGAGCATATCACGTGCAGGGAGCCATTTGCTACACTATATCTCCTGTTCACACGATTGAGAAATTCGTTGAAACCGCAAAGGAGCTTGCGGAACTTGAAGTGGATTCGATTTGCATAAAAGACATGGCTGGATTGCTATCTCCTAAGGTCTCCTACGAGCTCGTGAAAGCTCTAAGAAAAGAGGTGAATCTGCCAATAAACGTTCACTCACACTACACATCAGGAATGGCTTCAATGGCTTTGCTCAAAGCAGTCGAAGCAGGTGCAGAAATGATAGACACCTGCATGTCCCCGCTTGCAATGGGAACCTCGCATCCACCAACGGAAACCATGGTCTACGCGCTTGAGGAGCTTGGATACCAAACTGGGGTTAAATTGGACGTTCTTCTCGAAGTGAGAGACTACTTTATGAATATCCGAGAAAAATACGCTGGATATTTGGATCCGATTTCCACGATCCCAGACACGAACGTTCTCGTTTACCAGATCCCGGGTGGAATGTTCTCGAACATGATCTCCCAGCTAAAGGAACAGGATGCGATGCACAAACTCGCTGATGTGCTCAAAGAAGTGCCGAGAGTTAAAGAGGACTTTGGCCACCCGCCCTTAGTGACTCCAACGAGTCAGATTGTGGGAGTTCAAGCGGTTGTGAACGTTCTGATGGGCGAAAGGTATAAGGTTGTGACGAAGGAGTCAAAAGATCTCGTAAAGGGTATGTATGGTAGAACTCCAGCCCCGATAAGGGAAGAGATTGTGAAGAAGATACTTGGTGACGAGAAGCCAATCGATTGTCGTCCAGCAGACTTGCTCGAGCCAGAGTTTGAAAAGAGAAAGAAAGAACTTGAAGGAAAGGGAATCGAAGCGAGTGACGAGAACGTCTTGATCTACGCACTATTCCCACAAACTGGACTGCAGTTCCTCCTGAAGCAGACAAAAGAGGAGGCGTTTCCCCCAAGTTCAAAGGTCTCTGGAAACTTCGAAGTCGTTGTGGATGGAGTTAAGTATTCGGTGAGCGTCAAACCTGCTTGATCCTTTTTTTCTCTATAAAAAAGGCTGATAGAAAACTCAAGAATGCCCCGAAGTATAGGCAGTAAACGTATCCGAGCTCTTCTGCTATTAATCCTCCGATCAAAGAGCCTACGATCGTTGAAAGGTAAATCGTCGAATTTAGAAAACCAGCAACGCTACTTCTCTCCAAGTTCTCATCCAAAACAGCTTTGAGGGCTCCAACGTAAAGCGAGCTCCATCCTAAAGCTATGAAAATCTGCGCAACTAAGAACTGCCAAGTCTGTGATGAGATCGAGTAAAGGTAGAAGGTAATCCCTGAGAATATTGATCCAATCGCCATAAGCGTTCTACTACTGAGAACCTCGACCTTCTGCATCATTAAAAACTGGAGGAAAGAATTCGTGAAGTAAATCACCCCTATCCAAAACTTCGAGATTCCAAGGTTTGAAAGGTAGATCGGAAAGATTAACCACACAGCACTTGCACCAACGTGGCGTATGAAAAATGCGAAGTATATGGAAAAGTTGTCCTTTATTATCTTCAGCGAGCTCCTTTCCTTAGAGATTCTTTCGTATGGAATTCTTTCCCGTAAGATTATGAGGAAAGCGATAAAGGTTAACAAGGCCCCGAGTGTAAAGATCCCACAATATACGACAACGATTCCAGCGACAAGCTGTCCTACTGCCCATCCAAGGCTACCAAAAGCCGAAAAATACCCAACTTTCTTGTTGGCAGTGTATGCGTAGCTTATCAGCGCAGATGGAAAAATACCAAGAGAGAAACCAAGTAACGTTCTCACGGCCAGAAGCTGAATTGCATCCCTTGCCAAGCACTGGGTAAAGAAGAAGATTGCAGAAAGAAGCAAACCAAAAGAGATGATCGCCTTTCTGTTGAAAAAATCTGAGATTCTCCCAAAGAGGCTGGAAGAGAAAAAGATCGCGAAACTGTAAGCAGATGAAATTAGTCCAATCTCGACGTCGGAAGCTCCGAGCTCCTTCGCAAACAGGGGGATAAAGAGAAGAGACGACGCAATGGAGAGTTGGGTGAGAAAGTTCACAAGGGAAGCGTGCATAGTTAAAGCTCGTATAACATCTGCAAGTACCTTCTCCTCTCCTCATCTTCGTATTGTAAAAGCCACGGTGCCCAGCAAAGCTCGATTGCTCTGCAGTTGCAGTATTTTGCAACCTCTTCCACAAGCTTTATGAACTCTATGTCGTTCTTCGGCGTCTCAATCCCCGCTTCGCTGAAAAGCTCTGAAAGGACTCTTTTCACTATCTTGTCCGGCATAACGGTATCGATTCCGCCCATCATCCGGAGATACTGGTAAGTAATGAGTCCAACCCCCTTGATGCTCCCAATTGGATCTTTTTCCCAGTTATCGAGCCGAGAATTTCTAGGCCCAAAGCCTCAAAGCCTCTCTATCGTTATCGCCGAGCTTCGTTAAATACCTCGCGCTTTCTACTGCAACATTCCACGAGCGACGATTTCGCCAAACTACGGTTAGATCTTCAATTTTTGCGTTTGCAAGCTCTTTTAACGAGTTCATGGTGAATCTATTTCGAAATTCGAAGATCTTGGGGACTATTGACTTGAAGTAGTTTAGCCCAATCGATGTAAAGCTCGCATCCACGAGCATTAGAACCACGTTTCCTCGATACCTCTGCGTCGCAAGACAACGATCGCAGTGAACCCTTATCTCCTGCAAATCTTTGAGCATCTCGTTAACGAGATCCCTCAGCTTTGGTGTAAAATCGACCATTGACATGCCTCAGACTCTCCCTATCATCACTGCTCAGATCGCCCATCAGTCATCATCGGCAAAAAACATTTAGCCAAGTGCAAAAAAAGCTTTCGATAGCATATTCGACTTCTTTTAACGGGGGAAAAGCTTATCAATTTGAAGAACAAATTATTTTGGTGGGCTAGGCCGGGGGGCTCGGCGTCCCCTGTAACCCGAAACCGTCGATATGCGGGGGCCGAAGCCGATGGAAGGTCCGCATGTCCGTAGAAGCTAAGCAACGAGTCTCGTAGAGTCCTCGTCCTGAAGGACCGGCGGTTACCTCGAATCCTTCGGAGGAAGGGTTCGTGGTATTTGCCGAGGGCACCGGCTGAGGCCCGGAAGGGAGCAAGCCTACCTCGGACGTCCGGTGCTTTCAGGGGAACGGGGAGGAGGGATTCGTTGCTTGGCCTTTGCGGAAACAGCGGATCGACCTGAGGCGCGCCCACCACTCAATGAATTCTCCCCCTTGCAAGAGATGCAAAAACACCAAAGGTGCATAACACTGCTGAAATAACGAAGGCGACTTTCATCGAACCCATGAACTCCGGAATCGATTCGCTGACCATTGCGCTTCCTATGGTTATTGCGAAGATCAAGGTAACAATACCCATGCTCAAAGCCTGTCCGACGACTCGCATTGTTGCGAGTGTAGCTGAAGCGATTCCGTAAAATTTCTTCTCCACTGAGCTCATAACTGCGTTCGTATTCGGCGAGCTGAACAAACCAAAACCAAAGCCTATGAGGAGCAAGTAAACAATTACAATGGCGATCGGCGTTTCAAAGTCAAGCGAGGAGAACAAGAAGAGAGAGAGCGCTGTTATAGCCATACCTAGTGAAGCGACAATTCTTGGCTCAACTCTGTCTGAGAGCCAACCAGAAATCGGTGAAAGAATTGCCATAACAACTGGCTGGGCGAGCAATATAATTCCAGCGTCTTGCGGGCTCAGTCCCTTAACGATCTGCAGGTAGAGGCTTAGCAAGAACGCGACTGCGAACGTTGCCGAGTAATTCAGCAACGCTGCAAGATTTGACATTGCAAAAACAACGTTTCTTCTGAATAGACTAACGTTGAGCATCGGTTGCGCAGTTTTTGTCTCGACAAAGACAAAAAGAGTCAGCATTGCAACACCAAAGAAGACCAGCACAAATCCCAATGGATTTGGAAGATTTGAGAACCCGTATATCAACAGGAAAAGAGCTAAGGAAAAGAGAATTGCTCCCTTAAAGTCAAAAGAGTCTTTTACTTCGACTTTTTCCTCTCTAACTCTCGAGGCAAGGTAGATTGGGATCAAGGCCAAGAGGATTGGAAGCGCAAAAACCGCTCTCCATCCTAGGAATTGCGTTATCAGTCCACCAAAAAAGGGTCCCGAGGACAAGCCAACGTAAACCGCAGATGTGTTGATTCCAAGCACTTTTCCCCTCTCCTGCGGGGGAAAAGCAGAAGTAACCATTGCAATAGCTGTTCCTGCAATCATCGCAGAGCCGATTCCTTGAATAAACCTGAAAAAGATAAGCATAAGTCCAAATAGTGAGATCGAGCAAAAAAATGCCGAGACTGCAAAGACAGAAACTCCAATTATGAATAGTCTTCTCCTACCCCCAATATCCCCGAGCTTACCCATTGGGATCAGGAACATCGCAGTGGATAGCAAGAACGCTGTAGAGATCCAAGCAAGAGAAATTGCGTCGAGTGCGAATTCTTTCTCGATCATGGGGACCGCAACGTTTACCGCAGAAGCCATGAAGGGGGTTAAGAAAGAGGAGATAGTAGTAGCGATCAGGACGACGTATTTCTGATGCATGGAATCGCTGGTGTTTTCTTGTTTATAAAGCTTGTCAAATATATTTCTATTAATACTTTTCACCGTTTTCTTATAAAGTTTTGTTATTCTAGCCGGGTTTGTTTGCAAAACAAATTTATTAAAAGCAACAGCTACTTTGCTCGGTGAAGATTGCGATCGAAACCTACGGTTGCACGATGAACCAATCGGACAGCGACATTATGAGGGCTTTTCTGTCGGAGCACTTTGAACTCTCAAATGTTGAGGATGCGGAGGTTGTTGTCATAAACTCCTGCGGGGTCATAGAGTTTACGGAGAGGAAAATAATTCGCCGAATCCAGGAGCTGAAGAGCGCTGGAAAAAAAGTAGTGCTCGCAGGTTGTTTGTCAAGGATTTCAAAAGAGGCTTTAAGCCTTGCAGATTCTGCAATCGCTCCCGATAATCTCGAAAAGATTGTTGAGGCTGTTAGGCTTGCCTTTAACGGCGGTGCGAGATTTCTCGAGTGGAAAAACGTTGACAAGACCTGTTTTCCGAAGTTTAGGTTAAGGGAAAACGTTATCGCCATAGTTTCGATTTCAGAAGGTTGTATGGGTCATTGCAATTTTTGTGCAACCAAATTCGCAAGGGGGAAGCTTAGAAGTTTTTCTCTCGAGAACATTGTAAAAGAAGTTGAAAATGCTGTAAAGCAAGGATTTAAGGAAATCCAGATCACTTCGCAAGACATTGGTTGCTATGGACTTGACAAAGGTAAGCTCATGCTTCCAGAGCTTTTGGAGAAGATCTGCAAAATTGATGGGGAGTTCAGAGTTAGAGTTGGGATGATGAACCCACAGTTCGCAAAAGCGATGCTTCCTGATTTGCTAAACGCATACGAGAGCGAGAAGATCTACAAGTTCTTACATCTTCCCGTGCAGAGTGGTGATAACAAAGTATTGGAGAACATGAGGCGTGGTCACAGAGTCGAAGATTTCGTTGAAGTTGTCGAGGAGTTCAGAAAAAGGTTCGACATAATGCTCTCCACCGACATAATCGTCGGTTACCCAACAGAAAGCGAAGAGTCGTTCTGGAAAAGTTATGAGCTCATCAAGTCCATCCGCCCAGACATTGTCAACATCACGAGGTTCTCAAGGCGTGAGGGGACCTTAGCTTCAAAGCTTAAACAAATCCCGGGATGGATTGTGAAGGAGAGATCGAGAAAGCTTACGGAGCTCTGCGTCAAGATCGGACTCGAGAACAATCGAAGGTATCTTGGAAAAAAGATGGAAGTTCTTGTAACGACTCAGGGAAGAAGATGGATGCTCGCAAGGAGCAACGAATATAGAGCAGTGATAACTTCCGGGAAACTGGGAGAGTTCAAGAAGGTGCAAATAGGTGATTGCAGACACAACTACCTGCTCGACTCCGAGCTTCGGAGTCTCCTCGCAACCTTGAGCACTGGGCTTTCTTTGAGAAGTCCTTCTGGTCTGTAAACCAAAACCAAGAACATCACAAGTCCGAAGGCTATGTATTCCATCCAAACGGTTTCGAACGGTATTTTCAGCGTTTCTACGATCTCATACTTGTAAACCGTCAAAAATTGGCGGACGGTAACGAAAACCAAGGTTCCCAAAAGAACGCCTTTGTTGTTCCCCGCACCACCAAGGAGAACCATTAGGAAAGGATAAAAAGTCCACTCGACCCTTGTGAAGTTTGAAGCTATGAAGTTGGCCGTAAAAAGCGAGAAGATTGCTCCAGCAATCCCTGCGATTGCGGAAGAGATAGCTGAAATCTTCACCCTTAAAACCATCAAGTTTCTGCCGTATGCCTTCACAACATCCTCATCTTCCCTCATCGCCCGCAGAAGTCTTCCAAAAGGAGAATTTGATATGCGCTCTGCTAAAATGAGAATGCAGACAAGAATTGCAAGCGAGAGTAGTGCAAAGAGTAGCTGTCTATTGCCTGCATAGAAGGCGAACACATCTGGTAATGATATGCCATAGTAACCTCCGCTGAGCGATGTGCTGTAGTTGAAGACCATGAAGGAGACTTCGCTTATTGCCAGCAGAGTTATCGCAAGATAATCTCTCGAGAGTCTCGCACTCGGGAGAATTACAATCGCTCCAATGGCTCCGCAGACAATTGCGGCGGTGGTTAAATAAAGGAGGAGCAGTAGGATTCCAAAAATCGGATCTTCTGCTATTCTCTGATTCAATATAGTTTTAAGCTCTGCAGAACTTTCGATCAGCTCCCCTTGAATTCCGTAGTAGGCTATGAAAATCCTGTTGACGATGCCACCAACTGTGAAGGCGCCGAAAAGAACTGCAAGCGCTCTACCGAAGTTCGGAATCCCCGCCAACCCGTATTCTAAGTTCAAGCTTATGCTTACGATCGCATATATACCAAACCAAAAGATCACGTTGAGAAGGATTTGCTCCATTTCCTCAGTCCCTCCACTATTCCGTTGGGAGCTACCAAAAGCGCTATTATTAGCGCAGATAATGAGACAACTTTGCTGTAGAGTAGAACTTCGGTTCCGAAAACAAACGACAAAGCATAGGTAACCAAGCTCTCAGAAATACCAATCAAGTAACCACCAACCAGCGCTCCAACAATGCTCGCAATTCCGCCGAGAATTGAGGCTGAAAAAATCGAGACAATGATCAGGCTACCAGTCAACGGAACTATTTCCTGCTTGAAGGGTAGTAGCGCCCCCGCAATTCCAGCAAGAGCGCAAGATATGAACCAAGAAAATATCCTTGTCTTTTCAACGTTTATCCCCATCGTCTCTGCAAGCGTCGGATTTTCCATCGAAGCGCGGAGCGCTATGCCAAACTTTGTCTTAAAAAGCAAGAACCAAAGAGATGCCAATGTGAAGAGAACAACTGCAGATGACACAAAAAAAGCTCCTGAAATTCCTTGAATCTCGAAATCGTAGGTCGTGAATATGAACTTTTTCGCAATTGTTCCTATAGAATCCGAGATCGCCCCAATAAACCCAAACAAGATCAGATCGAGAGCGAGTGTTGCGATCATCAAAACAACGATGCTCGCACCCCTTTCGATGAGAGGCTTAAGGATTACAAGGTAACATGCGATCCCAAGAATACCGCAAAGAGCAAAAACGATCGGTAAAGAGAAATAAGGATGAATTCCGAGGAAGTAATAGAGAGATAAAGCCAAGTATGAGCCCATAACCGCAATGGAGCCATGGGCAAAGTTTGGAACTGATGTTGTGATATATGTCAGAGTGAGGCCAAGGCTCAGCAGTGCGAGTAAGTTCGAATACACTATGGCGCCCTCGAGAAGCATAAAGCATGAAAAAGGGTAAGCTTTAAAAATTTTAAGAATGCTTTTCAAAGCATGAAAATAGCGAAACTTTGGATTGTAGTATTGTTAGCAATTGTCTTCCTAAGCGGATGCGCTCAGCCAGAGACAACTAAAACGACAGAGATAAAAATAGGGGTGCTCGTAGATCTTTCAGGACCACTCACAACGTATGGTACAGACATAAAGAACACTCTAACGCTCGCAGAAGAGGATTTGAACAACTATCTCAAAACAAAGGGGCTGCCATACACTGTGAAGTTCTACGTTGAAGATACGAAAGTCGATCCGAAAATTACACTCGAAAAAGTTCAAAGCCTCTACGCAAAGGGAATTAACTTGATCGTCGGTCCAATGGGGAGCGGAGAAGTTAGAAATGTGAAGGATTTTGTGACTGCGAACAAGATAATAATAATCTCGCCATCCTCAACCGCACTACCGAAGCTTTTAGGTGTCACGAAACCTGAGGAGAAGAAATTCATCTTTAGATTTGTCGCCCTCGACGATTTGCAAACAGACGCAATAGTTGCAGAGCTCAAAGACTTCGGAATTAAGGCAGTCGTTATAACACACATAGGTAACGCGTGGGGTAAAGGACTTAACGATGTAATAAAGCCAAAGCTCGAGAAGGAGGGTATAGTGGTTAAAGCGTCCATCGAGTATCCCGATCCACCTCCAACGGATTTCTCACCTTACATCGCAAAAATAGAAGAGTCGATCGACGAGCTCACGAAGCAGTTCTCACCGAACGAGATCGCAGTAATTGCCTTCAGCTATGAGGAATTGGCAACGATGCTTGCACAAACAAAGAGCGGTAGCAAAGCCCTCGAAGTCATTTGGCTTGGTTGCGATGGTACTGCAACAAGTGCAAAACTACTCGAGGTCTGTGATAAATCGAACAAAGTAAAAGTTGTGAGCACGTTGTTCGAATCAAAAGGAAAAGCTTACAGTCAACTTGAAGAGAAATACAAAGCCAAGGGCTACGGAAAGGCTCCTTATCAGTATGCAATGAACGCCTACGATGCTGCGTGGGTTTTAGTCTTGAGTTACGTGGAAGTTGTCAAAGAAAAGGGTAAATACGATGCGGATGCAATGGCTACAAAGATCCCACTCGTTACCGAGAAATACAGCAAGGGTGAGTATGGTGTTGAAACTGTAAGCGGATACATAAAGCTCAACGAGTGGAACGACAGAGCAAGCGGAGACTTTGCGCTATACTACATAAAAGACTGCTCGTGGAGAACTGCAGGAATCTGGGATTCGGTTTCGAACAAGATAACATGGCAAGAAAAAGTTCGGTAATTCTCGAAACCAAAGATCTTTCCAAATTTTTTGATGGTGTAAAAGCGCTCTATCGCGCGAATGTCGCAGTCGAAAAAGGTAGCATAACTCTTATCATCGGTCCAAATGGAAGCGGAAAAACCACACTGATAAACGTGATCTCTGGCTTCTACAAAGCGGACGAGGGGAGAGTTTTCTTCGAAGGAAATGACATCACGAACAAGAGCCCATTTGAGATAAGCAAACTCGGGGTAGTGAGAACTTTTCAGATCCCAAAGGCGCTGAAAAAGCTAACAGTTCTCGAAAACGTCTTAATCGCACCCTTCGGACATGGAGACAGCGCGTTCGAGTCCATAACTGGAAAGTGGGTGAAAAAAGAAGAAGAGCTCGTAGAGAGAGCGTTCAAGATACTTGAATTCCTCAAGCTCGACCATTTATGGGACAGAAAAGCGCAGGAGTTGAGCGGTGGACAGTTGAAACTCCTTGAAACCGCAAGAGCGATGATGAAGGGTGCAAAGCTCTTAGTGATGGATGAACCAATCGCAGGTGTGAATCCAGTGCTAGCGGAATCCATGTTAAAAAGTTTCTCGGATATGAAAAAGGACGTTAGCTTTTTAATCGTAGAACACCGCCTTGACATCGTGTTGAAGTTCGTCGACTACGCGTATGTGATGGCAAATGGTATGGTGATCGCCGAGGGTGACGCTGAACGCGTTATCCGAGATCCGAAGGTTGTAGAGGTGTATTTGGGTGCTCAGGACAGAGAAGCTTAACGCAGGTTACAAGCAACTCCAAATCTTGTTTGACGTGGACTTGACTGTAGAAAAGGGAATTACTGCGGTTATTGGACCAAACGGCAGTGGCAAGTCAACGCTTTTGAAATCGATATTTGGAATAGCGACGATCCACTCGGGAAACGTATACTTGGATGGCAGAAACATCACAAAAGTGCCTCCGCACGAGAAAGTGAAACTTGGACTTTCGTATCTTCCCCAAGTCGAGAACGTCTTCGCAAATCTCACAGTCGAAGAGAACCTAAAGATCGCAGGATACTGGCTTGAGGAGTTGGAGAGAAGGGAGAGAATATCCCATGCACTCGAATTATTCCCGGAACTAAAGGATTACGTTCGAAGAAAGGCTGGAACTTTGAGCGGTGGAGAGAGGCAGATGCTTGCAATGGCTTGTGCGCTTGTGAAGGATGCAAAAATCTTGCTTCTCGACGAACCAACTGCACAGCTTTCGCCGAAGTTCGCTGAAAAGATATTTGAAAGGATCCAGAAGTTGAGAGACGAAATGAAAATCACGATCTTGCTCGTAGAGCAGAACGTAAAGAGAGCGCTTGAAATAAGCGATAATGCCTACCTCCTTGTAAGCGGTAGAGTTGCGTTTTGCGGAAAAGCTTCAGAGCTCGTTTCGCATCCGAAGTTCGAAAAAATGTGCGTTGGAATCGTTGATTAGTGAGCAAGCGCTTTTTCGACTCTTTCAAGCAGATGTCTTATTCTGAAGGGCTTACTTATTACCTCTATCGCTCCTTCGCTTATCATTTCATCTCCCCTCTGCACAGCATAGGCAGTTACTGCAATTATCTTTGCGTTTGGATCTATTCTTTTTATCTCTCTTGTAGCGTTCACGCCGTTTATCTTCGGTAGCTCTATGTCCATCAACACGAGGTCTGGTTTCTCTATGACGAACTTCTCAACTCCCTCTTTTCCGTCTTTCGCAACTGCCACTTGATATCGAGGAGATAAAACCTTGGTCAGCAGTTCGATCATACTTTCATCATCTTCAACTATGAGGATCTTCATAACACACCTCAGCAAATTTAACCTCATTATCTTTTCCAAATATTTAAAAGTTTTGCTCAAAAATGCGTACTTCGAAAGTGAAATCGTGGATTTGGGAGACGGGATTTTTGTTAGAGAAAACAAAATATAAACCCAGAATCAGTTTCCTCATGCGAACGATCTTCTGGAAAGATGGAGTATGGCTAATCGATCAAACCAAGCTGCCCGAAAAAGAAGAGCTGATCTTTTGCACAACGGTTACGGAGCTAATAGATTCGATAAAAAAGCTTGCAATTCGCGGAGCTCCAGCACTTGAAGCTGCTGGAGCTTATGGAGTTGCGCTGGCTTGCTTTGAGAAAGATTTCAAAAGTGTCGATGAAATGAAGAACTATTTAGCCCTCAAAGCCAAAGAAATCGCAACAGCAAGACCTACCGCAGTTAACCTTGCAGTGGGGGTTGAAAGGGTTCTTAAGAAGGCGATCAGTGGCGAAACAATCGAAGAAATCCGAAGGCTTGCAATTGAGGAAGCGGAAAAGGTTGCGAATGAAGACGTTGAAAGGAACAAAAAGCTCGGAAAACATGGAGCAAAGCTTTTAAACGACGGAGACGTCGTTTTAACTTACTGCAACACCGGAAGGTTTGCAACGGTTGACTGGGGAACAGCTTTGGGAGTTGTAAGGTCTGCGATTGAGGAGGGAAAAAGGATCAAGGTCTTTGCATGTGAGACGAGACCCTTGAATCAGGGATCGCGATTGACTTGCTACGAACTGCTGAAGGATGGGATAGATGTAACGCTGATAACAGATTCTGCGGTTGGGATAGTTATGAGAAAGAAGCTTGTGAACAAGGTAATCGTTGGTGCGGATAGAATAGTTAGGGACGGGGTTTTCAACAAGATCGGAACGTACACAGTTGCAATCACGGCGAATTTCCATGGAATTCCATTCTACGTCGCTGCACCGAAAACGACGTTTGACCTCAGCAAAACGTCCAGCGATGTGATCATAGAAGAGAGGGGAAGAGAAGAGCTTATCATCTGCGGGAAAAAGCTCTTAGCTCCAGAGAACGTTAGAGTTTACAATCCAGCATTCGATTTCACACCTCTAAGTCTCGTAAGCGCTATAATCACCGAAGAGGGTGTTCTTTTTCCACCCTACAACTTCTGAATGAAAACAGCAATGAAAGAAGTCAAAACCGTTGCGCTGATGATTGCGTTGATGTAGAAGAAAGACATCTGTATCCTCTGCTCATTGTAATCGTCTTTGACGATGTAATGCTCAAGAAAAAGCAGGAAGGCTATGAGTAGAAGGGGAAAAATCTCCCTGAGGGCTGGTATTAGGAGAACGATAAAGACCACGTGATTCGTCCTCGAAAGCATTTTCGCAAACCTTTCGCCAAAATGTGCACCAACGGAGTGGAGCCCAAATTTTCTATCGAACTCGATGTCCTGCAGCGCATATATTATGTCGAAACCGGCAACCCAGAAAATTACGGCGATTGAAAACGCGAATATTTCAAAGCTGAAGTCAATTGAGTCTCTTACCGCAATCCAACCACCTAGGGGTGCGAAGGCTAAGTTTAGCCCAAGAAAGTAGTGCGACAAACAAGTGAACCTCTTGAGATACGGGTAAACGTAAGCGACGATCGCTGGAATTGGGGAGAAAATAAGTGCGGTCATGTTGATCAAAAACGCAGAGATTTCATAAACCGCAAAACCCACAAGAGCGACCAAATAAGCTTCTCTCAGACTCATCTTTCCCGATGGCAAATGGCGTTTCGCAGTCCTCGGATTTAAGGCATCGATTTCTCTGTCGATGATCCTGTTGAGAGCCATTGCGAAAGTCCTAAGTCCTGTGAAAGCTGTAAAGATTAAGATTGCGAGCCTTAAATCGAAACCCCCAGCAACCAATGCGCCGGTGTAGGCGAATGGGAGTGCAAAAAGTGTGTGCTCAATTTTAACGAATTCCAAGTATGTTCTAAGCTTTCCAATCATCGCTCCAAATCCCACTTCTTGCTTGGGTCACTTTTGACGTATTTTTCGATGAGCTTCGCTTCTATGTCGATGTTGAAGTAGTTTGCAAGACTTAAAACCATAAAGAAAACATCGCTAAGCTCCTCTTCAATTCCCCTTAGATCTTTCTTGCGAACACTCTCTGCGAGTTCGCCGACTTCTTCGAAAAGCACAGAAAGCAAAAAAAGTGCGCCACTCTTGGCATCGATGGGATAATACTTCTCCCTTAAAATCTCCCTAAGCTTCGAGAGCTCCATAAAAAAATTAGGGTTTTACTTCTCTACCAACGCTCTTAGCCCAAACGTAGGCGAGGGTTCTGTAGAGCAAGTGCGCAAACTTCGAGTACGGCGCATAAGCCAGCAATGTGAAAACAAGGATCAAATGAGCTAAGTATGCGGAGTAAGCAAGAACACTTCCCGAGTATCGCAGGATCTCGATTGCGACACCACTTACACCGATTGCGAAGATCGTAGCCAAGAATAGCCAGTCGAAGTAAGTGCCGTATCCAATTCTCTGGTCGCTAAACCTTGCAACGATCGCCCAAACGCTACCAATAAGAAGTAACAAGGCTCCGATGTTTCCCAAGATCTTCACGGGATCGGTTATTGGCAACGCCAACTCTTCGTAGCCGAGAACGTAGAGATACACGATGTCTCCAAGAGTTGCAACTCCGAGAACTATGAAGCCCCAGAAAATCATAAAGTGTGCATAGAAGCGATACTTTGCTTTGTTGCACTGTTGGAACTTCGAGTGCTTCAGAACGTCAATTATCGACCAGAACAAGTATTCAATGAACCTCGCAGAGGCTTTAACAACCTTTATATCTCCACCCTCCTTGACTTCGAATTCATAAACTTTCGAAACCTGCGAATTTATCGCAGTCCAGAAACGATACGCTGCAACTGCAGCAATAAACAAAACCCAAGCTCCAACTGCAAAACCTGCGAGCTCAACGTGGATGTGTGGAATGAATTTTCCAAGCACAATCTCGCCTTCCGGTATCTCCGGAGAAAAGATTGCAAAGTAAAGCGCTGTAAAGAAGATTGGAATTGCAAAGTAAAGCAAAATTCCTGCTGGTCTCTGCAAAATCTTTGCGAGAAAAGATGGAAAAGCATAATACTCAACAACCTTTGCACGAATCGCTGCAAGCACTTCTCCTGGTTTCGCTCCCCTCGGGCAATAGTCACTACAGTCATTGCACTGATGGCAAAGCCAAACGTCCGCGTCGCTCATCAATTTTTCCTTCGCTCCCCACTGAGCCCAGATCATCTCCTTTCTCGGGAACGGATTTTCATCTGGGCTTTGTGGGCAGACGACACCACAAGTTGCACATTGGTAGCACTTTTTTAAACTCGTCCCACCAGCTTGGATAATCTCTTTCGCAAACCTCGTATCGATCATGCGACCACCTCAGAATCCCTTATAGGGGTTAGCTCCGAGTTGTTTGATCTCCTCAACAAATCCGTTAACGATATCTGCGATCTTATCCCAGTCGTTAATCGACACCTCAATGACCTTGACACGCTCTTTTTCAAGCATAAGTCTTTGCAGCGTTTCTTGCACGTTCTCCATTCTTCTGTTCGCAAGCTCACTGCCTCGGATGAAGTGGCATTGGTAGTCTTGACCAAACTTGCAACCCATGAGCAGAATTCCATCGATCCCCTTCGAAAGCGCGTCTGCGATGAACACAGTGTTCACGGAACCAAGGCATCGAACTGGAATGAAGCGAACCAACGGATTCAGTTTCACTCCGTTCATTGAAGCCATGTCCAATGCTGGCAAAGCGTCGTTTTCGCAAACAAAGGCAACGATCCTGAACTTCTCCGCCGCAGTCTCGTCCCAGTTCGGATCTGGGACATAAATGGCTTTGATTGCAGACGACATCTGATCTACGCTGTATTGCTTGAAGCTGATAATTCGCTCTGGACAAGCACCAAAGCAAATTCCACAACGTCTGCATCGCAATGGGTTTGGCATCGGCGTTCCTCTTTCATCCTCGTCGAGTGCACCGAATGGGCACTCTTCAGTGCAGCGCTTACATTGCGTGCAACGCTGAAGGAAGAAGTTCGGATAATCTACGTCTCCAGTTCTCGGGAACGTTGTCTTCCCCTCTGCGACGAGCTCGACAGCCTGAATCGCCTTCAGCGCAGCACCTCTTGCATCCTCCATCGCAGCAGCAATTTCCATCGGCGCCCTTACTGCACCACAAGCATAGATTCCGAGTCTCCTGCTTTCGTATGGGAAGCAGATGTAGTTCGAATCCGGAAATCCGTAACGGAGCGTTGGCAGTTCTGGACCTTGGCGATATGCTAAGTTCAGTATGTGCCCGAGTTTCTTTATCTCCTCTACCTCCTCAGCGCTTTTGATTAGTCTCGGCTCGTAGATGTGCTTATACGGCACAGTCTTCTCATCCGGGAACTCTTCCTTTATCGTGTAAAGCCCCTTCATCGTCGATTCCATGCCTGTCGCAAGAACTACGAGATCCGCTTGAATTGTGAGATCCTCCCCGAGCAAAGTGTTCGTAACTTCGACAACAACTTTGTTCCCGTCTTCTCTCACAGCCTTAACCTCGCCTTTTGTCAGAAATACACCAGGATCGTCTTGCATCGCCTTGTAGAAGTCTTCCCAAAGCCCGGGAGTTCGCATGTCTTTGTAGACTATGAACGCATTCCCTCCCTTTGAAGTCACGTACTTAGCTTGCTTAAGGCTTACGAGGCAACAAACCGATGAACAATAAGGCAAGTGCTTCTCATTCCTTTGCCCAGCGCACTGGATGAAAACAACGTCCTTTTTCCCGATATCTCTTGCAATTGCTTCGAATTCTACGTTCGTCACAACGTTCTTTATCTTCCCGTATCCAAACTCCTCGAGCTTCGTCGCGTCGTATGGCTTCCAGCCTGTCGCAACTACGATTGCACCAACCCTCAAGTCCACGATGTTTCCGTTCTGGTTCAGCTTTACATCAAAAATCCCCGGCTGTCCGCGGATCGATTCCACAACAGCGGACGTGAAGATCTGGATTCCCAACTTCTTTGCCTCGTCGATCAGCTTCGCAACTATTGGCTCCTCAAGCTTCGTGTAGGGTGGCGAGGTTGGAAGCGATTTGTAGAGTTTTCTTGCAAAGCCACCAAGCTCCGCTTCCTTCTCAACAACTATCGCCTTGTATCCGAGTTTCGTAATTTCTATCGCAGCAGTTAACCCAGCGACTCCACCACCTACTACGAGAATATCCTTCGAAGTCTCTTGCTTGTAGGGCTCAGGCTTCTCAGCTTTCTGCGCCTTGACTATACCTATTCGGAGGTAATCCTCAGCCAGCTCTTGCGTGTGCACGTTTATCTCGTGGCTCCAAACAACGCCCTCTCTTAGGTTTACCCTTTCAACGTATTTCCCATCGAAGTTGAAAACCGCTGTCTTAACCCTCGGCGAACAAGCTGCGATCACCAACGCATCTAAGTTCGCAAGATCTTTCTTTATGAAGTCAATTCCCTCAGCTGAACACAAGAATGGATGAACTTTTGCCTCGATTCCAAACTCCTGGCTCACAGCCTTGAGCTTCTCAACGTCGAGTTTTTCTATTCCGCATCCCGTGCATATGTAAACGCCAACTTTTTCCATAAGATCACCTCTTTGCGAGTTGAATTGCTTTTAACACAGCAGAAGTTGCGGTCTCGTTTGAGAACATGACATCCAATGGTTTCATTGCGACCCCTGCAGGGATTATTCCTGGCTTTTCTTTAACAAATCCATACTCATCGACTTCTATTCCGGGAATCGGATTCTCGCTAAGCGAAGGTTGCATTCCAGTTGCAAGGACGAGCATGTCCACTTCTTTGTGAATTTTTTGCCTTGTCGCGGTGTCTTCTGCTGTAACGATTAACTTCCCATCCCTTTCTTCGACTTTCGCAACCTTTCCCTTTATCAGCTCTATTCCCTTTTCTTTCGCAACCTTTGCAAAGAAGTCCTCGTATCTTCCAAAGGCACGGATGTCGATGTAGAAGATGTAGATCTTCGCATCCGCATATTGATCTCGAACATAGGTTGCTTGCTTCAAGCTCGCCAAACAACATACTGCGGAGCAGTAAGGTAAGTGATTTTCGTCTCTGCTTCCAGCGCACTGGGCAAAAGCAATAGAAGTTATTGGTTTCCCGTTTGAAAGGATCTTCCCCTTCGTTGGTCCGTTCAGCGAGGCTAGTCTTTCGAACTCCATGTTCGTGACAACGTTCTTGAACTTCCCGTAGCCAAGGTTCGTGAGCTTCTTTGCATCGTATGGTTTCCAGCCCGTCGCAACGATGATCGCAGATACCTTCAGGTTCAAAGTCTTTTCAGTATCGTTCAAATTTATCGCATTGTATTTGCAAACCTTTACACATTCTCCGCACTTGTTGCATTTGTTCTCGTCAATTGCGTAAATAAACGGCATTGCCATCGCATGGGGCAAGTATATTGCTTTTCTCTTGCTCAAACCAAAATCGTACTCGTTCTCAACCTCTATCGGGCAAACCTTTGCGCATTCACCACAAGCTGTGCAGTTTTCGTTTACAAACCTCGGCCTAATCCTTAAACTCACTGAAAAGTCGCCGGCATTACCACTTATACTCATTACTTCTGCGTTGGTGAAAACTTTCAACTTTGGGTTCGTTCGCATTCTCTTGTAGAATATCTCAAGCCCACAGAAAGGTGGACAAAGCTTTGGGAAATACTTGTTCAGTTGAGCTACTCTGCCACCAAGAAAAGGTGTTTTTTCAACGAGAACAACACTATAACCCGTTTCTGAAGCTTCCACAGCAGAAGTCAGTCCGGCAATTCCTCCGCCGATAACAAGGATTTCACCGCCCATATCGACACCTTCGCAATTCAGCGTTTTGGTGCTTAATAAAGGTATCGAAAATAAACTTAGTTTGCAATTTCCAAGCGAAGTTTTATCAGGTTAAAAAAGTAAAAATTTAGGATTCCGGAATCTCCGCGAGGTATCGCTTGAACAACGCATAGAAAACCGCTGTTAGGAACACGATGACGCTTATCAGAAGAAAAGCTAAAATTAAAAGCACCACTGTTGTTGGGATGTCAATGTAAAAGTTCGAAAATGCCCTGAAGTGAATTCCTTCGTTGCCTAATACGACCATGTATGGATATCTTGCCCCATCGTTCATAAGTTCCCCGAAAAAGACTGCGAAAAGAGATAGAACAACGAGCAAAGCCGAAATACTTCTTCTCAGGTATCCAAAAATGCCGAGAATTAGTAGCAATGTTATAACCGTTAATTTTGCGATAAAAATTGGTAAGAAGTTCCCGAAAGTTATAGTTTCGAAGATGTAGGTCGAGTAATATGAATGGGACAGCCAATAAATTGCCCCAATTGGAATTTGAGCAAACAGAAAGGCAATACCGTAGCTGTAACCGATTTTCAAGCCTTTATCGTCTTTTTCAAGGGAATTCAAGAAAGCAACAACAAATCCGCTAACAGAGAGCGAGGCAAAGATTGTGTGGAGATACAGCAACCAGAACATAACGCTCGTATAAGCGGTGAAAGGGCTTGCAAATCCATATCCTATGAATTCTGCAACCGCAGTAGGTGAGCTGATCTCAGAAAACACTGCACGAAAGCCAAACGGAACCAAAAAACCCGAAATTGCCATAACGAGACCGACTAAACTATGCGCTTTTGGATGGAGTTTGCCCCAGGTATACCAAAAGACGGCAATGCTCGGGATTCTAAGCATTATTGCTATTAAAGCGATAAGCATCGGAGTGAATAGAACGTTTGTTGCAAGAGCTGTTAACCCTGGGAAAAATCCGGCAAGAATTACGGTTATTATCGTTCCCCATACTCCCGAAAAGAGTTCAAAAACCACGAGAATTCTGAACGCCTTTCTTGCAAATTTCTCTAGATATGCGTCGCTATTGAGATAAGATTTCAACCTTGAATAAGCTGTGATCCATCCTGTACCGATGGTTATCGAAACAAATAGTACATGCAAAAGAACTGCAAACCCCAGAAATACGAACGGAAAATCACTCATTCTTCTCACCCCTCAAAAGCTCGAGGAACTTAAGCTCTTTTGTCGCAACGACGTACATCGCATAAATTCCAGCGAGAGCTATTGCTAAAACCACAAAACTCATGAACGCTAAAAAATGTGGTGTTAAAGCGTATTCAACGACTGTAACCAGCTCCTCAGGATAAAGAAGCCCATAAACTGTCCATGGCTTTCTTCCCACTTCTCTGACGAACCATCCAAGGGCTGAAGGCACTGCAGAACCAAGAAAGATTGCAATGGAAAGAAGTAGCAGTGTTTTATTGCCGAAAAATCTACCAAGAAGTTTTGAAAATGTGCTAGATTTCAAAAACGCGAAAAGTGAGACGGAAGCCAAAAAGCCTAGGATTCCAAAGAATATTTTTGTGTAATAGCTTAAGTGAACAGCTTTTATCCTCGAAATTGCTTTTTCGAGATCTGTAAGACATATTTCTTTGAGCTTTGTATCGTAAACAGCAGAAATCCTTCTAGGCTCGACCGAAACACCGACCTCTTTGGCCATTAAAAGAACCTCATTTTCGGTCAATCCAACCGATTTTGCGATTTCTCCGAGCTTTGCATCACCATGGAGTTCACAACTACTTTTGAGATCGTCAAAACCCATTATTTTCCTGTAGGGGTCACCATATGCAACCAGAGCGATGATCGGGTTGTGGTAACTTTCCAAGGCATTTTCCATCATCGCGAATTTCGTTGGATTGTACTCAACAACACTTACACCCATTAAATGTCCGAGGATTGTTGGCTGGGCTAAGAATAGGACAAAAACAATCGGTGCAACAACTTTTATACCCCTTAAATACCTCTCCTCCCCAGTTTGATAATGTCTGATTGCATATCCAAGCAGTGCGATGGAGGTGCCGACAAGAAATGCGGCAAAGAGGTTGTGAAGGATTGAAGAAAGAGCGTATGGACTTAAAAGAGTAACGTATGGATCGTACAGGAGTACTCCGAACTTCGCTGACACTTCTGGAATCTGAAGAATTGCCTGCATAGGTAAACCGGTCGCTAAAATAAGTACTTTCAGAGCTAAAAGCTTCTCAACATCTGTATAAAGGGGTCCGAAATCCGGCATAAATGGATAGAGTGTCTTTGCAACAATTCCCGTGCCCCACGGGACGATTAGCCAAGAGTTCACTGCGGTAATCAAAACACCTGAAAGAACTGCAAAAATCCAGTAAAATGCAAGAATTAGGAAACTCTTCATCGGTTTTATTTTTCCAAGCGTTACTATGAAGAGAACCAAGAGTGCGATTTCACAGGCAAACGCTACAAGCTCGAACGCCAAAGGAGTAAAAGCAAAGGTGGCTATTGCAACTATAGTCCCTGGCCAAGCCTGAACCAGACCAAATTCAACAAGCGTTCCGGTTATAGCTCCCAAGGCGAAGTTTACAGCTAAAACCGATGTTGCAATTTTAGCATCCCGGAAGTAATCTTCTACGCCAGTTCTGTTGTGTTTCCAAAGAAGAGCCATTATAACCAATGGGAAACCGAGAGTTATGCTAACGAATATTGCATGGAAGTAAACCCAGCGCAGATAGAGCTAGCAAACCCTCTATCATACTATCACCAACTTTTTGTTTTTAATTTTTAAGATGTTGCTAATGAATATAATCTTTTTGGTTCGAAAATCGAACAAAACATTTAATTACATATAATTCAATCCAATTCGTGGAGCTTGTGGCATTTGTGATCGTCGCAGCATTTCTGATACTCTCGTTTATAATCCAGAATATGACAGAAGAAAAAGAAATAGCAGCTTTCATTGCAATACAGCTCGCAAAAAACGGTTATAGATTTCCTTGCAGGTTCGTAAAAGAATTCTACGGTTACACGTTGAGCGATTACCAAAGAGCGCGTGTCAGAGAAATCGTAACATGCGAAGTTGATTGTGTTGATTGTTTGGCGGATCTTCAGCCTAAAGTTGAAGCAAATAATATATTCCCAGCATAGATTCGAATACATGGAAAAAGAATACAGAGCACTCGAGATCGAAGAGAAGTGGCTGAAGCAGTGGGATGAAAAAATGTTTTACTTCGACTGGAATTCCAAAAAACCGCACTACATAATCGATACACCTCCCCCCTATCCGACGGGTTCATTTCACATAGGTCATGCGCTGAATTGGTGCATTATTGACTTCATAGCTCGCTACAAAAGGATGAACGGCTACGAAGTCATGTTTCCCCAAGGCTGGGATTGCCATGGATTGCCAACAGAAGTGAAGGTCGAGGAGAAATATGGGATAAGGAAGAACCAAGTCAGCAGAGAGGAATTCAGAGAGCTTTGTGTCAAGTTCACAGAGGAGAACATAGAAAAGATGCGTTCTACAGCAAAAAGGCTTGGATTCAGCATAGACTGGAGCAAGGAATATATCACGATGTATCCTGAATACTACACAAAAACCCAGCTCTCCTTCGTTAGAATGTTCAAAAAAGGTTCGATCTACCGTGGGTATCACCCGGTGGTCATTTGTCCGAGATGTGAAACAACGATAGCGCTTGCGGAGATCGAATACAAGAAAGGAAGAACAAAGCTCAACTTCATAAAGTTTTCCGACGAAGTTACAATTGCAACGACTCGTCCAGAACTTATTCCGGCATGCGTCGCCTTGGCTGTTAATCCAAAAGACGAAAGATACACGCATCTCGTTGGAAAAAAAGTAAAGGTTCCAATCTCCGAGAAAGAGGTAGAGATAATTGCGGACGATGCCGTGGATCCAAGCTTTGGTACAGGAATTGTGATGATCTGCACTTTCGGCGATCGCCAAGATGTGAAGTGGTGGAAAAAGCACAATCTTGAGATGAGAGTTGTCATAAACCGCGATGGAACTCTGAACGAGCTCGCAGGGAAATACAGGGGATTGAGGATAGCTGAAGCGAGAGAGAGAATACTCGAGGACTTTAGAAAAGAGGGCAGATTGCTGAAGCAAATCGATATCGAGCACAGTGTTGGTGTATGCTGGCGTTGTAAGACTCCGATTGAGATTTTCCCAGCAGAGCAGTGGTTTGTTAGAGTTGACAAGGAAAAAGTGCTCGAGATGGCGAAAAAGATCAAGTGGGTTCCAGATTACATGTTCGAACGGTTGAGGAGTTGGGTTGAATCGATGGAATGGGATTGGGTCATAAGTAGGCAACGAATTTTTGCAACCCCGATTCCCGTGTGGTATTGCAAGAAATGCGGAAAGCCGATGATAGCAGAAGAGGATTGGCTACCCGTGGATCCAACAAAAGACAAGCCAAGGAAGCGTTGCGATTGCGGTAGCGATGAGTTCGAAGGAGAAAAAGATGTGCTCGATACGTGGATGGACTCGAGCATAACTCCATTGGTAATCGCAAACTGGCCAGAAACAAAGGAGTTTCCTGTGTCGCTTCGCCCCCAAGGACACGACATAATAAGGACGTGGGCTTTCTACACAATACTCCGCTCCCTTGAGCTTATGAACGAGATCCCATGGAAAGAGATCGTGATCAACGGCATCGTTTTTGGAGAAGATGGTAGGAAGATGAGCAAGAGCATAGGCAACGTGATCAGCCCAGAGGAAGTTGTTGAAAAATACGGCGCAGATGCGCTTCGTCAATGGGCCGCGAGCGGTGTCATAGGCGAGGATCTGATCTTCAGCTGGAGAGAAGTCGTTGCGTCAAGCAGATTCCAGCAGAAGCTTTGGAGTATTGCGAGATTCGTGCTGATGCACATTGGCAACGGCAAAGCAGACAACCTGAGGATTACAGACAGATGGATTCTTTCAAAGCTGAACAAACTCATAGAATTTGTTCGTGATGCAATGGAGCGCTACAGATTCGATGAAGCGCTCAAAGCTATAAGAAGTTTCGTTTGGTATGATTTTGCGGACAACTACATAGAGCTCGTCAAAGGTAGGCTTTACTCTGGAAAAGAAGCCGAATCTGCGAAGTTTACGCTTGAATACGTTCTCGACAGAGTTCTAAGGCTTCTCGCTCCGATAACGCCTTTCATAACCGAAGAGATCTGGAACAGGTTCAGAAGTGGTAGTATTCATCTTCAGAAGTATCCGGAAGTCGAGAAGGAGTTCATCGACGAGAAATCTGAAATAGCAGGTGAAGAAATGAAGGAAATTCTTTCTGCAATAAGGAAACTAAAGCACGACAAAGGATTTGCTTTGAATGCTCCGCTGAAGAAGGTAATAGTCTTCACAAATCTTGAACTCGACTCGCTCGATCTCAGCTTTGCAACAAACTCAGAAGTCGAAATAACAAAAGAGATGCCAGTGGTGAGAGAAGAAGTGACAAAGATAAAGCCAAAGTTTGCAATAATCGGGCCAAGTCTGAAAGATAAAGCGAAGCAAGTCGTGAAAATCGTCGAATCGCTGAGCCAAGAGGAGAGAGCAAAGCTGTTGAAAGAAGCATTGGAGATAAATCTAAACGGTGAAAAGATAACGCTAAAGCCAGATTGGTTTGATTTCGAAGTTAGGAGAATTGTTGAAGGATTTGAGGCGGAGAGGATAGAGACACCGAACAGCGTGGTGTTCGTGTTATGTTGAACGAAATCCTCGGCTTTTTTCTCCTTCTCGTTTGTTTCTCTGGTATAACTCTTGCACACAAATTCTTCGGCAAAGCTGGTCTCTTCGCTTGGGTGGCGATCGCAGTTGTGATAGCGAACATTCAAGTCACGAAGATTATCGAGGTCTTCGGACTTGTCACGGCAATGGGAAATGTTATCTATGGTTCGACTTTCCTTGCAACCGACATCTTGACAGAGCGCTATGGTGTAAAGGAAGCAAGAAAAGCCGTACTATTGGGCTTTTTTGTGATGGTATTCGCAACGATTGTAATGCAGCTGACAATTTTATTTGAACCACACGAAAGCGACACAATAAGCCCAGCAATGGCTCAGGTTTTCCAGTTCATGCCATCTGCAATGGTTGCGAGTCTAACAGCATACATAATTTCACAGTTCCACGACGTCTGGGCTTTTGAGATGTGGCGAAAGAGGACACAGGGAAGATTTCTGTGGCTCAGAAACAACGCTTCGACGATGGTTTCGCAGTTCATAGACAACGTTACCTTTACATTGCTCTTCTTCGTCGTCTTCAATCCAGAGTTTCTCGTAGCTCTTGGTTGGAAAGGTATCTTTGAGATCTTCATAACTTCTTATGCGATGAAATTTGTTGTTGCATTGCTCGACACGCCGTTCATATATCTCAACGCCTCCCTCAAACCAGTTGAATAAGAGCTAACACAGTTTCCGACTAACTTTTTAAATTTTACGTGGATTATAAAACATGCACTGGACTGTGACCGCGAAACTCTGGAAACTCTGGAGCCTTGACAAAGGCTCAGAGCTCAGAGTTTTCGCATTTTTATTGCTACTCGGATCCATAGGATTCTCTGTAAACCACATTGATCCCGGTCTTGATGCACTCTTCGTAGCCTTTATCCTTGGGATCTCTGCTGGTTCCTTTCTGGGAAAAGAAGTAAAGGAGAGCGTTAACAAGCTCCTGCGAACGCTGCTACCAACTTCCATCGCTCTATACGGTTTCAACATCTACGTGCCCATAACTTCGATGGAGCTCGAAAAAGTTGCATTCACTTTGCTCTTAGCTTCCACCATCTTTGCCTCGGTTTTCGTAATTTCAAGAAAATCGGGGAACAGCAAAGAGCTCTCAATACTTCTATCCTGTGGTAGCGGTATATGTGGCTTGTCAGCCATAGCGATAGTGTCTCCAATAGTAAAGCCGAAAAAAGAGGAATTCTCGACTGCGATCATCGCAATCACAGTTGTTGGTCTCCTTTGCACAATTCTGTACCCACCTTTGGCGAAAAATCTCTTTCCCAACAAGTTTTATTTGCTCGCTGGATCTACTTTACCACAAACGGGACTAGTAAAGATTGCAACATCGGTTTTTGGTGCAGAAGAGGTTGTAAAAGCTTTGAGCGTGAAGGCGATAAGAATTGCGATGATTGCAATCGTTGCATTCATCCTTTCCTTCCTATACTCAGAAAAGAGATTTTACGTTCCCTGGTTCATCGTAGCCTTTGTAACGACCGCATTTCTGAGCTCCTATCTTGGTGAGAGTGCTTCCATCCTAAAAGATGCCTCGACTATTCTATTCGCATCAACTTTGGCGGGAATAGGGATTACAGTGGAACTGCGGGACATCTATCTCTCGGGCTTTAAGCCGGTGTTTGCAACTTTTTGCGGGATGCTAATTTCTCTAACCATTTTTCTGCTGATTTTCAGAGGTGGCGTGATATGATCCAAAGACTTACGCTTTTGCTTGTAACAACAAGTGCGCTTTCGATCGCTCTTACATCTTTCGTCTTCTTTTCTAACTTGCCACTTTCTTTTCTCGTTTACGTCTTGATCGTCGCCTTCGGTATAGGAGTGTTTGCTCTTGGAAGCGTTTTCAGACGGCTCGCAGAAATTCGAGAACTGCTTTTAGAGAGCGGATGCCTTGTGCAGAGAAAAGATGAGCTTGAAGAGATAAAACTGTCCATCGAGAACCTCCTGGATAAATCAGATAAGCTAAGCGATACTCTAAACTCGTTACGCAATTTAATCCGTGATTTCGATTGTTGGATTTTTGAAGTCGAGAACGGGATTATTAAAACTTCGAATTTCGCGGAAAAAGTTCTCGGATTCCAAGACAGCGAGATAGTTGGCAAGAAGATCGAAGATATCTTCGTGAATTTCAAACCAAACTCCGAGTGCGAAGCAAAGGGAAAAAACGGTGTTGTGAGCGTCGAACTGAAATCTTTTGACAGATTTTTCGTTGCAAGAAATATAGAAAAGAGAAAGAGGCTGGAAAAAGAACTCGCATGGTTAAAAGCAGTTTTTGAGCATTCAGTTGATGCAATAGTGATTCTAGACCTCGACTCAAGGATAATCTCCTGGAGCAAAGGCGCGGAAATGATGCTTGGGTACAATGCCGAAGAAGTTGTCGGAAAGCCCTTCAATATTCTTTTGCCAGAAGAACTTGCTGAAAAATGCAGAGAGAACTTCAAAAAAGCTATTTTGGAGGGTTTTGCAAAAGACATCGAGTCCGTAAGGATCACCAAGAATGGACAGAAGATTCTCGTTGATCAAACTCTGACGAGCATTTACAGCGAAGGCGAGCTCGTTGGTTTTGTCTCAATTATGAGAGACATAACAAAGAAAAAGGAGACTGAAACGAAGCTCATAGAGGTTTGTGAAGAACTCGAAAAGAAAACCAAGGAGCTCCTAACTTCACAGAAGGAATTGGAGTATTTGGCGAGAATCGTTGAGACTTCAAACGACGCAATATATTCTGTGGATGGCGAGGGAAAGATAAGGAGCTGGAACAGAACCGCTGAACGCCTTTTTGGGTGGAGAAGAGAGGAAATAATCGGAAAAGATTCCTCTTTGCTTCTACCAGATGAGATCAAGAACGAGACCGAGCTGATCTTGAGGAGAATTCGAGAGGGCGAAACCGAGCTGAGGTTTGAGACCCGAAGATTGACGAAAAATGGAGAAGTTATCAGCGTCGAGGTCACAATTTCTCCAGTTGGCGAATCTGGTTTCTCGGTGATCGTTAGAGAAATAAGTGGGGATTTGGAGAAGAGGATGTTTAGATTTAACGTAGAACGCGGGAGGACGTACTTCACAAAAGATTTACGCGAAGCGGTTGCTGCATTAAAGGATCTAGCAAACTTCGGCTACAAACCCGTGATCTTAAGTAGGAAATACCCAGAGGAGTTTGCAATAAATGCTCAATTTTACTGGCTCTCGGAGAAGGGCTTAAACGATACGAAAGAGATCTACGAGTTGCTTACCCGCCTTGAAGGTTGGAAGAACGCAATCCTGCTCGATTTAGACTTCCTTCTAATGAACAAGAACTTCGAAGAAGTCTTTGCTTTGATTCAAAAGCTGAAAGACATATATTTCGTGTTGAACAAAGGGGTCATAATCGTTTACTCGAGCATAATCGATATTGAAAAGGAATCGTTGATAAGAAGCGAATGCCCTGAGCTGAAAGCAAAGATCTCTGCGATCCCGCGTGAGATGTTCGAGATTCTGAGGGTAATCTATGCGAAGAGTAGAAGCGGAGATATGCCCTCGATAAAGGATGTCATGGACGAACTGCGGATCACTCGTAACACTACAAAGAAAAGACTTGCATATCTTGTTGACAGAGGACTTGTTAGAGTTATTAAGCAGGGGAGGGAGAAAGTGCTTGAGGTGACCGAAGAGGGTAAAGCGTTAATTGCTGACACTTTTTGACTATATTTTTGACGATATCCTAATATTTGCTAAAGTCAACTTTTATTGAAGCCCACTGGGTGGGCAAGGTGGTGGTATGGCTAAAACGGATTGGAGTTCGTTGTGGAAGAAAGAGGACTGGTGGGCATTCTGGATAGGAATGCTGTTGTTCTTTCTATGCCTCGGCGCGGCATATGGCTTCGATATCATGGGCTGGGCTGCAAATGCAAAGGAGTGGCTCGATCCGGCGAAGTCAATAGTTCCAATATCTGGAAAATACGCATACCTCGGTCCCGTAGGAGCACTGATAGTAACATACATAGTATTGCTAGTAATCATGAGCATTGGAGCGAAAGCGATGGGCTGGAACCTCAAGAAATACGCTGCCGGCTTCACGGTGATATACTTCCTCACATGGCTCTGCTGGTGGTTAGGACACTACAGCTACGTGGCTTCAACAGATCCGGCAAAAGCGGGGATTCCATGGAGCTTAAGGCTTACCGGTGAAGCAGGACTTATATTTGCCTTGATCCTCGGCCTGATAATAGGGAACTTTGCAAAAGGCTTTGCTGAAAAGCTGAAAGAGGCTGCGAGACCAGAGTGGTACATAAAGACTGCGATTGTTCTCTTAGGTGCTACCGTAGGTATTAAAGCCGTGCAGATCGACCCAAGAGTGCTGGCGAATTTCCTCTTCCGAGGTGTTTGTGCAATTGTTGAAGCGTATCTAATTTACTGGGCTCTTGTTTACTGGGTTTCTCGCAGATACTTTGGCCTTACAAAAGAATGGGCAGCTCCTCTTGCTTCAGGAATCTCGATCTGCGGAGTTTCTGCTGCAATCGCAACCGGAGCTGCGATAAGAGCAAGGCCATTGGTTCCGATCATGGTTTCCTCACTCGTCATAGTCTTTGCAGTCGTGGAGCTCCTAATCCTACCCTTTGCAGCGGCTGCCTTCCTTTGGCATCAGCCCCTTGTCGCTGGAGCATGGATGGGCTTAGCTGTAAAAACTGACGGTGCTGCAGCTGCAAGCGGTGCAATCGTTGACGCTTTGATCACAGGAACGCATCCGGAGTTTGAACCTCTCCAGGGCTGGATTTTGAACGCCGGAGTCGTGACGAAGATCTTTATCGACATATTCATTGGTGTCTGGGCCTTCATTCTCGCAATTATCTGGGTCTACTGGATCGACAGAAGACCTGGAGAGAAGGTCGAAAAGATCGAGATATGGTATAGATTTCCAAAGTTCGTGATTGGCTACTTCCTTACATTCTTCATACTGATGTGGGTTACTTCTGTAGCGATAAGCGTTGCCACTGCAGGACTTCCGCCGGAGCAGATAAGCGATGCTGTTAAGAAAGCTCTCGCACCCTTTGCAACTGCAACGGGAGAAATGGATGTATTTAGAAAACTCTACTTCGCCCTAACATTCTTCAGCATCGGCCTAATCTCTGACTTCTCAACGTTGCGCAGAGAGGGCATTGGAAAGCTTGCACTCGTTTACGTAGTCTGCCTGTTCGGCTTCATACTCTGGATCGGACTATTTATCAGCTGGCTCTTCTTCCACGACATCCATGTGTTCTTCCTGAGGTGAGAGCGATGGCTGAAGAGAAAAAAGAAACAGAGCTGAAAGCAGAACTTGCAGTGAAGGAAGAAATACTGCCAATCGAGCGAAGACTTGTAGCAGGAAGCATAATCCTGGCGATAATACTGCTCGGAATCCTATACTGGCTCAGCTGGCAATTGATTGCCCATGTTTAAATTTTTATGAAATTCTTTTTTATTTTACGTCACGAAAATAAGTGGGTGGCAGAAGGACATGGATTAACGGTGGCTGGCTCATCTTTAGAGGAGCTCGATAAAAACATCGCAAAGATTTTGAAAGAAAAGGGTTACAGTGGAAGATTGGAAATCCAAATGAGCTTCGACTACTCCACTTTTCCGCACTGGATGACGCAGTTCCATCCGTATTACTTCAACAGGACCGTCGTCTTTGAAATTGATGGAAAATGAGGCTCGAAGCGATTCTCGATCTTCTTGAGGAGAAACCAATGACAGTGAGGCAGATAATCCTGGCTTTGGATCTCGATCCTAGCATGGAAAAGGAAGTCTATGAGAAGCTAAAAAAAGCTTCAAAGGTTCTGAAAAGAAGGGGCAAGAAGTTGCTAATCTCTCCCGCGACTTGCAGAAAATGTGGTTTTGAATTCGAGAGTATCAAGCCAAGCAAGTGCCCAAAGTGCAAAAGCGAGTGGATTGAGCCAGCGAAATTCTTCGTTTCTAAGGATTAGTCGATCCTTCAAGCTCCTTTAGCCTTTCGAGCAGAATTTCTCTGATTGCAAGGAGGTCTTCTTTTAGCATTTCAAGTTCCTTTATCTTCTCCTCGATTTCCTTCAGCTTTTTCTCTCCATACTTCAGCGTCAGTCTAATCTGCTCACTTTCACCAGCAATGTCATACATCTCTATCATTTCCTTGATCTCGCTCAGGCTGAAACCCAGTCTTTTCCCACGAAGAATCAGCTTCAGCCTCACTCTGTCTTTTCTCGTAAAAATTCTCTGATTACCAGAAGTTCTCTGCGGAGAGAGAAGACCAAGCTCCTCGTAATAGCGTATAGTTCTCGTGCTGATCTCGAACTCTCTTGCAAGTTCTGAAATCGTGAATGTCTCCTTTTCTTCACTCTTGACTTCTTGCCTCCTCTTTCTCCCCATCGAACCAAGGACGTAGAAACTTTTAAAAGCTTTTCTAAACTTGACATTAACGTAAACGTAATCTTTTTAAAGATCGCAACAAAGAAGAAGCGGTGATAAAATGCTCGAAAACGATTGTTTGCTGACCGAAGAAGAAACGAAGCTTAGGGAAGAGGTCAAGGAGTTCGTAGCAAGCGTTGATCCAGAGTTGCTTAGAAAGATGGACAGAAACGAGATCGATTATCCTTTTGAGTTCGTAAAAGCCTGCGCTGAGAAGAAACTTCTTGGCTTAAGATTCCCGGAGAAATACGGCGGTCGAAATTTGAATTGGAGTGCAGAGAGTGTTGCACTCGAAGAGATTGGAGTTCTCGGTCTTGGGCTCGGCTGCGCTTACGCGATGGTCAGCATTGTCGGTGAAGCTCTGCACAGATTTGGCAACGAATGGCAGAAAGAGGAATTCTTGAAGCCGATAATAAAAGGGAAGAAGATCTCCGCAGAAGGACTTACGGAACCAAGGGGCGGTAGCGACTTCTTCGGCACGACAACCAAAGCGGAGAAAAAAGGAGACGTATGGGTGCTCAACGGCTCAAAGAGGTTCATCGCTGGTGGAAAAGTTGCAGACTTCTACCTAATCTATGCAAGAACCGATCCAAACGCTCCAAGTCACAAAGCTCTCACCGCCTTTATCGTTGAGCGTGAGATGGGTGTCGAGATTCAAGAGGTCTACAACCTGCTCGGCTTCCGCGGTATGGGGACAGCAAGAATCGTGTTTAACAACGTCGAAGTACCCAAAGAATACGTTTTAGGCGAGGTGAATGGTGCAAGAGAGATATTTAACAGAATGATGATACCCGAAAGGCTGACTTCTGCAGCTGGCGCTGTTGGAGGTGCAAGAGCTGCGATAGAGATAGCGATGAAATACTCGGACAAAAGAAAGGCCTTTGGTAGGAAGATAAGGGACTTCCAAGGTGTCAACTTCATGGTAGCGGAAGCGGTGACGATGGTCGATGCTGCACGGGCTTTGGTTTACAACGCAGCCAAGGCAGTTGATCTTTACGATCAGGGCAAGTTCAATCAAGATCCACGCAGACTTGTAAGCGAGGCAAAGTTCTTCGCCACCGATGTTCTATGGGATGTTGTGAATAAGGCGATGCAAATCTTGGGCGGAATAGGCTACACGCAAGTCTATCCAATAGAACGGATGCTCCGTGACGCAAGGCTCGCTCCAATCTGGACGGGAAGCAACGAGATAATGAAAGTGCTTATCCAGCACGAAGCCTACAAGCTCATGGGAATGCCTTCGAAGGATAGAGATTGTGAAAAGGATGCGATGGACTGGTATAAGGAGTGGGAGAAAGTTTACGAGTGATTTAGCGAATCCTGAAAACTTTTATTTTTTGAAGCCATTAAATGCGAAATTCGAGAACTTCGGCATTTTCAACCGCATTTCTCTCGAGTTCCTCGAACTCTTCAAACTCCTCCACAATCTCTTTCCTAGCCCTCGTTTCAGGATGCTTTGCAATCATCAAAGAGCAACAGTCCTCGTAGGGTAAAATGGATATATCATAAGTTCCGAACTTCTTTGCAAGCGCAATTATTTCTTCCTTGTCAAATCCGAGTAAAGGAGGTAGAACTGCGAGCTTTGAGGCGCTGTAGATGACGTTGAGGTTGTCGAGCGTCTGACTCGCGACTTGCGAGATGTTGTCTCCCGTGATTATCGCCTTCGCTTTTTCCTTCTCTGCGATGAGATTTGCCATTCTAATCATACTTCTGCGATAAACTACCATCCTGAGCTTAGGTGGCACTATTCTGATTATTTCCATTTGCACCTCTTCGAACGGGACCATGTAAAGCTTCAATTCGCCTTGATACTCGGAGAGCTTTTCCGCAAGCATTACGATCTTTTTTCGAATTTCTGGTGAGTGAAGAGTTTTGTTGAAGAAGTGCACCGCTACAATTTCGCATCCACGCTTCATCGCGAGAAAACTCGCCACTGGGCTATCAATTCCGCCCGAAATCAAGGATACAACTTTTCCTGCAACACCAACCGGCAAACCGCCAATACCTTCAAAACGTTGCGAATAAACAAGGGCTTCATTCCCTATTTCAATCCAAATCGTAACATCTGGTTTTTCGAGCTTCACTTTTTTCCCAGTTTTCTCGACAACAAACGCTCCAACGACCTTGTTTATCTCCATCGAGTTCATCGGAAAATTCTTGTTTCTCCTCGATGCAGAAATCTTAAAGCTCTCAAAAGTTTCTGGCAAAGCGTTAAGGGCTGCGGCCTTTATTTCTTCGATGTCGAGCCCAGTTTTGAACCCTATACCAAAATACCTTATCCCCGGAACTTTTTTAAGTTTCTCCTCCAATCCTTCGCGGTATGGAACTTCGATGTAGCCAAATCTTCGCTTCGCTTCCGCAAATCTTTGAATATTCTCGACCAGCTTTTTCTCGAAGAATTCCCTGTTCTTCCCCTTAACACCGATTTCGCCATAGTGCACGATACAGATCTTTTCCATGGAAAAAGTTGGCAAAGATATTTAAATGGTTGCTGGAGAAGTTTTTTATGGATCTTCTGACTGCGGTTGAGAAGATAAGATCAATGGAGATTCGTGGGGCTTCGAAGATTGCGAAGTTCGCAGTAGAGACGTTGAAAGAGCACGCTTTGAGAATCAACAGAGATTTTGATGAAGAGATGAAAAGAGCTGCGGAACTACTCTTAAGCTCACGACCAACCGCTGTCAGTCTTTACAATGCGATCAACTACGTGATGAGATACAAAGGCGAGAGCGTTGAAGAGAAGCGTGAGGATCTGATTAGAAGGGCCGAAGAATTCCTGAACTGGATAAACACAGCGCAGAAAAGGATAGCAGAAATAGGGGAGAAGAGGATACGCGATGGCTCAACGCTGTTAACGCACTGCAATTCATCGGCCGCAATAGCGGTGATAAAGAAGGCGCACGAAGTTGGAAAAAGGATAAAGGTTTTTGCGACCGAGTCCCGTCCAAGATTACAAGGACACATAACTGCGAGACAGCTAAAAGAAACAGGCATCGACGTCACTGTAATCGTTGACTCTGCGGTTCGCTACTTCATGAACGAAATCGATTGCGTGATCGTTGGCGCAGACACAATAACTGCAAACGGTGCACTGATAAACAAAATCGGAACTTCTCAAATAGCTCTGTGCGCAAAAGAGGCGAGGGTTCCTTTCATCGTTGCTGCGGAGACTTACAAGTTCAGTCCAAAAACGCTTGGAGGAGAGCTCGTTGTTATTGAAGAGCGGTCTGCCGAAGAAGTTCTTCCGCCAGAAATGTTAAAGCTCGGAATAAAAGCCCGAAATCCTGCGTTCGACGTTACTCCGAGGAGCTACATCGACGCTATAATAACTGAAATCGGCGTAATATCCCCGGAGATGGCTTATCTCGTTATAAAAGAGCGACTTGGCTACGAGCACATAGATGACGTGGAGATGAGAATTTCCGAAGTCGATTGATGAGGGACTAAGCTTAAATGCATTGAAGCAAAAGCTGAGCATGCAGAAAGTGAAGCTAATTCTGAACGAAGAAGTTGCAAGAATAAGCTTGAACCGTCCAGAAAAGAAAAACGCGCTCAACGAACAAGTTTTGCTTGAACTAAGGGAAGCAGTAGATGCTGTGAAGGAGTCGTCTGCAAGAGTCCTGATTCTTTCGGGAGAGGGAGATACTTTCTGTGCAGGTTTGGATAGGGAATTGCTTGCAAACTTAACGCAGAAAATTAGGAGTGATCGGGAGCTTGAAAAGCTCATAGACGATGTTCAGAAGCTAATCTACGATATTAGAACGCTTAAAATGCCAGTGGTGGCTGCTGTTCAACGTTACGCAATTGGTGGGGGAATGCAGTTGGCTCTGGCCGCGGACATTCGCATAGCAACTCCGGGAACGATCTTCTATTTGCGAGAACCTGAGTTCGGTATAATACCAGACATGGGTGCCTTGCAAATCCTCCCAAGGCTCGTCGGAGACGGAATAGCCCGGGAACTTGTTTTTACGAGGCGACAAATAACAGCAGAAGAAGGAAAGCTAATCGGACTTGTAAACGAAATCTATGGAGATTTGGAAAAGGGAGTCGAAGAATACACGCAGAAATTGCTGTCAGTTCCGCTTTATACGATTGTGGAATCAAAGACAATCTTAGAGAGGAGCTGGTATCGGAGCCTCGAAGAGAGTCTCAAGGAGAACAGAGAAGCGCAGATTCGATGTATAAAGGAGACACTTAAGAGACTGCAATCCCACTAAAGCCTTTGCAGAGCTATCAAAAGCCATATTTTGGAACAGTGAAAAATAGAAAAATCAATTAGTTTGCCCAACTTGCACTGGTTTCATCAAGGCAACTGCGACTATTATACCGAGAAAAGCAATTGTTGCAACGTACGGAAAAACCGCGATGTACGCTCCGAAGATGTCCTTTACTTGCCCAACGAGTACGTTTCCAACTACCGCTCCTGCTCCGTAAGCTGTGAAGACGAGTCCATAGTTTCTTGCGTAGTCTTTCATTCCGAAGAAGCTCGCAGTCGCCGCTGGAGCTATGGCAAGCCAACCTCCAAGGTTTAGCCATAGAATTGCAAAGCTCAGCGCATATATTGCGAGCGACGCTGGGTAGCTGTAGATCATGAGGGATGCAAGAATTATCAGAGCATAAGAGAGCATTGCAGTTTTCGCTGGTTTTAATCTGTCGGTTATCCATCCGAAAACAGGTCTCCCAAATCCGTTACAGCAAGCGAAAACAGCAACCAAACCAGTCAAGAAGGCCGATATCTCTGCTTCGCTTATTCCAATGTTCTTCGCAACCTCTAAGCCAACAGGTTTTGAAACTCCAATTGCCATCAGCCCGGCAAGAGTTCCAAAGGTGTAGCAGAGCCACAAGCCATAGAAGGTCTTTGTTTTCACCATTTCTCGCCTGCTAAGACCTGAAGAGGTCGTTGTAGCCGCTTGAGCTTTCCACCCACTTGGCTTCCAATCCGCTGGCGGAAAGCGGAGAACTAAGGCGCAGAGGATTATTATGGTTGTAAATAAAACTCCAAGTATTCTAAGAGCGTTCTGAACGCCATAAGATGCAACCAAGAAGTCCATTAGTGGTGCAGTTATCGCAGCCGAGAAACCAAAGCCCAGTATTGTAAGTCCGACCGCTAAACCTCTTTTATCCGGGAACCACTTTCCAGACGTGACAATCGGGCAGTTGTAGGCAATTCCCACACCAAGACCTCCGATTATGCCATAGAGAAAAACAAGAGCCAAAGGTGAGTTTGCAATCGATGCCAAAAACCAGCCAAGCCCAACAACGATGCCCCCAACTACAGCGATTTTTCTCGGACCGTATTTGTCGATGTATTTTCCCATAATTGGCATAGTCAACGCAAATACCGCCAAGAATACCAAGAACGGAAGTTGCATCTCCGTCGCCGTAACTTTTAAACCGAAACCCTCAGGAGGGGACGCTTCGAAGAGCTTTTTCAACGGGACTTGGATCACGCTGTAAGCGTATATCGCGCCAAGACAAATATTAATTATTAATCCTGATATTACATAGAGCCATCTACTTCTCTCATATTCCATTTTCACACCTCCCGAGAAATCGTTAAAAAATTAAGATGAAGTTGACCCAGCTTCGAGCGCCGCTTTTATCATCTCGTAAGCCTTCTTAGCTTCTTCAACCGCAACTTCGCTTTCAAGCGTCGTCACATCTCCAAGTGGCTTTCCTTCTGCGATAGCCCTGAGCAATCTGCGCATTATCTTTCCACTTCTCGTCTTAGGCAAAACGTCTACAAAAGTGATCACAGCGTCACTCGCAACCACAGGGCCTATCGTCGCCCTTAAATGTCTCTTCAACTCCTGTCTCATCTCCTCAGATGGTGTGTATCCTCTCTTGAGCGTTACATAGATCAGGGGTATCTCTCCTTTAATAGGGTCACTCTTTCCAACACAAGCAGATTCTGCAACCGCTGGGTGCTTTATCATTGCAGATTCGACTTCTGCTGTGCCAATTCTGTGCCCAGCTACTTTTATCACGTCATCAGCTCTGCCAATTACCCATACCCAGCCGTCTTGATCGAGCATTGCAAAGTCGCCCGTGTAATACCACCAGCCCCTGTGCTTGTATTTCCCAAAGTAGACGTCGATGTATCTCTGCGGAGCTTGCCAAAGGGTCATCAGCATCCCTGGCCAAGGAGACGTGATCACGAAGTAACCACGTGTCCCAGGTGGAACTGGATTTCCATCGTCGTCCACAACTGCACAGGTAACTCCGGGAAATATTGGACCGTTCGTTCCTGGCTTCAACGGCAATATCTTTCCTCTGCCTGGGTAATGACCAGTGAGCATTCCGCCTGTTTCAGTCATCCACCACGTGCTTGAACTACAAGTCTTCTCTCTACCAAACACCCTAAAGTACCATCTCCACGCCTCCGGGTTTATTGGTTCTCCGACGCTGTGGGCTATTCTCAGCGTTGAAGTATCGTGTTTCAGATAGATCTCCTCGGAGAACTTCATGAGCATCCTTATCGCAGTCGGAGCGGTGTAGAATATCGTTACTCCATGTCTTTCGATCATTGCAGCCCACCTGCTTGGATCCGGGTAATCCAAGGCTCCCTCATACATTATTATCGTCGCCCCATGCATCAGCGGTCCATAGACAATGTAACTGTGCCCAGTAACCCAGCCTATGTCCGCGGTGCACCAGTAGATGTCGTCGTCTCTTATGTCAAAGATCATCTTCGTAGTTGCGTATAGATACACAGCATAACCTCCAACTGAGTGTTGAGCGCCCTTCGGTTTCCCAGTCGTTCCGGATGTGTAGAGTATGTAGCTGTAATCTTCGCTTCCCCTTGGCTCACAGCTGACAAAAGTGTTTTTCGGCACGTCTGCCAAGAACTCATGATACCAGATGTCCCTTCCTTCCACCCACGGTATCTCTATTCCCAATCTCTTTACCACTATCACTTTCTCTATCTTGTGTCCCTCTCTTTCGCAGAGCTTTATCGCTTCGTCAACGATGTTCTTCAGGTTCAACTGTTTTCCTCTTCTCCAAACACCATCTGCTGTGACTATTATTCTCGCTTTCGCATCCATTACTCTGACAGCCAACGCCTCTGCGCTGAAACCGCTGAAAACTATGCTATGCGCAGCGCCGAGTCTTTGAACTGCAAGCATGAACAACGGTAACTCTGGGATCATCGGTAGGTAAAATGTCAAGATTTCATCCTTCTTAACCCCGAGTTTTTCTCTTAAAGCATATGCAATCCTGTTCGACTCTCTAAACAAATCGTAGTAGGTTAGCTTTCTTACTTCTTTCGGCTCATTTCTATCGTCAACTGGCTCCCCCTCCCATATTATTGCGACCTTGTTCTTCCTCCCTTGCTGTATCTGCCAATCTGTGCAGAGATAAGCTAAGTTCGTTTCTCCACCAACGAACCATCTATAAAACGGCGGATTGCTGTCGTCGAGAACCTTCGTCCACTTCTTAAACCAAGGTATCTTCTCCGCCCAAGATTCCCACCACTTTTCCATCGCCTCCTTATCTTTCACAGTCGACTCGTAAAACTTCTTCCACTCTTCCAAGGTCTCCATTTTGTCCTCCCAACCTTTCGGCGTTATGTAGGTGCTAAACTCTCTCCGCATCATTTCAAGCGGGTCCGAAACTTCCATTTAACCACCCAAAATTTTCCTTATAGCATTACTTTTAAAGTTATTTATTAATCGCTACATTGTAGTAATATTGGTATATACAAATTTTTTTCAAAGAGACGAAACGCGCACATTATTCATAAAATTATTTAAATTACGTTTTGTGAGTTTTTATGCCAACATCATTAATAACCAAAAAACATAAGTATGTGCATTTCAAAGTTAAATCATGGTAGAAAGGTTGAGCATCTCACTCGATGAGACAACAAAAGAGAAGTTAGACAAAATTGTTAAGCAAACCGGTAAAACTACAAGCCAAGTAATCAGAGAACTCATAGATTTTGGTTATGAATTAAGCATAATTGGTGTAGACGTGGATACTATAAGGATATGGGTTGACTATCTCGCAAAAAGGCAACACATGATCTTAGACGTTGAGCACTGGAGAGTCATTTTTAATGAAATAGAGAGCATTAACAACGAGAGATTTTGGGAACAAATGGAAGAAATAGGGCTAAGTCATGCAGTGCAATACAAGTTAAAAGGTCTCGACACTGTGGAAAAGATCCTAAACTACGTGGAGAAGGCAAATTGGTATGAGATGAAGATTGAAAAAGAAGGAGTGTATACACTCGTGCTAAACGATCTAAAGATAAAGAGGTTTGTAAAAACGTTCCTTGAAAACGTTTTCAAAGGGCAAAGAATAAAAGCAGAGATAAACGAAGGCTTCGGAAAGCTAATTGTCGTCTGTTGATGCGATAAACTTTCGAAAATTGCCACTGCACCGGAGTTAACTTCTTTAATGGCTCTGCAAACTAAAAAATTGGAGAGCAATCAACTGGAGAGATATTTGTAAAGCCAGGCCGCAAAGATTGCGCCAATTATTGGTCCGATCACGTAAATCGGGAAATAGAACCAGAGATCGATACCCATTAGAGAATCGCCGAGGTATGGACCAAAGGTTCTTGCTGGATTCAAGGAGGAACCTGTTACGTTGCCTATAGTCGTAATTATGCCACCTACAGTTAACCCGATTATCAAGCCGGCAAATCCCGGCGGAGCACGTTCGTCGACCGCCACTCCCATTATAACCAGCATGAGTAAGAACGTGCCTATAGCTTCAGTCAATATCGCCTGTCCGTAGCTTATTCCAGGAAATGGTGCAGTGGCTCCTAAACCACCGATCAACGCTGCGTTTGGACCGATGCAGGCTAAAAAGCAAAGACTCGCCAAAGTGGCACCAATTAACTGCGCCACAATGTATGGCACCACATCTCTTGCCGGAAACTTTCCGATGCTCCACAAAGCTATAGTTACAGCCGGATTTATGTGTGCCCCACTCACTCTGCCAAGCGAGTATATGGCTGCAGCAACTGCAATTGCGAAAGCCATCCCTATGGCAAACCAGTCTCCAAGACCGCCTAAGGCGCCGATGCCTATGTTGAATGTATTCGGCTTTTCAGCTCCATGAGATATCATCAACGTTATCACTGCAGAACCAGCTCCGAAGAAAACGAGAATGTAGGTACCAACAATTTCAGCCAAACAGCGTTTTAGGAGCATCTTACCCCTCTTGATAAGCCTCATAACAGGTTACGCACAAAATCCTTGGAATCTTTTTCTTCAACTTCTTTGCTGGAAACTGATAATCGCCTTTCCAGACGTCTATTTCCTCCCTAATCGAATGTTCCATGCATACACCCATTCCACAAACTATGCAGATTGCAACCGCATCAGTGTCTTTGCCGAGTTGTTTGCAGATGTAGCACTTCATTTTGATCACCAAAAAATTGAAGTTTAGGATTAAACCGCTTCTCTCCACTGGCAGTAACCATGCCTGAAGTCTATGAGCGCTGCGGTTGCGCAATCCTTGCAAGTTCTAGCTGGTGAAGCCGGCTTGTCTTTGTGTAGTGCAATTATGTTCGTCATCATTGTCGCTGTTACAGGTTCACTTGTGAGCAAACACGGATAATCTGCAAGTCTCATTAGAGCAGAGAATCTCACAGTTATTGCGCATCCTGGATAAGCGTAGCGCTGCGGATTCATTAAGACTTCGTTCTTGAAAATTGGGCTCAAATCGACTTCGTACTTTCCAACTTTGGGCTTAAGTTCTCCACCCATTCCGTTCTTCGATCTCCTCGCTGCGTCGATGTACTTCCATCCACGGTATATCATGTCCATGAAGTCGCAATTGTGTAACTCCGCTGCCGCGCTTCTTGTTGGATATAGTTGCACGTAGTTGTGGAAGCGTTTCGTAAGCAAATCCGTGACAACAATTGCGTTGAATCCATCAAGCTCTAAAATGCATTCAACTGCGCACGCTGTCGAACCTGTTGCCAATCTCAAAGCATCGTATTCGCTTGCTATTTTTTCGAGATTGTTCCTAAGCGTCGCTTCCATAACTTGACTCGTGGCTTCGATGACCGCCATTATCACGTCATCTTTGCACATGTTGAACGTCGATTGGGCGATATGATGCGCAGCATCACCTACGCAGTAGGCTGGCACAGTTACGATGTTTCCATAGTGCACACCATCGTTCATAGCCTCTTTTACTGCACCCTTCATCCTCCTCTTGTATTCGCTCATGTATTTGCGAACGTCGAAGCTTTTGTGCCCTACAGCATCCATTAGCTTCGCCTGAGCCTCAGTAGGAGTGTCGTACAGCGACTTTATCATCCCTATCTCCTTTTTTATCGCATCGCTGAGCGTAGCTCCATTCTCTATTTCTTTTGCGAAAATTTCGCCTATTCCGTAGGAAGTGTTCATACCCCAAGACTTCGAAGCTAAAATCGCTTGCTTGTGTTCCACTGGTATGTCCACGGTTTTCAGAATTCGGTTAACAACATTGCTTGTGCTTCCGGGTATCAAAGCAAAGTCCACCACACAAGTTGGTCCATAGAAACCGCCGTATCTGCGAACGCATTCTAAGCCTATGAGCGCCTCAGCTTTTCCAATCGCCTCGATGAATTTCTCAACACTCTTTCTGAACTTCTCATCCTCTTCGTAAAGAATCTCCAGTATGGCTGGTGTTTGATAGTGTTCCACAAATGGGTCGTCTTCAGGTACAACGGTTTTCGTCAAACTTCGCAGTATCTCGTAGTGAGCATTTACACTGTCGATGTGGAGCTTTATTACTGCCTTGCTTTGATTTCCCACCGCTTTCATTTTGTTCACAACGTCTACGTATGGCTTCACGTCATCTACGACGAACTCCTTGCCCCTCTTCTCTTTCACAACATTCACATCTGCCCACTGCGCCGCTATTGCTTCCTCAACCATCTTCTCTATAACTTCTCTCATACTTCCACCAAGCAACAATAGTCCTTTTGTATATTATATATTATGTAAAACAATCACCCCAAAACTGAGTGGACATGTTCACCAAAAAGCATAACTACTAAAAAGACTTTTTTTATAGTGAAAAATTAGCACAAAGTGATCTCCTATGTATGTAGCAAAGGTAAAAGTCGAGCAGGCGTCATGTTCTCTCGCAGTTGCGACACAGTCGGGAAAGTTTTCGATGGAACTTTTGGAATACATCCTCGTGAACCCTCAAGATGTCCTATTCCTTGTAAAGATAACCAAGTACGAAGACGACATAAGCGAATGTTTTAGGATAATCGAAAAACACCCAAGCACCCTATTTTTGCAGATCCTTGAAAAAACGAACACAAACTTGGATTTTCTTGCTGTTGTTAGAGATACGAGCGGTATAAAGGCATTCGAAGAATCTTACTGCTTTATCAAGCCTCCAATCGTCGTTGAAAATGGGAACAAGATTTATACAATCTTAGTTCCAGATCTGAGCTACTTGGCAAAGGCATACGAAAAATTAAAGAAAGTTGGAAATTGGAAAGTTCTGCAAGTGACGAGAATCTCCGAGAGAAGGCAATTGCTCACGGAGGCGCAAAAAAGGGCCATAAATGTAGCTTGGGAGTTAGGATACTTTTCAGAGAAGAGAACTGCTACGATCGATGATATCTCAAGAGCTCTGGGAATAGCAAAAACAACTGCACACAAACACCTAAGAGGAGCAATATCAAGGATAATCAGAAAATACATAGAAGATAGCAAAAGCGAGCGGGAGATAATCGATCTCCTCAACACCTAAGGTTTGGGCTGAACTTGGTGCGAATGTTTCTGGCATCTGTAAGCCAAGAACGGGACAAATTTTAAATACATAAGTGCTAATTTATGATCATGAAAAAAGCTTTGGCAATATTTATGATTGCCGCGCTTTTTTGCTCGTAGCAACCGCAATGGCTGTAGCGAAACCAGAAAAACCAATACCAGCTACTGATGTCGAATTGGTGAAAAAAGTAACGCTCAAAGGACCAAAAGGGCAGGGTAAACCAGCAACTTCGGCGACAGGTGTGCCGATACCGTTGGGGGAGGGAAAGAACAAGTATGCCATAGTCATTGGAATCTCAGACTATCCTGGCACTGAAAACTACCTAAACTTTGCGGACGACGACGCAATCGACATGTACAACGCCTTAGTGAACAAATATGGATTTCTCGAAGAGAACGTACACTTGCTCATAAACTCCAATGCGAATTACAGTGCGATTGAGTCAGCTGTTAACGCCGTGAAACAAAAAGCTAACGAAGGTGACGAAGTTGTTTTCTTCTTCAGCGGATATGGGGCAAGGGGTAAGGCGAACGATGGAGACAAAGAAGCGATTGATGAGGCAATCGTAAGCCATGATGGTAAAAACTTAGTTTACATCTGGGATGGAGAACTAAGAGATTGGTTCAGGGATTTTAAAACCACAAGAATTGTCTTCATATTTGACAGCTGTCTTGCAGGTGGAATGACAGACTTGAAAGCAGACGGAAGAATAATCGTAATGGCAACTACTGAGAATGGAGTAGCCTACGAGTTCAGCGACTTAGAGAACGGGCAGTTCACATACTACTTTGTGGACGAGGGGATGCTACAAAGAATGGCAGACACAACACCAAACGACGGAAACGTGACAGTTGAAGAAGCGTTCGATTACGCCAAGGCTAATTGCATATACCAGAGCCCAACGATAAGCGATTTCACAAACGACTTGCTTCTCTAATTTTTGCGATTTTTTAGCTCCAAAAACTTGGATTTGCACAAAAAGCGCCGGGGGTGGGATTCGAACCCACGATCCCAAAGGGAACCAGCTCTCAAGGCTGGCGCAGTTCCACTCTGCAACCCCGGCATGTTTACTTGGGGGTTAAACTTATAAACATTTTCAAAAAAAGAAATCGAAACAATGCAGGAGTTGTTGAGAAAAATAGCGATAGAGATAGCGCAAAAAGCGAAAAGTAGAGAGGAAGCGATTGAAATAAAGAAAAAGTTGGCAAAAGAGCTCAGAATGGTAAGCATTCCAAGCAATGTCGAACTTCTGAAAGAGGCGAGGAGCACAGAGTATTACGAGAAACTGAGAGAACTGCTCAGGATGAAACCTACTCGCAGTCTGAGCGGGATTGTTGTGATTGCAGTTATGAGCTCCCCCGCAAAATGCCCGCATGGCAAATGCGTTCCTTGTCCTGGCGGAGTTGAGTTCAACAGCCCCCAGAGCTACACAGGTTTAGAACCAGCTGCGATGCGTGGAAGGCAACATGGATACGATGCGTTCAAACAAGTCACCGCAAGGCTCAGGGAATTGTCTGAAATTGGTCACAGCGTTGACAAAGCTGAGATCATCGTGATGGGTGGGACTTTTATCGCAAGAGATAGGGAATACAGGGATAGGTTTATTCTTGACATTTACAACGCTTTAAACTGTTTTGACAGTAAAATGAGAGAAGAAAGAGATCTCGAAAAAGCAAAACGAAAAAACGAAGTCGCGAAGGTGAGATGCGTTGGGTTAACCTTTGAAACTCGTCCAGATTATGCAAAAGAGTCGCATATCTTGGATATGCTCCGTTACGGAGCTACGAGGGTTGAACTTGGGGTTCAGAGCATATACGATGACGTTCTTGTTAAAATAAAACGTGGACACCGAGTTCAAGACACCATAGATGCAACGAGGCTCCTCAAAGATTCAGCCTTCAAAGTCTGCTACCACCTCATGCCTGGATTGCCGGGTTCGAGCTTTGAGCAAGATCTGAGAATGTTCAAGGAGGTCTTCGAGAACGATGACTTTAAGCCAGACTACTTGAAGATCTATCCGACGCTCGTCGTTAAGGGCACCGAGCTTTACGAAATGTGGAAAAGAGGAGAATATAAGCCATATGAAACCGAAGAAGTCGTAGAGCTCATAGCAAAAGCCAAGAAGTTTTTACCGGAATGGGTCAGAGTTCAAAGAATTCAGCGGGATATACCTGTAAAAGCAGCAATAGGGCTGAGATACGGGAACATAAGACAGCTTGTCCACAAAAAGCTAAGAGAGCTCGGATACGGCTGCAGGTGCATACGTTGCAGAGAAGTGGGACACAAAGGTATAAGAGAGGAAGAATACAAAAAAGCGGAGCTAAAAATATTGGAGTATTCAGCTTCCGGTGGAAAGGAGTTCTTTATATCCTACGAAATCCCAGAGCACGATGCAATCGTGGGATTTTTAAGACTTAGATTTCCAAATAAGCCGTTTATCAAAATGCTCGAGAACTGTGCTCTGATTAGAGAATTGCATGTCTATGGCGAAGCAACTCCTCTCGGCGAGGTAAAAGCTTTTCAGCATCGAGGTTTTGGAGAGAAATTGCTGAGAACCGCAGAAGAGGTTGCAAAAGAGAAATTTGATAAAATAGCAGTTATAAGCGCCGTAGGTGTTCGAAACTACTATAGGAGATTCGGATACAGGAAAAGCTTTGAATATATGTTGAAAAGACTATAACTCAAGGATTTCCGCTTTGGGATTTCTTCTCTTAAACACGTAGTCTTTGACCGAAATTATGATCTCGCAAAAAGGAGGGCAGTTCTTTGAGACGTAAACTCTACAAAAATTTTTTCTTGAGCAGTCAACAACACGATAAGATCTTGTTTTTTTGTCGAAAATAACAAGAGCTCTCGTATTTTTCAGCGATACGGAGAGCTTAACGGTATCCGCTACCATCATAAAAAGCTTAGCTCGGGGAAAAAGATATAATTTTTTATACTTTTTATAATTATATTTTTGTAATTACCGTTTTGCAATTGCCAAAAAAAGCGGAAAAGTTATATACGCCAAATTAATCAATTGAACTGCTACAAACTCTCCATACCCCGGGGGGATTTGATGATCTCGGTCGAGGAGTTGTTTGGAGAGAAAGTATCGTTTGATCAACAAAAGCTCCTAAAGATAATATCAAGAAACGGCGTTAGCAATATTCTTTTAAGCCTCGAAAAAAGTCCCCGAAGGTTTTCGCAACTGATGTTCGAGACAAAGCTCAACCCAGGAATCCTAGACAGACATCTAAAAGCTTTGATGGAGTTGAAAATTGTGGAAAAGAACTCAGAGACGTACGAACTGACCGACACTGGTAGGAGGTTGATCACGATACTTCAACAGCTTTTCCAAGTTTTTAAATAGTGTTCAAATAATTTTTTGAATTTGCATGGGAATCGTTTATAAGTTGAAAGATGCACGCATCTCATGTATTCGCTCAAGTGCATCGAGTGCGGAAAAGAGAACAAAGAAACGAATTACAACTGCGAGTGTGGAGGGTTGCTCGAGGTTCGATTCGATTTCGACGAAGTGAGTGTGAACTTTAAACTCGATGGCAGAGATCTCAGAGTCTGGAAATACGGATCGCTACTTCCCGTAAGATCTGATCCAGTGACACTGAAAGAGGGCGGAACTCCGCTTTACAGGCTTGAGAGACTGGAAAAAGAGCTTGGAATTCGAAGAATCTATGTGAAACACGAAGGTCTAAACCCCTCTGGGTCTTTCAAAGACCGAGGAATGACAGTCGGTATAACCAAAGCACTTGAGTTTGGAAAAAGAGCCGTCGCATGCGCATCCACGGGAAACACATCTGCTTCAATGGCGATGTATGCTGCAAAAGCCGGAATAAAGGCTTTCGTTCTTCTCCCAGCTGGGAAAGTTGCGCTGGGAAAAGTGGCTCAAGCTCTGATGCACGGTGCAGAAGTCATCGGGATAAAAGGCAATTTCGATGATGCGCTTAGAATAGTCCGTGAGGTCTGTGAAAAAGCGGATATATACCTTCTGAACTCCGTAAATCCCTACCGACTCGAGGGGCAGAAGACTATAGCCTTTGAGATCGTCGACGAGATTGGAGTTCCAGACGCGGTGCTGCTGCCCGTGGGGAACGCTGGGAACATATCCGCAATTTATAAGGGTTTCAAAGAGTTCAAAGAGCTCGGACTAATTGACAGAGTTCCGAGAATGATCGGAATCCAAGCGGAAGGTGCGTCACCGATTTACAAAGCTTTCAAGGAAGGAAAAAAGGAAATAGAGCGTTTCGCAAACCCTGAAACGATCGCTACCGCAATAAGGATCGGGAATCCCGTGAATGCGAAGAAGGCTTTAAATGCTATTTACGAATCAAAAGGGCTTGCCGAGATCGTAAGCGATGAGGAAATAATCTCTGCACAGAAAATACTTGCGAAAAACGGCATAGGAGTTGAGCCAGCATCAGCTTCAAGTGTTGCTGGGCTTATAAAGCTTGCAAAAATCGGAGAAATCGATCGAGATTCAACCATTGTCTGCATCGCCACTGGAAATCTTCTAAAAGACCCGGAGACAGTGATAAAGGTCTGTGGGGAGCCGAGAATTGTTGATGCTGAAGTTGAAAAGGTTATGGCACTTGTAACCTGAACTTCTTTGCATCCCTTGTTTTCAAAACTTCAACACCCGAAATCGACTTAATCAGCTCTTTTATCTTTGAAGTTACCGATTTTTCGTCGTAGATCAAGTAATCCGCATCGCTCAAACGAATCGCTTTCAGAATCATTTCTTCATCGAGTTCTTCAAACGTATACTTCGCGAAGTTGTGTCCAAATGTAAACTGGGTCTCCAAGATTATCTCGGTTTGCCTTGGGACGTAATGAGTCCCTCCCACGCCGACAGCGATCTTCCAGTCTCTTCTATCGCTCTTTATAGCTTCATAAATCGATTCCGCAACAACCTCTCCAGCTGTTTTGTTGAGCCATTCCTGCTCAGTCGAACCTATTTCGTAGAAGGCAGATGGTTTTTCAATCTCCGATGGTCCGTGATGCGTCGCTTCGAGCGATATTTCGAATTCGGGAACCCTCAAAACCCTCTTTTGCAGTGCAAGAAAGTAATTTTTCAGAGTTATCGGCGAGGGTTTCGCTAAGCTCCTCGGTTTTCCACCAAACTCGTTTTTTCTTAGATTTCCAGAAACATGAGCGGTTAGTATTTTTCTGCAATCTTTACTGCTGTGCCTCGATGCGAAGATTATTTCTTCGAACTCGAGAAACTCTGAAAGCCTTTTGTCTATGAAATCCGCATAGATCAGTCTTTCGTTTATCTCAACAATCGAGAAAAGATCCCCGATGTGGAAAGTGAAGTCTCCGTGCATTCTTTTTTCGAAAGAGTCGAAGCTGAGCAAATGGTTCATTATGTTCATCGAAGCTTTGTCACTTCTGCTGCAAACCACGAGCTTCATGAAATTTGTAAAAGTTGCGGATAAAATTTTTCACTCAGCTCCAAACCGAAAAAGGCGTTGGCGTGAAGCAGAGGATTGCTATTGCGTAACATGAAATCCCGAGTAGCAAACCCTTGGAGTCGAGTCTCTCGTCGTTCATAGGCTTTGGATGTCTCTGCATGGAAAAAAAGAATAGTACCATAGCCCAGAATATCCAAATCGCCCCAAAAAAGGGCGCAAGGAGTAGGAGAATTATTGGTGTTGTTCTCGAGACAACTTCGCTCTTTTCTCCGATCATCGCCCTCATCACATGTCCACCGTCGAGCTGACCCACGGGGAGAAGATTGAAGAAGGTCAGAAGGAATCCAACCCAGCCTGCGAACGCTATGGGATGTATCACCAAGCCGTCGAATCCTGAAATCGCAACAGTCAGATCGAAGATCAAGGAAGTGCCAAGCATAATCTCGTTGCCTTTGAGCTCGAATTCAAAGGGGATCCTTAAACCCACGAGCGTCACGATGATTGATGCAAAGAAACCAACGATTGGTCCGCTTGCGCCGAGCTCGAGCAGAGCTCTTCTACTCGGAATCGCTCCCCTCTGCTTTATAACCGCCCCAAGCGTTCCAATTATCGTTGGAAAAGGTATGAAGTAGGGCAAAGAAACCCTCATTTTCCACCTCTTCGCAACGAAGAAGTGCGCCATTTCATGACTGCCCAAAACGAATAGGATCGCAAACGAGAAAAGAACTCCTCCCACCAAGTTTGGTTCCCCGTATAGCATCGAGCCGAAGAAAGTGGTACTTATAAAAGTCGCGATAAAAAGTGCAACGTTCACAATCTTCCTCTCTCTCAATCTCTTGACCTCCAAGATGAGTTCGCCGTATCTCTCCCTTAATGTTACGTTGTAGTCGTAGGACAAGCGCAGGAGAAACTGCTCTATCTCTTCACTCCTAGCTCTTGGAATCACGTAATATCGCATACCATCTTTGATCTTCTCAGCGTTGTAGACTAAAAAGTAGTCTTCAAGCCTCATTTTATCTCCACGAATCCCTCAACTGCGTTAACGTAAACTCTATCGCCCGATTTAATCTGTGAAAAGAACTCGTCGCTTACCAAATCAACGAGCGGGATTTCTGCGATTATTGCTCCAATTGCAATTATCGGCTCGCTTTCTTTGTTTATTATCGCACACGGCGCTAATCCCTTTTTCTTTAGTCGGAGCAAAGTATAACTGCCAACGGTCGAACCCTTGCCGTAGGGGAATATCAAGACTTTTCCTGCAACGCTTTCACCTTTGAGCTCTCCAACAGTGAACAAACCCTTTTCGTCGATGTCACCCAAGAGCGATACAGGAGTGCCTGAAACCAAGGCAATACCTTCCGCAACACCCTCGCTGAGGATCCTACACCTGAACTTCACAACAAAAATTGTCTGCGGAACTTTAAAATTATATCGCAGGAACCCTTTTCTTCCTCGCAGGAGGTCTTGGTTTTCTTAGGATGCGATTACCGCACATCGTGCACTGAACCCTCGTCCTTTCGGGATCGATGTCCACTTCTGCACCGCAGATCATGCAGATGTAGGTCATACTTTCTTCTCAAGAAGTGTTACTGAAGTTGTTGAGGGCAAGTAACAACCACCAGCGAACTTGTATCCACAGCTCTTACACTCCCAGATCGCTGTGCCTACTCTTTTCACCGCTCTCTTTCCGCACTTCTTGCAAACGTATTTCTGTCGCTGTGGGATATCTATTTCGAGCCATTTTCTACGGACGCTTAAGCCAAACCCAGCCCTGAACTTCGCTGCTTGTTTCACTTTCTTCTTTCTTGCCATAAACCGCAACAAGTAAGAAGGCATTTAACACTTTCGCTTGAAAAGCTAAAGCTCTTCATTTTTTCTCAAAAACTGCTCCATCGCTGAAAACTATTCTGTTCCCCTCCAGCTTCCCCTCTACGACCATTGTTGTTCCAAGAACCTCAAACTTTATGTTCACCTTCTCCCCACTAAGCTCGTATTTCCCCACTATTCCTTTTCCCTCGGGGGATTTTATGTAAACTTCCCCATTCGGCTTGAACTCCATAATCGTCCCATTGTGGAAACCAAGTATCCTTTCGCTACTCTTGGTGCAGACAAACGTCCCAGAGAGTTGCGAAGATACACAAAAAGCCAAAAACAAGACCGCAACAACTGCAGCTGCAAAGCGCATGTGTAAAGTTTTTGGTGGATTTTTAAAAATTACGATCTCACAGCGTTATTTTTCAAACGCAAAAGCATCTCAATATCTTCGTCTATCTCTTTTTCCAGCGTTGCAATCTCTTCATCGCTGAGCGAAAACCTACCCTGCATCCTTATGTATTCTGCGAGCGGAATTCGGTTCTTTTTCTCCAAAAACTTCTCTCCGGCTTTGGAAAACTCAAGCTTTCCGTTTTCACATTCGTAAAGCACCCAAGCTCCGCTCATCACTGCCTTCCTCGCAACTTCAATTGTTTTCTCGCTTGGAAACTTCCAGCCCGGCGGGCAAGGAGCATGGATGTGAACGAATCTAAAGCCTTCGAACTTTCCCGCTTTCCTGAACTTAGCCCTGAGATCTCTTATGTATCCAACGGTCGCGGTTGCAACGTAGTTAGCGTGATGAGCTATCGTTATCAGACCGACGTTTCTCCTCCTAATCCTTTTACCGCCTGGTGAAGTCGTAGTTTTTGCCCCTAATGGGGTGCTGAGGCTCGATTGATTTCCAGTATTCATGTATGCCTCGTTGTCGACAACAATCGCTATTATGTCATCGTTTCTAATTGCGGAAGCGCTAAAAGCTGAAAAACCGATGTCCAAGGCACCGTCGCCCATCCATGCGATCACGTTTGCCTTAATTCCGAGCTTCTTGTAAGCCTCGCTCAAACCACAAGCGACCGCTGGAGTCGATGCGAAGGGAACGTGAACCACCGCAACTTTCATCGCAGAATTTGGATGAAGCCCAGCAATAACGGTCGAGCAACCAGCTGGAATCGCAACAACTGGATTTTCAATCTCATCCAAACAACGCATTGCGAGCGAAATTGGGCATCCTTGACAGCTCGCGTTTCCAGGGTAGATCATAGGAACCACTCCACCTCGTTGAGCTTTCCGTCAATAAATCTCTTGAAGATAGCATAAAAATCATCAACACCTACTTCAAGTCCGCCAAGTCCAGCGATCACGTTCTTCGCTTCTATACCACAAGCTTTGACCTCGAGACCAAGAACTCCCTGAAGAGTTGTGTTCGCCCTATCCACGACTAGGATTTCGCAGTTCAAATCCTTCAAAGCTCTTTTGGGAAAAGGTCTGATGAACCGAAGCCTTAAAAGCCCGATCTTCTTACCTTCTTCACGTAACAAATCAATCGCATCCTTTGCATCACCACACCATCCACCGCACATGACAACTGCGAACTCGGCGTCTTCGAGGCGATAGCTCTCCACAAGCCCGCCGTGGTTGCCAAACTTTGCATCGCTGTTTTCTATCAGCTCGGCGGACTTCTCTAAATCGAGAGCCAAATCATATCTCGCCTTCATTCTCGCTTTACCGAGCGTTACCGCGTTCACCGCAATCTCCTGTCCCGGAGTTATGCGATAGGCTTGTCTTCGCCTTGGAATCTCCGCTTCCCAGAGTTCAACAACTTCTGCGGTGTGGCTCATCGTGAACGCATCGATTCCCACTGCGAAGGGAATGTTCATTTCTTCACTGACGTAAAAAGCTTGTAGTGTCATGTCAAATGCCTCTTGCGCATTTTCTGCGATCCCAATTATCCAGCCCGCGTCACGGAGTAAGATTATGTCCAAGTGATCTCCGTGGATGTTCCATGGGGCGCCAATGGATCGCATCGCAACTGTCATGACCGCTGGAACTCTTGAGCCAGCGATCCACCAGCACATCTCCAACATATATGCGAGCCCATGGCTTGAAGTGGCTGTAAAAACTCTCGCCCCAGCGGTTGCTGCGCCGTAAATTATCGCCATCGCAGAGTGTTCGGATTCGGCGTTGATGAATTTCACATCTAATTCGCCCCTTTCTACCATCTCCGCAAGTTTTTCCACTATTGGAGATTGTGGAGTTATTGGATAAGCCGCAATAACATCAGGCTTCGCAATCTTCACCGCATGAGCTATCGCTTCGTTGCTCGTGAGGAGCTTTTTCACTCTAAAACCATTCTTATCGCTTTTTGCTTGCAGATTTCCTTGCAAATCCCACACCCCTTGCAAAACTCGTAATCTATTTTACCGTCGACTATCACACCCTCTGGGCAATACTCGGTGCAAACACCACAATTTGTGCAGAGATTTTCGTCAACAACCGGTTTGTAAATTCTCCAAGTCCCGGTTTTTCCAGCTGAAGCTATTTTAGCTCTCGCAATTATTGGCTCGAGATCCATTTTGTCACCTCATACGCTTCCTTTGCCGCAATGCGACTCTTTCCAGCTTTCTCCCCCAATTCCAGCTCGATCGCTTTCTCCAGCGTGTTTACATCGATTTCCAACGCCCTCGCGATTGCACCGCTCATTGGAGCGCTTAGAATTGCCCAGCCACTATTGATGAGACCAAATTTCTCAGCTATAGAGGTTGCGTCAACATAAAAAGTTTTCTCGCCTACTTGCACCGCGTCCTTCGAGTTCAATATCGCAACTCTTGCACCTTCAATCTCGATCTTCCTGTCGAAGACAACAACGATATCTGGATTCTTTACTGAAGACCTTCGCCTTATCGGTTTATCCGAAATACGCAGATAAGCCTTAACCGTCGCCCCTCTCCTTTCAGGACCGAATTGTGGAATTGCCTGCGAAAACAAACCTTGGAGCATTGCGGAAGTTGCGATAATCCTCGCGGTCGTAACTCCCCCTTGTCCTCCCCGGGAATAAATAACAAGTTCTGTGAGCACAAAACCAGTGCTTGCAAATTAAAAAAATTGTGGCCCTTTGTTTGCTACGAATTATAAAATCTCCGCCTCTTCGTAAACCACGATGCCTTTATCCGTTATCATGTACGGCTTCGGTTTCCTTGAGTGCTTAATACCACGCATCTTCACGACTTCTAAACCGAGCGTAGGCTCCTCGAGCTCGCTTTTTCGAATCATCTTCAAGCATATCATCCCATCGCAGACGTATTCGAGGATTCCAAACTTCGATGCAGTCGGCAAGAACTTGTCCGCTTCGCTCGTAATGATTGCAGTTATTCCGGCGGATTTCATCATCCTTCTGAGCGAGGAGAGAATTCGATACCTCTCCGCATCATTGAAAAGGGTTTCAAGGACGCTTATCGAATCTATGAGAACTCTGCTTGCGTTCAAACTCTTTATCATCTCGGGCAAATCGCTTTCGATTCTCTCAAAGCTCTTTCTGACCTCAAGAGCTTCAAGTCTCGCTATTTCGAAGTTCTCGAACTTCTCCAAGTCCATACCAACACTCTTAGCATTCCTGAGCACACTTTCTTCGTCTTCGTCAAAGCTTATGATCATGCAGTTCTCCCCCCTCTTCAGACCTTCGTAGATGAAATGAACCCCAAGCATAGTCTTACCAGTTCCGTAACTTCCAACCACCGCAACCACGTAACCCTTTGGAATCCCTCCACCCAAAATCGCATCAAGTCCAGCGATTCCAGTTGACAATCTCATAGAACTCTTATGAGCCTCGAGATAGTAAAACCTTGCGAGGGGTCGATCTTTACGCTGTATTTCACCACTTTTTCCCTTTCGAGAATTGGCAAGATCCCGAGCATTTTTCTAAAGAACATCCACCTCGTGATCGCATCTTTTTCGAAGCTCCACTCAAAAACGATAACTCCATCTGCGACATCGAAGAGCTCTTCTTCCAAGCTCTTTTCAAGAACTTTCGCAGTGAGAAGCCCCAGTAGCAAAACTCCCCTTTTTAGACAAACCGCCTTAAACCCCTTTAGAATGTCGATTAAAGCAGTCCAGCCAAGTTTTCTGGAAACCCTTGCTAAGTCTGTGATCGAATCAAGGAAAACAATGCCTTCGACACGATCAAAAACTTCGACGAGCCTTGAGAAAATGTTCTTCTCCTCTTTCAAATACTTGAGAGAGCTTTTTTCCGAGATCCACCTTATTGGAACTATCGAGTCCCTGTAGTAGTATTCGGCAAGGCTAAGGATGTTTATATCAGCCTGTTTTTTCATCTCGGGAAAAGATAACTTTATCTCTCTTTGCACTTCTTCAGTCGTTTTTGAGATCGAAATGTAGTTCAGTGGAAGTTTTCCTACGTTGTTGAAAAGAACTGTGAGCCCGAATTCCTTACCTCCCGCACCGCTCTCTTCGCAAAGAATAACCAACCCTTCGTGGAATCCCTGAATTTGCTTATCCAAGAACTCTATCCCAGTGCTTATCACACTTCTATCACCTCATCGCACATCAGCGTTATCTGCGAGTAATAAGTTTCGTCCATTTCCTTCTCGAGAGCAAAGATCGTTCCAATGAAACCCCGGAGCCGAATCTTCCCAGTTACGTGTCTCAGGAACTTTATGAGCGTTTCAAAGGACTTGTAGAGAGAGATCGTGGAGAGGGAGTCTATGTAGATGAAGCGGTTGTTCGATGTTATTAGATCCATCGCTCTTTCGATAGCAACCTGCAGTTGAACTGGGTCGGGGGAGTTCAAGTAGAAACAACGATCCTCGTCCAAGATTTCTCCCCCCACTTGCATCGTGATACTGTCGATAAAGTAGAGCTTGCTCAAATCCACACCCTCTTTTCCAAGGATTCTTTTAAGGCTGAAGTAGGGCTTGTTCAGCGTTACGTAAACACCTTCTGCAAAAGAAGAAAAGAACTTGATTATCTCAAGACTGACCTTTACGTAGTTTTTCGCATCCACCTTTACAAGAATTATCTCTGCCCCTTTGTCTATTGCTTCCTTAATCCTCTCTGGAATTCCTAAACTTGTAATCATAGTCCTTCCTTATAAGCCAGCCATCTCTGATTACGATCCCATCGTCCGTTATATCGTAGGGGAACCACTCCAAGGGATGCGCATGCCGATACTTTTTCAGGATTCTCATAGCCCTAACGTAGGCATCTGGAACTCGTAGAATGTCCATGAAGATCACAGTTTCAACGAAGTTCTTTGTATCACTCCAAGATCCAACCATCGGTGCCTCCTCGACCCAAAGCGACGTGACTTCGTATTTGTAAGCGAGATCCGCCATGTAACGTATCGCTCTCCTATAAAGGACTGGATCCGCAAGGGTCTTTTCGAGATCCGTACACGAGTCAAAGACAATTCTATCTATTTCCTCGCTTTTCATACCGTAAGTAGCTTCGAGCCCCTCTTTCACCTTCTCCTTTGTCATCGGTAGTAAATACTTCGGCTCAATTCTTATGAAGCGCCAATTTATCTTATCGTAGACTTCTTTCATGAAGTTGAAATGCGCTAAGTAATTCTTGCAGTTGTATTTGTTCATCGTTGTAGAGATGTAGATCACGGTTTCACCGTTTCTCGCACCTTCCGCAGCCCATTGCGCAGCTAAAATCGTTTTTCCTATACCACTTCTGCCTATTACTAAGCTTATCGTGTTTCTGTCAAGTCCTCCACCAAGGTATTCGTCGAGTTTTGGAATTCCAAACTTCGCAAAGTCCATGACATTTGTTCGCATTTTAGATTTAAATTTAACCTTCAAAACTGAAAGAATTTTATAAGCCCTGAGCTTACGAAACTTATGCCTGCGGTTGTTGATAAAAGCAAGTGCGATGGATGCGGAACTTGCGTAGATGAATGCCCAGTGGGTGCCATAGAGCTCAACGACTACGCAATCGTCGACGAAGAGATCTGCACCGAATGTGGAAGTTGCGTCGATGTTTGTCCTACTGAGGCGATCAGTCTTGAGTAGCGTAATTGGTTTTGGAGCCCTGAACCTCGACAAAATCTACAGAGTCGACAAGATTCCAAAAGCTGACGAGGAGAGCTTTGTCAAAGACCTTCAACTCTTCCCCGGAGGAAGTGCTGCGAACACAATCGTAGGGCTTTCGAGACTCGGAGTAAAAAGCGCATATATTGGCAAAGTGGGAGACGATGCCGAGGGAGAGATTTTGCTCGAAGATCTAAAAAGAGAGGGAGTTGAGACAAAAGCAGTCATAAAAGCAAAGGGAAGGAGCGGAACTGCGATAATTTTCGTTGACGACATGGGAAACAGAGCAATCTTAGTTGATCCCGGTGTAAACGACACGATTCGCTACGAGGAAATAGATCTTGAATTCGCAACTAAGTTCTCATTGCTTCATCTTACTTCTTTCATCTGTAAGAATGGATTCGATTCATTCAACTCGCAGAAGAAGATCGTTGAAAACTTCGAACTCGTTAGCTTCGACCCCGGGCTCCCGTATGCGGAGCGCGGAAAGGATGAGATGATGAAGATACTGAAGAAAACAACGATCTTTCTGCCGAACAAGATCGAGATAGAAAGGATGTTTGGCACAGATTACAAAACCGCAGCTGAAGATTGTATCTCGATGGGCATCGAAGTCGTTGTTGTGAAGCTCGGAAAAGAGGGGTGCTGGATAAGGAGTAGCAAGAGGGAGCTGAAAGTTCAGGCAAGAAGCGTAAGAGTTGTCGACACAACCGGTGCTGGCGATGCTTTTAACGCTGGCTTTCTCTATGGTTATCTGAAGGGCAAAGACCTCGAGACTTGCGGAAAACTCGGAAATTACGTCGCATCACTTTGCATTCAGCACGTTGGTGCTAGAAACGGTTTGCCGTATTCGGTAGATTTTTAAATCTAATCCCTTATGGATTTCATGCGCTTAATCTTACTCACACTTTTGTTAATAACTCCAGTGTCTGCGATTTCCGTAAGCTATGAGCTCTCCCCAGAAATCGTTCTTCCAAATGGATATGCGGATTGCCTGATCAGGATTTCGAACCCAAATCTAAACTCGACTAACGTTTACTCGATCTCCTTCTACTCAAGCACAGTCGAGATTTTGCCGAGCTCGATCTCGGTGGGAAAAATAGCTCCGCAGAGCTCGTATACGTTTAAGGTTTCGATGAAGTCGCAGATAGTTGGAAGACACGTCGTTGAAATGCAAATTTCTCTCGAGAACGAGTCGATAACGATACCAATAGAGCTCGTTGTAGACGACAAGTTCCCACAAGTTGCGATAGTTTCGCCGCTTTACAAAAGCGAAGTAAAGAACGCAAGAATAGCGATCTCATCTCCAGTAACGCTCCGAGATCTCAGGATTGAAGCTCTCTTCAACGCAACGCCCAAGGTTCATTACGTCGGAACCCTAAGCGGTGCCGAGGAGGTTGATTTTAAATTCAGCGAGGAGATCGAGGAGCTACATTTCAAGATCTCTTTCTACAACGGAAAAAGTTACCATGAGATCAAGAGATCGTTGAAAGCGAACTACCTCGAGTCGAAAGGGCTTGCAACGAATTTGCAACTTTCAAGAGACGTTCTCTTCACGGGAGAAGCTGTCAACTTAACCCTAGAGATAACAAACCTTAGAAACGATGAAGTTTACCTGATCGAAGTTAACGCGATTGGAAATGGTAAGTTTGCTCGAGATTATGCGAAGATAGAAAAGCTCGGTGTCGGGGAGAAGAAGTTGCTAAACTTCCTCTTCAGCCCAAGAGAGAGCGGAAAAGTTGAACTACGCATAAGTTACTACGACTACTTTGGTTCGAAACACGAAATCGTTGAAAGCACTTCAATCGAAGTTCTCGAAGCTAAAGCTCTACAAATCGTAAATCTACGCACTGAGAGCGCATTGGGGAAAACAAAGATTTCGGGAGAGATCGTGAACTACGGATATAGAAGTGCTTTGAGCGTCGCAGTTTCAGCTTTTTGTAACGATAGCAAAGCGGACTATTTTATCGGTGAAATAAAGGCGAATGATTATGAGACATTCGATCTCGAAGTTTCTTGCAGAAATGCGACGCTTGAGCTGTCTTGGTGGAACGAGGCAGGAGAAAGGTTTACCACGCTCGAAAGAGTTGAAGTTAAAGTATTCAAGGCTGGAGAAAGCTATGCAACACAAGGCAACACAACACCTTTGCTCATCGCAATCATCGCCTCTATTGCGGTCGTAGCGTTTGTCATCTACGTGGCGCTACGCCATAGAAAGTGATATGTTCTTTGAGCTCGCAAAGAGAAATCTGCAAAGAACAAAAGTTAGAAGTGCCCTTGCAGTCATCGGAATCTTGATAGGAGTCATGGCAATCTCTGCAATCGGAATCTTTGGAGAAAGTCTGAAATCTACGGTTTTAGAGAACTTCAAGGACTTTGCGAACGAGGTCATTGTGAGCCCGAATTATCAGAAGGGTTACAGGTTCATCGAGGAGAGAGACGTGGAAAAGATCAGAAAAATTCCGGGGATCGAGAGTGCAATTGCGGTAAAAAGCGATTATCTATTGGTTGAGTTCAGAGATCAAAGAACCTACGCAACGGTTTACGGACTCAAAGAGGACGATGTAAAGAGCATGTTTAAAGTCGAAAAAGGCACCATAGATCTCGACCAAGGTTGCGTTGTTGGAAATAGATGGGCAAAGAATTTTGGGACAAAGGTTGGGTCGAGAATTCTAATAAATGGCAAAGAGTTCAAGGTTACGGGAATACTTGAATACACTGGCTATAGATACGATGTCAATCCGAATTTTGCAATTATAGTCTCACAGAACGACTTCCCATCGATCTCGAGCGCAGAAGTTTCGAGCGTAGTTGTGAAGACCAAGAACATTGAAGACGTTGCAAGGGTAAAAGAAGAGATAGAACGGAGAGTGAACTCGAAAGACGAGAAAGTGACTGTTTTTGAGATGAAGATGTTTCTTGAGACGATAACTCAGGCATTCAATCAGATAAATCTTTTCTTGATGGCAATTGCGAGTGTTTCGTTGTTGGTAGCGGGGGTTAGCATCTTAAACATAATGTTGATGTCCACAATTGAGAGAACAAAGGAGATCGGAATAATGCGCGCAATCGGCGCAAACAGGATGACTGTTTTGAAAATATTCTTGCTCGAAGCGCTCATTCTTGGCGTAACAGGGAGCTCAATTGGTAGCGTCTTGAGTGTTCTTGCGGGCTACGGAATAAACTATCTCATCCTCCAAGAAACTCGTTACGTTTTCCAACTCGCAACATTAGGATACGTTTTTCTCGGATTTTTGGTGGGAGTTACCGTGTCGATCTTAAGCGGTCTCTACCCCGCATGGAAGGCGAGCAGACTCGAGCCTATTGAGGCGTTAAGGTTTGAGTAGCTTTGAGGCGAATGACAAAAGTTGCTCCCCTTGGTTTCGTGTCCTCTACCCCAGACTTTTCCACCATAACGATCCACGAGTTTTTTGACAATGTAAAGCCCAAGCCCGAGTCCAGCGGTTTCGCCTGAGCGGAACCTTTCTTTAAAAAGAACTCTCTTCACTTCCTCAGGGATTCCAACACCATAATCAACGACGCGAATCTCGCACTCGTCTTCTATTTCGCTCAAGAATACGTCCACCCTTTCGGTTCCGCTGTGTCTCTGCGCGTTGTCAAGGATGACGTCGATAACAAAAGAAAGCGACTCGTCTGCAATAGCAACTGCGTTTCCCTTAATGCTTACTGGGATCTCGTAGTTCTTTGCAACCTCTTTTGCGATGTCCTCGACTTTTATTGGCTTTAGTTTGGACTTTTCGATCGAGAGTACCTTTTCGAGCATTCCTATCTTTTCTATGAACTCCGCACACTCTTTAACAGCTTTTAACGACTTTTCGATGAACTCAGAGTTCCTAGTAAGCTCATACGCTTCAACGTAGCCGGAGATTATCTGAAGTTTCTTCAAAACATCGTGACGGAGTGCTTGATTCATGAGTCTAAAGCCTTCTTTCAGTTCATCCACACTTGCGACTAACTCCTCAAGTTCTCTTTTTTCACTCTCCATCGCCTCAAAGCTCGTAATTTCGATATCCCTCTTTCGCACTTCGTAGAGCATAAACAGAAGTGTGGAGGCGAATAAGCTTAGAAATAGCTCGGAAAAGTACGCAGAGGACGCAAATTCGACCTTCAGAAAGAAAGCAAAGAAGTATAGAAAGGCAAAGGCGAGAGAAATTGGAGCCCAGTAAATCCTTGTTTCCGTGTTGAAGTATAGAAAGAATAGAGACAAGAAAACTGCGAGCGTTAGGGCGTCGATTGCGAAGAAGATATGCGCCACGGACATCGGGAAAACAAGTGAAGAGAGAATTGCGATAACAAAAATAACGCCCGGAATTATTAAGTGTTTTATTTTCAGAAACTTGAGCTCCCTCGAGATCTTTGAAACTCCGTATAAGAAAATCGGAAAACTCGCAATAGTTATGGGTAGCATCCCAGCATTCGGTCCCAAATCGATGCCCAAATAAACGAGTACTGCAACGAAGAAGAGAGCCGAGGAGAGACCGATAGCGCCCATTATTCTCTTTCTTTCACCTTCCGATTCCTTGTAGAGCTGAAGTGAAAGTATAGAAGAGAGAAAAGTCGCAAACAATACAAAGAAACTCGCAACGATTTCAGAGTTCGTAAACTCTCCGAGTAACGAAAAAGCCACAGCTAATGCAAAAAGCACAGACGCGACGATTTTACTGTCCATGACGAGTTTTGAAACGAGAGCGATATAAAATTTTTGAACTTAACTCAGAAAGCCATCAGCCTCGAAGCTTTTTTCTGCATTCTTTGCAAAGACCGTGGTGGAAATAGCATTTTCTACAAATCTCTTTTCCGCACCGTCTGCACTTTAACTCCGCAATTCTTCCGCATTTGCAGAGCATTACTCAAAACCTCACAATCGAGCAGTCGCCCTCGTAGTTCTCCTCGTAAATTCCCTTCAGCTTCCCACTGCATACCGGGCAATCTTTTCTCCCCTGCAGAGAGATTTCAAAGAATTCCATCGTGCTTAGATCGAAGCGGATTATCTTTCCTTTCGCAATTTCCCCATAACCGGTGAGCAGTTTTATGACTTCCATTGCTTGCATGCAACCAAATACACCCGGAGTTGCACTGATTATTGGCGGTCTAGAAGGTTGCTGAGCCCTTGGGAGATAGCAACGATAGCATGGTTTACCGAAGAAGGTCGAAAGCTCACCTTCAAAAGCGTAGACTGCAGAGTGAACAAAGGGTTTCCCAAACAAAATACTTGCATCGTTGATTATAAATCGAACCCTAAAGTTATCTAAACACCCAACAACGACGTCGTATGGTTTTATGATCCTCTCAACGTTTTTTGGTGTAAGTTGATAGGGATAAACGTCGACTGCAACGTCTGGGTTCAATTTTTCAACAAAAGCGCATGCAGACTCTGCTTTGTTTACCCCGATGTTTCCCGCATGAATTGTCTGCCTTTGTAAGTTCGACTTCTCAACCACGTCTCCATCTACGATTCCAAGCCTTCCCACTCCTGCAGCGGCGAGGTATTGTATCACAGCACTCCCCAGTCCTCCCGCACCAACGATCAAAACCGAAGAACTCAACAGTTTCTCTTGCCCCTTCACTCCAAGGATCTCAATTTGCCTTGAGTAGCGTTCGAGATCAAATGTCAAGGTTTCGCACCTCCTTCGAGTGAGCCATTATGAAGTTCTTCCTACTCTCCACATCTTCTCCCATCAGAACTCGGAAAAGCTCATCAGCCTTTTTTGCATCCTCTATCTTCACCTGTATGAGTATCCTTTTCTCTGGATTCATCGTAGTCTCCCAGAGTTGCTCCGGATTCATCTCGCCGAGACCCTTGTATCTCTGCACATCCGCATTTCCAAGCTTTTCGATTAGCTTTTTCAGCTCAGCTTCGCTATAGGCGTAATAGACTTTTCCTCCCTTTTTAACCCCATAAAGTGGTGGCTGTGCGATGAAAAGACGACCCGCTTCGATCAACGGTCGCATGTGTCGATAGAAGAAGGCAAGTAGCAAAGTCCTTATGTGCGACCCATCGACGTCCGCATCGCACATTATTATGACTTTAGAATATCTCATCTTCTCGATGTCGAAGTTCTTATCAATTCCAGCCCCGATTGCGGAGATTATTGCCTTTATCTCCTCGTTCCTCAGAATTTTCACCATTCCAGCTTTTTCGACGTTTATTATCTTCCCCCTTATCGGCAGAATCGCCTGAAATCTTCGATCTCTCGCTTGCTTTGCGGACCCACCAGCAGACTCGCCTTCGACTATAAAGAGCTCTCTCTCCTCGACTTTCTTTGAAGAACAATCTGCAAGCTTCCCGGGCAAGGTTATTGAAAGCTCGTCCCTCTTTTTTACGAGTTCTTTCGCTCTCTTCGCAGCCTCCCTCGCTTTTTTGATAACCAAAAACCTGTTAATCAACATCTCAGCATCTTTTGCGTTCTCCTCCATCCACTTCAGCACACCTGCGTAAACTACAGACTCAACCGCAGTCTTGACTTCGCTGTTCGTGAGCTTACTCTTCGTTTGACCCTCGAATTGTGGCTGTGGAACTTTAACGCTTATCACTGCAGTGAGACCTTCTCTTATCTCAGCTCCGCTTAGGGCTTCGAATTTCTTGAAGCTTTTCCTTCCGTATTCGTTCACTGCTCTCGTTAGCCCAGCTTTGAAGCCGATAACATGGGTCCCGCCATCAACGTTCTTTATGTTATTTGCGAAGGCATGAACACTTTCGATCTCGGAATCTGTGAACTGAAACGCAACTTCTACGATGATCCCGTTCTTCTTTGATTCAATGTAGATAGGCTCGTGCAGGACCTTTTTACCCCTGTTCAAGCTCTTAACAAGCCCAACTATTCCATCGTTGAATAGAAACTCCTTCTCCTTCCCGTTCCTCTCGTCTTTGAGCACAATCTTTAACCCCGGATTCAAGTATGCGATCTCTTTGAGGCGTTGAGAAATTATATCGTAGTTGAACTCCGTTGTTTCAAAGATTTCCGCATCAGGCTTAAATCTGACTTTCGTGCCCGTTTCCTTTGCTTCGCCTACAATCAAAACTCCTGTTTTTGGCACCCCACGCTCGTATCTTTGGTAATAAATCTTCCCCTCTCTCTTAACCCATACTTCAAGCCATTCTGAAAGCGCGTTAACTACTGAGACCCCAACACCATGGAGTCCGCCTGCGACTTTGTAAACTTTCTCACCGAACTTCCCACCCGCATGGAGCTTTGTCATCACTATTTCGAGCGCCGGTCTGCCGAGTTCATGCATGTCCACCGGAATGCCACGACCGTCGTCTTCAACGCTCACAGAGCCATCTGGGTGAAGAGTTACCACGATTTTCTTGCAAAATCCTGCAAGCGCTTCGTCAACGCTGTTATCTACAACTTCCCAAAGCAGGTGGTGCAATCCACGGAGTCCAACGTTCCCTATATACATTCCGGGTCTTTTTCTCACAGCCTCGAGATCGTCGAGAACTGCGATGTCCTTAGCGGTGTAATCGTTCACGTAATTAATAGCTTTTTCGGTTAATAAACCCTTTCCAAAGTTCAATCGAACGCTGACTTCGTAAAAACGCCTTTTTTCTCGCAAAGCTGTTCGATTTTCTCAAAAACCTTTTTCCAGTCTGTTTTCATTGCTTTTTCTGCAAGCTCTTTTGCAATCCCAGACATGAAGGGCTTCACCCTATACTTGTCGTAGTAAACAAGACTGTTCGTAGCCTTTGCAATCTCAACAATTTCGCCAAAGCTCTCCTCGCTTATGCCTGGGATTATGGGACCAAGAAAGATCCAAGTTTTTATCCCTTCTGCGGAGATTTTTTCCAGTGCTTTTACCCTATCGCTTGGACTTGGAGCCTTGGGTTCAACGACTTCCGCGATTCTCTCGTCTAACGTTGTGATCGTGAATCCAACGTCCACGAGTTCTTTTTTTTCACAAAGAATGTCAAGATCGCGCAAAACGAGAGAGCTCTTTGTCTGAATGCTCACTTCGAAGTTGTTCTCTAAAAGCATCATCAACAGCTCTCGGGCTATTCTCTCCTTAGCTTCGATGCTCTGATACGCATCCGTTATTGTGCTCAAACCGACCACTCCCTTCCTCTTCCTCGTTATCTCCTTTGCAAGCACTTCGGCGATGTTCTCTTTCACAACCACGATTTTTCCCCAGTTTTCCGCAATTCTCAGATCGCAGTAAAGTCTTGCATAGCAGTAAACACAACCATGGGAGCAACCAACGTAGGGATTGAGTGTGTAATCAAGTCCTGGCAAATTGCTTTTTCCAAGTGCGGTCGAAACTTTCTTTCTCTCTACAAGAAACTCCATAGTGTTTTCTGACCTCTTGTAAAGTTTATCAACTTCGAGCTTTTAACCCAGTTTTGAATCCCAGCATTGGAAAAGCCTGCAAGATATTCCAAGGCTTCATCGAGGCTGTTGAACTCAACAAATTTCTGATTGAAACACTTTCGAAGCATCTCTCTCACAAACCATACACCGATGGGAATTTTAAAGCCTGGGTATATTTCCCTCCACACAATCGCTCCCGCTTGTTTCCCTATTTTACACAGGTATTCGGCGGTTGCAAGCCTTGAAGCATAGTAACAGCCACCCAGAGAAGCGTAGGTCTTTCTCCCCTTATAGTCTTCCCAATCCGTTTCTATGCACACCTCGCTACCAAAATTCCATGTTGTTTGAGGAAACCAAGCTTCCCCCCATTCAAAACGCCAAGAATTTGGCGTTAAAATAACCATAAACAGATTCTTCTTCTCCTTAAGCACGAAAACACGATAGTGGTCCAAGATTTCGAAATGCTTAAGCTCCTCGATCAACTGCTTTGAAATTGAGTCGTCGACTGCGGTTATCGCCCATCTCGTTGGAACAAGCTTCCTTTTTATCCCCAAGGCCCCAGCTGAGAGTAGCTTTTGGATATGGGAAACCGCGATACCCTTTTCGTACAAGAGCCTCATGGCTTCGGAGGCATTGAGATCGTTGCTCTCGTAAACGCTCTCAACGATCTTCGGTGCCTTAGGAGTGCTACAGATTCTAACATCTTTTGCTGGGGCAGATGGACCCATTGGAGGTGTGAGATCATCGAAGAATACTTTTGGCGTTGGCGATTTCTCAAAAACGACTTCGAGTTCAACAGATTTCTCGTAGAGACTTATCTCCTGCAAAACGTTCGCTTCCCTTGAGCTAGGGTCTCTGACATCTGTAACGAACTGTCCATGAATAAGAGAGAGGCGAAAATCCAATATCTTCTCTATTGGTATCTCTGCCCACAGTTCAGGCCTGTCGTAAAGCGTTGTGTCTCCCACCAACGGAGGTACCGCCGGGCAAACTCTAACTCTTGGATAGTTCGCCCTTCCAACGAACAACGAGGGAGGCGAAGATCCAAAGACTTCCCTCAAGTTGAAATCGACTTTAATCCTGTATCCCGAAAGCATCGGGCAATAGGGGAGATCGCAAAGCATTCTCCCCCTGCAGAGGATGCAGAGCTTTGGGTCGAAGTTTTGCACAACTTGCCTAGATCCAAAAATTTAAAATCTTTTTCGTGCTCGGATTGCATGGAAAGAGCTCTCAGATTTGTCCTTTTGATGGGCATTGTCAGCCTTCTCGGCGACGTTGCTTACGAAGGGGCGAGGAGTGTCATAGGAGCTTACCTTGCAACCTTCGGAATCTCTGCACTGTTGCTCGGGCTCGTCATCGGATTTGGCGAGTTTTCGGGCTATGCTCTCAGAATTATCTTCGGTCATCTTGCAGACAGATCTAAGAGACACTGGGCTTTTACATTCACTGGTTATGCTCTAATCCTTTCAATTCCTCTTATTGCGCTAACCGATTACCTTGCCATCGTGCTTTTGCTCATAGTTTTGGAGAGACTTGGAAAAGCGCTCCGATCTCCTTCAAGAGATGCGCTTCTTTCTTTTGCAACCGCAAAAATCGGCAGAGGTATGGCTTTTGGAATCCACGAAGCTGTTGACCAGATCGGAGCATTTTTGGGACCCTTTATCTTCTTCATCGTTTTATACTTTGGCTATGGTTACAAAGAGGGTTTTCTGCTCCTCTTCATTCCAACTTTCCTTATGCTTTTGGTTCTCTTGGTCGCGAAAAAAAGCTATGCCGGTGAGGAACTTCAGAGAAGAAAAGAAACCAAGCTTGAAAAGGTATTCTGGCTTTACACGATTTTCACAGTCTTTGCAGTTGCTGGTTCTGTGAACTTCCAACTCTTGGCTTTTCATTTCAAGCTGAACCAAGTTTTTTCTGATGAGCTAATTCCAGTTCTCTACGCTTTGGTAATGGGCGTAGATGCGATTTCTGCACTTTTGACTGGGAAAGCTTACGATAAAATTGGCCTAAAGTGCCTTGCATTGGTTCCAATCTTAACACCGATCTCGGTTGCGTTGTCTTTGGGAGCGTATCCAGTCTTGGGTCTTCTGCTTGTAGGCTCAGTAATTGGAATGCAGGAATCCGTGATGCGCGCTGGAGTTGCTGAGATAAGCGGAGTTGGAAAAAGAGCGACTGCTTATGGGATCCTAAACACAGGTTTCGGCCTTGGTTTCTTCTTTGGTAGTTTTTCAATGGGTTATCTCTACGATCTCTCTCCTGACTACTTGGTCCTTTTCTCTTTAGGCACTGAAATCCTCGCTGTCTTCGTTCTCTTTTCGCTACTCAAAAAGCTCAGGAAATACCCTTCGCATGGCTGAGTATGTGCTTTATAGAGGCCTTTATTATCTCAACCCCAAGCTTCACGGCTTTCTTTGATCCAGGGAGACAAAAAACAACTTTTCCGCCAACGATCCCTGCGGTAGCCCTTGAGAGAA
>JAVZNF010000005.1:0-95848 GCA_038882935.1 Archaeoglobaceae archaeon | reverse complement strand
CGTTTTCAGGGTTTCTCGATTTTTACTGAAGGAGGTGAGAGAATGATAGAAGCGCAGAAAACTTTCAATACCCGTTTTCAGGGTTTCTCGATTTTTACCCTAGCTAAAATTGCTTCGATTCAAAAAATATAAACTTTTCCTTCCTTTTTCAGTAACACCAATTTGCATGTCTCAAACTCGTGCAGGGGTTTAAAAAGACATGCAGTGATCATAAAAGCAAGTAGATCGCGAAGGAAAGAAATCAAAGGCAAAAGGTTTCGAATAAAAAAGAATTCATGAAGAAAAGTGGTTTATAAAAATCTTTGCCCTTTCTTCTGCATTATTTCTCTACAGCATATATGATGATGCAGAAGTATAATTTGGTCAAATCTTAGACCTGCAGATTTTTATATTCCAGCAAGAACAAATTTAATTCATGTAGCTTCGATCTTTATTTGTTTAAAATCTTTAAAATCCATTTCAAGCTAAGAAAAGTTTTGAGAGCTTTAATTTCAAAAAATTCGAATTTTATAAAGCTCTCCACAGCCTTGAAAATTTTTGATAGAGTGTAGCATAATTTGGTGTTACTTTATATTACTTAAATGCTAATCTTTAAGAATCCCATTCCAAAACTCGCTTTTGAGCCAGCGCCGATGAGCTCACCGATCGAAAGCAATTTAAGAGAGTTCTCATCGCACTCTTTTATTCTGTATCTTACGTATCCTGTAACCCCATTAAAAACCCTTTTTCCCTTTCTCCTTGAGTAATTCACAAGTCTATGATTCTCCCACTCGGATTCAAGTATCTCAGCACTGCAATTGAACTCGGGAACTGAGCCAGTTCCATATTCATTCACGTAAAGTATTAGTCTTCTTCTGATCATTCTAAGCAAATCTTCGAGTGTTATTGGCGCTTTTGCCTCGATTGGTGTAAAGAACTTAACCGAAAACTCATCGAGCTTTTTTGCTTCAACTTCACTTATTTCGATTGTTTTAAGCCTTTCAGCATATACTCTTTCCCCATCGTATATTTCTTTACCGCTGAAAACATCTCTTATGCTCAAAAGTTCGTATTTGCTGTTCGAATTTATCCCAATTTTCCCAAAGAATCTTAGACCATAGATCAAATGCGGTAAGAACTTGTAAAAATTCCCGAAGACATTTACTTCCACCTCGATTTCTCCTCTTCCACTTACTTCTTTTCCAAAGAATGGTGGAATAAAAACGATCGGTCTTGGAGGCTGGCTTTTTCCCCTTTTTTGCCTATCCTTTTCATAGATAACATAGTAAAGGCAGTCCTTACTTGAATTGCAAACGTTGCACCTAGGCTTTATGTATCCACAAATCGCTCTCACAAGAACAGCTCCAAATCCACCTCGGAACTTGTTCCCAAGCCAGTATGGAAAACTATAGCTGGGGAAGTATAGCCTCGCCCTAAGCTTCGTGAGCTTTAAAGAGAACGTCATAAGAAGAGCTTTGCGAGACCTGTAAGCTTTAAAACAAGCGGTTTCTTTTTCTCAGCTTCAACTAAACCATCTCTGGTTAACCCCATCAAATGCCTCCTTATTGTGCTCTCGTCTTTTTCAAGCTCTTTGGCTATCTCGTTGACTCTCTTGAAACCCCTTTCTATCAGCTTAAGAATTTCGAACTCAACTCCTGTCGGGGGTGATTTAATGAGCTTTATTAACTGCGAGTGGAACTCAACGATTCCACTGAAATCTTCCTTTTCGAGCTCTATTCTTGCGTTCACGTCTGCGATAATGCAGGCAATTAGCACGATTGCAACCAAGGCTCGCATTCCACCGCTTAGATTTACAACGATTCTACCCTCTACGCTCTTTATAATCTCAACAACCCTCTTTATTGCCTCTTCAGGACTTTCCACGCTCACTTCGAAAAGCCGAACATTCACTTTTTCTGAGAAGGAAGTTTGGATGAGCCTTTTTATCCACTCGTAAGCCTTCTCGACCTTCTCTACTTTTTCCGCAGTTATTAGAATTATCTCGTCTCCCTCCTTTATCCCATGCCTCAATATTGCACGGTAGCAGAACTTTTCATCAAAGCCAAGCGTTGCTATCAGTGTAGTTTTCATGCACTATTAAGTGCATCGAGCAAGTATTTATGCGTTTCCATTGCATCTTAACAATAGAAAGCTTTATATTTATGCAGTCAGCTTAATTCTATGGAGCATTGGGAGATTGATGAAGTCGCGAAGGTGCTCGCAGCTCTTGTAGCTGAAAACAAAAACTACGGCTATATTGACAAGCTCGGCTACGCCCCCTCGAAGGATCTTGCCTTGTTTTATCTGAAAGAAGCGCTTAGAGATTTGCATTCGATGCTATCAAGGGAGTTTGAGAACAAAAAGGCAGAAGAGGTTGCGAAGGCAATCAATTTTAGCATTGTTGAAAAAGCTTTGAAGTCCATTTCCGAAATTAACGAAAGGAAGGCTCTGAGAGAGGCAACTTCAATGATCGCAGCAAAGGCACTTGCAAAATCTGCGAGTTTGACAAAATCGACTGGAGGTGGGAGTTGATGTTTGTTTCGATCCGTGGTAGAGTTTTGCTCAACGTCGAAGCTCTGAACATGACTGAAAGCGTTGGAAACTACGTAAAGCATCGAAGGGTTCCCGTTATCTTGCCCAGCAATGGATATACGACGTTATTTGTTCCCGCTATAAGCGGAGAAAGCATAGCTCATGGCTTCCAAGCTTTACTTGCAGAAGTTGCAAAAAAGAACAATTTGCCTGTCTGCAAGCTTTGCGAGAAGGGGATATTTCTGAAAAGCACAAACAATTCAGTCTTCTCAAATGCATTTAATGAAGAAGCTCCAAGCGACGATTTTGAGCTTGAAAAGAGAGTTTTGAGCAAATGCGTTGTTGAAGACATCGGTGGCTTTCTTTACGCTGAGAAGATGAATGTAAAAAGAACTTCGAACTTCTTCACGGGCTACATGATTCCAGTTAAAGAAACTTTAGAGAACGTTGTAATTGAGCCACAGCTACATTCCCGCTACGCTCTTGGCACGCCATTTGTTCAGCAACAGGGGCAGATGATCTACTATGTCGAGCTCTCCTCAGCAATCTACACGTTCAGCTTTGATTTTGATGCGAAGTTCGTTGGTAAGACAACTTTCAGCTACCAGAACGCTGGTAAAGAAGTCGTTACAGACAGAAAGCAAAGGATTGAAGCGACGCTTGAAGCGATTAAGAAATTCCTCGTTGAGTTCAGCTTTGGAGCGAAGAAAACACGCTTTATGCCAGTTGTTGAATGGGAGTCCTTAGCGATTGCGGTCTCAGATGACACATGGACTGTGCCGAGCCCATTCAGCAAAAACTACATTGAGAATGCGAAGAAGAAGCTTGATAAAGTGAATTACAACACAAAGCTATTCGTTTATCCTGAACAGGGCAATTTTGAAGAAGTTATTAGCCTAGCAATGGATGAAGCGAAGAGAAGGATATGATCGGCTTCATTGCTGACTACGAATTCGACTGGGGATTTCAGGCACGGATTGTAGGGCTTTCTAAGACATCACCATCTTTTCTTTACCCTCCGCCAACAACTTTTCTTGGCGCTTTGGCGGAAGCTGTAGCGAAGGAAAACGAAATCGGTGAAAGTAAAGCAAGGGAACTGATGGCAAAGCTCAGCGAAAATCTTTGTGCAATCGGCTGGAAGGCTTTAAACTGCGTCCCTTTAAAGTATTCTGATATAAATAGATTAATAACGATAAGAAAAGTCGGAGTAAAGGAAAAAATGACAAAAAAAGATATCCAAATACTTGCACCTCACCCTGAATATATGGACAAATCTTTTGACTCGCCAGCAAGGGGAAAAACAATTCTTTCTTCGCTTAACGAAAAAGCTCCAACGATTCGATGGTTTTTGGTGTTTAAAGAGCCGAGGATTACTCTGAATGGTAGAAAGATCGAGATTTGTGGAGATTTGTTCTGGAAAATCCATCGAATTGGTTCAAAAGAGAGCAGAGTTTCTGCAGTAAATGTTGAAAAAGTTGATGTGCAAGCAAAGAAAGGAGTCGTTCAAACAACTTACAGCTTTCCTGTGGACTTTGGAATAAAGGAGCTTGGATGGATAAATCAAAAATGGGACTTCGAGGTTTACATGAATCCTTTTGCCCAGCATAAAGATCCGATTTCGAGCTATTTATCTGGAAAAAATGCGATTCCTTTCAGGGTTCCGATAGTTGTAAATCCAAAGACCTTGCCTGAATACAGGTTAGAAGTTGAAAATTACGTTGCTTACACTTCAGGCGAAGAAACGGTGATTGGATGCCAAAAGTAAGGCTTTCCTTGCCAGTTGATTCGACTTTTTTAAGCTCCGTGATCTATGAAGGACTGCTTTATCTTATTCCGGAGCATTCAAAAACTTTTTCCCTAAGAGATATCGATTTCGAAAATGGCTTTCTTGCAAAAGCTTTCTCCCAGCTTGAAGATGGTAGAATAGCGAATGTTAGAATTGTAATGGCTGGAAATGATAACATAAATGCGAAGATCTTCGAAAAAATTGGTTTAGCCTTGCAGAGCAGAAAAACTTTTTATGATTTGCTAAAAATGCTAAAGGATAATTCTAATGCGATAAAATTAACAAAGAACATCGATATTGAGCTAAAAATAAACAAAAAAGATAACTTAATCGATTTAAATAAGAAAGGCGATGGAATTTCAGCTCCACAGCTTCTCAAAATCGACAGATATACTGGCTTTAGTTCTCTTGAAACTCCCTACACTTCCCAGCAATTGACTCTTTACACTTCTACCGAAGTTGCTTTAATCGCTTTACTCGGCATTTACTCTGCATTCGTGGTTTCGACGAGACAGCAACAGCAAAACAATTACTATTTCCTCTTCTTTTCTCCGGACGAAGTTCTTAAGTTGCTTGCAAATGGAAATAAAGATCTCATAAAAGCTTATCTTCAAGTAAAAGACAAGGCGAGGGAAATGCTGAGCGAGATAATTGCAAGGCATTACTCGAATGAGTTGCTGATCGCTGAAGTTGCCTTGAACTTGGAAATTTGGGATTTGCTGAAAAAAGAAAACTTGGACAAAGTTTCTCTTATGCTCTTTAAAATCTCGCCAGAAGGTCAGACTTACAAGATCTACGAAATTGTTCCATTGGAGTTCTTTAGTGATACAAGGTTAGATGCAATTTCTAAGTATTTTCGAGATCAAGAAAGGCTTATTGAAACGCTAAGGGAGGTTGTTTCACCAAGAAGCATTTTACTTGAAGCTCTTGCCTCGATGAACAGACAGAATCGCTATGCTGAAGCGGAAAATATTTTGGTAGCAATTCAGGGACTTTACAGATTCGTTGTTCTTGGAGATGCGCAAGGATTTCAAGAGTTTATGCAAAAGCTAAGCGAAGCTGTCAGAAAGCTCGAAAACAGCGAGGATGGAAGAGAAAGAAGAAGAGCCGAAGAATACCGAAGGTTGCTTTCGAAGTTATCCTCAGCTTAAGCTTATGTTCACGGGGTATCTCGACTTTGTAGCAAACAAATGGTTCAACTCAAAGCCAAGACCTTTCGTAGAATTCGCAATAAAGACGATCGAAAAGCTTTGGAATGAAAAGAACTTCTTTGTAATCGAAGCGCCAACTGGCTATGGCAAATCAACGATTTCCGCAACGATAGCTCTTTATTCTATTCAGGAAGAATTCAAATGCTTAATTGCTTTTCCTCTTCGAACTTTGCTCGAGGATCAATTCCATAAGTTCTTAAAACTTGGAATTGCTGAAAAGATAATCGGCAAGAGATACATGCACAACCCAGACTCTCGATACTTAATTAAGCCGATAACGCTCACAACCGTTGACACTTTAGCTTTAAACCTCTTTGGCATCGCTCCAGAAGACATTGAGAAAGTTATTGCTGAGAAAAGCCTTGGACATTACTTCTTTTCAATGTTCTCAGTCCTATTTTCAAATCTCGTGCTTGACGAAGTTCACTTGCTTGCAGATTCAACGAAATCACTGAGCTTTTTAGCATCGCTTATAAAAATCGCTGAAAAATTTGATCAAAAAGTAATCCTGATGTCTGCAACTCTGCCAGAAGCTTTGAAAGCTAAGTTAAAAGAAGTTTCGAGCAGTGTTGAATTTATAGGCTTTGAAAGAGCTCTCGATAAAGAGTTCTGCGATGGAAGATTGAAAAAAAGCTACAAAATCGAAATTGAACAGTTAAGCAAGGATAAAAAATTCGAGAAAATTTTAGAATGGATTAAAGAAAATAGAGAGTTTTCAAGAGTTCTCGTTATCTTTAACACGGTTTCTGAGGCAATTGAGTTTTATGAGAAGTTGAGAGCTGAAGGATATAGAGCTCTTTTGATTCACTCGAGATTTACGGAGAAAGACAGAGAAGAAAAAATAAGGGAACTTAGGCGGATTGATGGGGATTACATCATCGTTGCGACTCAGGTTATTGAAGCTGGAGTCGATTTATCTTAGAATTTGCTCATAACAGACATAGCTCCCGCAAGCTCCTTAATACAGCGTTTAGGAAGATTTCTGAGATATGGAGAAGAGAGGGGAAAAATTTTTGTCTGGTTTGAGGAAATGAATGGCGATTTTTACAAAGTTTATAGCAAAGATCTTGTAGAGAGAACGCTCAATTGGTTGATCAAAAACGCTGACAATTTTAATGCTCATCTCCCATTTTTAGAGAATGCAAAGGGCTATGGGGAACTGCTGAACTCAGTTTATCGTAGCGAGGATTTTAAGATAGACAGAGAAATCTTAGAAAACTTCGAAAAAATCTATTTGCATTTAGAGAATGCACCAAAGAAGGCGTTAGAAATGCTTTTTGAAAGTAGTGGTAGCTTTGTTCGCGAGGGATTTCAAGTTCCTGTAACCTTTGTTAAGGAGAAAATGAGTTTTAAGACTTCCGAGTTCGTTAAGAACTGCGTTGTACCAGTTTCATTCGAGCTATTCGAGAAAATGATTCCTTCGGTTTTTGGGGCGTTTAAGGAAGAGAAGGGCATAAAATTTGTTCCAAGAGAAAATTTGAGGTTCCTTGAGCAAAAAATTGAATTGAAAAAGCTTTTTAAGATAATGTTGAAAGAGAACATCTTAGCCTTTGCTGTTGACTTTGATTACAACCCGGAGCTTGGTATGAGGTTGAGGGTATGATCCTCGCGAGGCTGAAACCTGAGCAAAGTCTTGAGGAACATTTAAAGCTTTGCATCAAAGCTTTTGAATCCCTTGAATCTACTAAACCATGGAATGCACTGGAAAATTTTAAAGAATTTGTTAAAATAGCGATAGTTTTCCACGATTCGGGAAAGATCTTTTATCAGCAAAGGATTAAAAAAGGGAAGGGATTTCTTGGGCACGAGTTATTGTCTGCATTTATAGTCGATGAATTTCTAAAATATGAAGACTTGAATGTTTGCTTTGATTTCCGAGTCCTGATCGACGCTATTGTACTATACCACCACTATGCGATGGGACTGAAAGTAAGGGAAGAAAAATTTCTTAGAGAGTTTAAAGATGGTTTTAGCGTTGGTGAAGAAGAGATGTTTGAGAAGATCCTTAAGGAACATGAAGAGATAGTGCTAGGATTGCTTGGGCTAGATAAGAGCAGAACTAAAAAGGCAATGAAAAGAGTGAATGATGCAGTAGTGAGCCATTTGGAAAGGGGATTTTTGCAATACAGATTTATCTTCAAAAATCTTCGCTATATCAATAAGGAGATCTGGGATAGATTCGTCGCTGATAAGGTATTTAGAAAGCTCATGATGCTTGGTGTTAATGCGATGACGATCGTAGACTACTTGGGAGTCAAATTAGATAGAGGAAAGGAAACAGAGTTTTCAAAAGTTATCGAGGAATTCGTTTTATTGCACAGGGAAAATTTAAATAATCTTTAAACAACTTTCGGTGTGAAGAGAATTGCCGATGCGGGAAGCCTTGAGGGACTCGTTAGAATAATAAAAGTAGGAGTATCAAAGATTCGAGGTTTGGAGTCGGACTCAAAAAATGAGGGTATTTCTGTTGTTTGAAGTTCATTGCTTGGGAAGGGGTTCTGATACTTCCTAAAGACATCTTTAAATTCGTTAGGTTTTTCGGATTTTCTGATGAATGAAAGAACACGTCTTATGCTAGATGGCAGAATTTTAAAAAAGCTACTTATGCCGTTATAATCGTAGAAGGTTATAAAATTAGTGGGTCGAATTGGATGCTGAAAGAATTTTTTAATTTCTCGCAAACATTAATTATGCTACACCTCGTCGTTTATGACATAAGCGACGATGCAAATCGTACTAGGCTTTCGAAACTGCTAGAAAAGTTCGGATTGGCGAGGGTTCAATATTCTGCGTTTCGTGGCAATTTAGACCCGAACGACAGAGAGGCGCTTGCAAGACAAGTTGGAAAGTTTATCAGAGATCCCAATGATTGCATCTTCATTATCCCGCTGTGTCAGCGTTGCTCTTCCTTGGCGATAGTTGTCAGCAACAGGGGGGTCGAGCTCGTCAAAGAGAAGAGCGTTGAGATAGTCTAGGTTTCAAACGCAAAACTTTGCAACTTCGCAGTAATTACATTTCTTCGACTTCAAAGCCTTAGGATAGTTTTCACTTTCAAGCAATTCTCTTATCTCCTCAAGCAACCTTAGAAGAGCCTTTTTGTCTTCGGGAAATATTTTAACTTCTTTCAGCAACTCTTTTTCGGAAACGAGATAGATGAAGGCTGTTTCGACTCTACAGCCGAAGTTTTCTTCGACAAGAACACTGTAGGCGGTCAACTGCATCTTCCAAGCGTAGGAAATCGAGCTAAACTTGGAGAACTTAACGTCGATTGGAAAGGCGAAATTTTGAGTCAGGATCAGCGCATCTATTCTTCCCGAAATCCCATACCGATCGCTCTCAAGTGCCACATCTGTTGAAAGCTTTCCCCCAATCTTATCAGCTATTTTTTCAAGCTTTCTAAAAACCTCTTCTTGAATCTTCTTCCCTTCCTCCATCTTCGACTTCACGATTCTGAAACCAGCAACTTTGATGAAGTATACCTTTCTCGGGCAATAAAGAAACTGGACCACATCGCTCACATCGATCTTACCAGTTCTGCGAGAACCCAACATAGTCCGACTTTCCAATCAAAAAACTCGCAATTTCTCTTGCCTGCGCTAAGATCACAGAAGAAAAAGTTAAGTTTTTTCCACGATACTGTGTCTTCTCTTCTAATCTTCTGAGGATTTCTGAGAGAAGCAGTTTTCTTGCATCATCGCTTAAACTGCAGACAAAGTTCTTTTTTGTGCAGTCTTCTGGTTTTATCTGTGAGTGACTAATTAGCTTCAAAACAACTCGGTCGACGATATGTTGTCTGAAGCATTCCATCAAGTCTACTCCAAGCGATTCTCTACCAGAACGGTCTGCATGAAGGAATCCGGCGTAGGGATCGAGCCCGGCGAGCTCGATTGCTTTTATGCACTCGGAAAACAAGATTGTGTAGCCATAGTTCAACATTGCATTTACGATATCCTGTGCATATCTCGGGCTTCCTGTTTCGAGACCCTTTCTTCCTTTGAAACCATACTCACGAGGGATGATCTTGGCGATGGAATCCCAATAGATATCGGAAACCCTTCCTTCGAGGCCTAAGATTTTTTCTCGGACATCCTCTATTTTCTCCGCGTCGATCTTCAGAACTTCTTCTCTGTAAGCCTCGATTTCGTTCCTATTCCTAATTAGTTCTTCAGCGATTTCTGGCTTTGCGTCTTTTCTCGACTTTGCGAGGTTGAAAAGAATTGCAGATTGATTTCTAATCTTCGCACTTACGACTTCTTTTCCTATTTTCACACCTCTTTTATCGTTGTAAGCCAAATACTGCTCTCTCCTCGTTTTAACTGTGCCAATGAGTGGACTGCTTATCCTTGCAAATGCATCTTCGCTGAGGAAAACGACGTCAACACGGTTTTTAACGAGAATTTTTATGGCTTCACTGCTGATCGCAGACTTCCCACTTATTATGAGCTGGTTCAACTCTTCTGTTCTGAACTTCGCAGTAGTTTTGCCTTTTTCTTTAACTGTGATGAGTCCATTTTCAACTCCTATGAACTTTCCGAAGCCATCGACAACGATTCTCATAGGCAGACGGCTTTGAACATACAGGAGGGATTGCAGTCTCCAGCTTTGCCGGGGTCGATCTCCTTGTATATAATCTCAGCTTTTCTGTCTCTCTCTTCGATCCACCAACTGCGGAGGTTTGCATCGATGTAGTGAATAGTTTTCGTTATGCTGAGCCTGTTCTCGTAGAAGTTAACATTCACCACGCAACCTATGTCTACGGGAATCTCGTAGATACTTTCGAGGACAAGCGCATAGCCGGTCGTGTAGAGCTTACTCCTCTCGTAGTATTCTCCGAGCTTTAAGTCGAAGACGATGTTTCGAAGGTAGTCATAGCAATCTACCGAAATTATACCACTACAACCAAGCATCGAACCATCCATTCTATGCTCCACCAAGAAGGGCATCGAGGTCAAAATTACATCATCATCGCTTGCGTAAGGTTGCTCAGCTTTGGCTTTTAAATAAGCTGATTTGCATGCTGAGATCGTGTAGTCCCATAAAAGCTCCACAACTTTGTCTATGTGCTCGTTTCCATTCTTTTTTGGAGTTGCGTTGAAGTTTAACTTTCTCGCCTCTCTTATTGCGTTTGCAACTGTTTCATGGACGACTTTTCCGAGTTTAATCCAAAAGTTCTCCTCACCACGGAGCTTTTTAACAACGATAAGGTAGCAGTCTCTTGCTGTTGAACAGTAACTGCTACATATCAGATACATTGGCAATTTGAGCTCGTAATAGGGTTTTAATGGAGGAGAATGCCAGTTCCAGCCCCGAAGTTCTTCTGGGATTGGATTTATTCTTGCTTTTTGTCGAAGAGTAAAAGTGAGGAACTTTTGCTCCATATCGTTGAGGTAGTATACCATAAAATTACTTAACAAAAATCCTTATTAAATCTTTCCTTTGGATCCTGTGAATCTTATGGATCTCCCTCCTAGTCTAAGCTTCGATTTTTTGTCCCTCACTTCGAAGATTCGGATTTGAACTCTGGGGTCTGTGACTTCGGGACACAATATTTGATCTTTTTCTCGAATCTAAAAGGTAGAAAGACTTATATACTGTCCCGATGTAGGCGGGGAAAATCTAAAGGGAGGGTTAGAATTGGCGGAAATAACGGAAGTTAGGATTTATAAAACAAAAGGAGAGGGAAGCGTTAAGGCATACGCTTCGGTAAGCTTGGACAACGAGTTTGTTGTCAAGGGGTTGAAGGTAATAGAGGGGGAGAAGGGTCTTTGGGTCAGCATGCCGAGCAAGAAAGGTAAGGACGGAAGCTACCAAGACCTATTCCATCCAGTTAGCAAGGAAGCCAGAGATAAAATCGTGGAAGCAGTGTTAAAAGCATACGAAAATCAAGCGTAGAGCCCCGAAAATCTTAAAGGATTTTTAAGAGACTTCTTTTATCATTTTGGCAAAGCTCAATATTTTGCTCTCCTCAAAGTAGTTTCCTATGATCTGAAGCCCAACCGGTAATCCCTTCACAAACCCGATTGGTGCGTTGAGCGCAGGCAATCCTGCGAGGTTTATAGGAACTGTGTTGACATCCATCTTATACATCGTCAACGGATCCTTTATTTCGCCAATCTTAAATGGCAAAGTTGGCATCGTTGGAGCTACGAGAACGTCGAATTTGCTGAAAGCCTTCTTGAATTCTTCGATTATTAGAGTTCTTGCCTTCAAAGCCTTGAGGTAGTATTTCCCATAGTAACCCGCTGAGAGAGCGTAGCTTCCGAGCATTATCCTCCTTTTCACTTCTTCTCCAAAACCCTCAGCTCTAACTCTTGAGCAGTAATCGATCCAGGAGGAGAGTTGCGAGTAGTGTCCGTATCTTACTCCATCGTATCTTGCGAGATTCGAAGAAGCTTCGCTCATTGCTATGATGTAGTAAGATGCAAGCGCGTACTTCAGCGATGGAAGTTCAAGTTCTTCGTAGTTGAATCTGCTTAGAGCCTCGTAAACCTTGTCCATAACATCATCTTCCGCAGTCATGTTTTTTATCAATCCAATTTTCCTGATCTTCTCTTCCCTGAAAACGAAGCTTCTTCCAGAGTTCGTTGAATCTCTTTCATCTTTTCCAGCGATCACCTCCAAAAGAGTTGCGAGATCTTCGATGCTGTTCGCCATTGGTCCGATTTGCTCCAGAGAATTCGCATAGGGAATCAAACCGTATCTCGAAACGAGCCCATAAGTTGGTTTTAATCCATAAACCCCGCAAAAACTCGCGGGACATCTTATGCTTCCTCCCGTATCGCTTCCCAAAGCCAAAACTGCCTCGTTTGCAGCCAAGACTGCTGCACTTCCTCCACTACTTCCACCAGCAACTCTACTTAGGTCGTACGGGTTCTTGACGACCCCAAAGTAAGAAGTTTCCGTTGTAGTCCCCATTCCGAATTCGTCCATGTTCGTCTTCCCTATTATTATCGCCCCCTCTGCCTTCAATCTCTCGACGACGTGCGCATCAAAAACGGGAACGTAGTTTTTAAGCATTTTTGAAGCGCAAGTCGTTCTTATACCCTTCGTTGTTATATTGTCCTTCACCGCAACCGGGATTCCTGCAAGTATGCCTTTGAGGTTCCCTTTGTCGAACTCTTTTGCGAGCTCCAAAGCCTCTTTTTTGCAAATCGTTATATAAGCGTTGAGCTCACTTTTTTCAATTCTTTCGAGCAGCCTGCTCACAGCTTCGTAACACCCAACCTCATCCAGGAGATTTCTCCATTCCGAGATTCTCACTCTACCACCTTTGGTCCAACAAAGTAACCCTCTTCCTTTCTTGGTGCGTTCATCAAAGCCTCGCTCTGCTCAAGCCCCTTCTTAGCTTCATCGTTTCTAAGGACATTGCTGATTTCGAGAACATGGAAAGTTGGTTTCACATCTCCGGGAATTTCGTCAAGAACGTCGAAGTAAGAAAGGATCTCTTCGAACTCTTTTCTAAATTTCTCTGCCTCTTCTTCTGTTATGAAGAGTCTGGCGAGCCTTGAAACATGGTAGACGTCTTCGATCGAAACCATGCAACGATTTGATTGCATTGCAAATAAAATTATTGCGAAGCAACCTTTTTTCCCGCGAGTTTTATGGCAGCCAAAAGATCTTCTTTTGGTATTATCGTCACTATTGGGACTCTAACGATTTTTTCGACTGTCGGACTAAGTATCGGAGCGCAGACAATTGCTTTCGCACCATCTTTCTCTGCCCTCACCGCAGATACGATCGCCTCCTCAAATCCGTTTGCAGGGTATTCACGAATCGATATTTTTCTCCCGTCCACCTCTACAAAGCGATCAACGAGCATGTTGAGCACAGCTCGTGAGACTATCACCGCTACAAAGTCTTCACCTTTTTTAGCTTTGTCTACGATGAACTTTACTATCTGTCTCAAAGTTCTCAGAGTCGGATCTCTCTTCCCCGAGACTATCTTGTAAATCGTGCTCTCTGAAATTCCTGCTTTTTTAGCAAATTCTCTAACTTCCATTTTGAGCTCGCTCTTTATCAGGGTTTCGAGTTTTTTTCCAAACTCCTCTGATAGCACGAGCTCCGCGATCACTCTCTCTACTTCCATGAGTTTTGTTGGGCAAAAAACATATATATTTTTTCCTAAAAAGGAAGAAAGATTGTATTTTCAGGAAAAATTTTTATCTCGGTTGACGTCTTAAGAGTATGAAAAGGCTACTAATTCTCCTCTTACCCATCTTGCTCTTTGGTTGTGTTGGAGAAAGAGGAGCGATCGAGGAGATTAGAGTTAGCCACCAGCCCGGATGGCATCATGTGGCGCTTTTTCTAATAATCGAAAAAGGTTGGGACGAGAAAGTTTTAGGGAAAAAGATTGTAACAACTTCTTTTCCTTCAGGACCTTCGCAGATGGAGGCTTTTGCTGCGAAACAACACGATATAGCTTACGTGGGTTCAGCACCACCGCTTTCAATAATCTCTCGCGGATTTGATGCGAGGATCGTAGCGATTGCAAATGTAGAGGGATCTTCGCTTGTCTCAATTCCTGAATTCGAGTTCAAATCAATTGAGTCGCTCAACGGGAAACGAATAATAACTTTTCCACCCGGCTCTGTTCAGTGGACGATCTTGTCTTCTTGGTTGAAAGAGAAAGGGATTAAAGCTGAAATCGTTACAGCCGCGGGGACCGCTGAGATAAGAGAGGCGTTGAAGAGCAAATCTGTAGACTTAGCCTTCGTCCCAGACCCGGCGCCATACGTGATGGTTCAAGATGGATCTGCAAAAATAGTTATGCATTCTCGAGAAATGTTCCAGACGCATCCTTGTTGTGTCGTTTTAATGAATGGAGACTTCGTTAAAAACAACAGAGAGCTCGCTGTGAAGTTCGTAGCACTTCACATAATTGCGAGCGAATATGCTTTAAAGGATGAGAATCATGAGGAGATCGTGAAAATATTAGAAAAGTGGCTCAAGATCGAAAAAAGCGTAGCGGATAAGTTTCCTGGAACCACAAATCTAAAGACAGACCCAAGAGATGAAACTTGGCTTCGGGGATTGCAAATGCTTTGCGATTCTCAGTTCGAGTTGGGCGTTACAAGAGATGCGGATGGAAAAGCGGTGAGGCTTGAAGCAAACAACATCGTGGATTCCGAGCTTTACGGTGAAGCGCTTAAAATAGTTCCTCAGATTAAGAAACAGCTCGGGTTAGAATGAGGGCGAGACTTGCTTACACAATAGCCTCGATCTCAATTTTTTTGCTTGTCTGGGAAACTTTTTACCATCTCTTCATTCTAGACCCATTTCTTTTGGCTCCGCCGTCAAAGGTGATCCCAGCGTTTGTTAAGCTCATAAGTTTTCAAGATCCGAGCTTTAAAATGCCAATAGATGCAATCTTTAGCCTCTACCACTACTTGCTCGGTTTCTCGATTGCCTTAACGCTTGGAATCTCTCTTGGACTCTTCATGGGTTATTCAAAAAGGCTTGAGAACATTCTCTCACCCATCATCGAACTTATCCGCCCGATTCCGCCGATAGCTTGGATTCCAATCTCCATCCTGCTTTTAAAGCTCACACACGCAGCTGCGGGTTTCATAATATTCGTAGGCGCCTTCTTCCCGATCTTGCTGAACACGCGCCACGGAGTTGCGAGCGTAGAAAAAAAGTTTGTCGAAGTTGCGTTGACACTTGGAGCGAGCAAGCTTGAGATCTTAAGAAAGGTCATAATCCCTGCTTCCATGCCGTCGATGTTCACGGGGATCAGAGTTGGTTCGGGGGTTGCATGGATGTGCGTGGTTGCAGCGGAACTCTTTGGCGTTTCATCTTACGGACTTGGTTATCAGATAGAGATCGCCCGACTTTACCATGCGCCGGAGATTGTGATTTCCTACATGATTTGCATTGGTCTCATAGGCTACGCGTTGGACAACGTTTATAAGTTTTTGGAGGGCAGAATTCTCAGATGGAGGCGAGGTCTCGTTGTCGAGTGAAATTCTTTTGGTTTCAAATTTGAGGAAGAGTTTCAACGATTTACTTGTCCTCGACTCACTTAGCTTCTCAGTGAAGGAGGGGGAATTTTTCTGCGTTCTCGGACCGAGTGGTTGCGGGAAAACGACTTTGCTGAGGATAATAGCCGGATTCGAGGATTATGAGGGAGAGATTTTGCTAAAAGGAGAGAAGATAAAGAAGCCGGGTAGCGATAGAGTACTCGTTTTTCAGGACTACGCTCTTTTCCCGTGGAGAACAGTGATTGGAAACGTTCTCTTTGGCATCGAATCCAAGTTGCCAAAGCAGGAAGCTTTGAAAATCGCAAAAGAGATGCTAAAGCTCGTTGCACTTGAGGGTTTCGAAAATCACTACCCTCACGAGCTCTCTGGTGGGATGAGGCAAAGAGTTGCTCTTGCAAGAGCCTTAGTTTGTGATCCAGAGCTCCTTTTAATGGACGAACCTCTCAGTGCATTGGATGCGCAGACGAGAATGGAGATGCAAGCTGAACTTGTTAAGATTTGGCAGAGAACGAAGAAAACAATTGTTTACGTGACGCACAGCATAGAAGAAGCTGTTTTCCTTGCGGATCGGATTTTGATCTTGTCAAAGAGACCCGCAAAAGTTAGGGCTTTGCTCGATGTTAAGCTCGAGAGACCGAGGAACAGATTCGATGCGGGGTTTACTGAGATCTCACAAAGAGTGTATGAATTCTTGAAAGACTAAAAATTTGGACGGATAGAGATTAAGAAAGGCAATGTTGGATTTTGAGTCCGAATAAAAGCGGGCCCGGCGGGATTTGAACCCGCGACCTGCAGCTTAGGAGGCTGCCGCCATATCCGTGCTAGGCTACGAGCCCTAAATCCTTTGGTTTCAAAGTTTTATGAGCTTTTTGGTTTCTTAGCTTTTGCAATCCAAAGCATGTAAGATGCGTAACTCGTAAAGAACCCAAAGATCATGAGAAAGAGGTTGAGTCTCCATTCGAAAGAGAACTCTGCTTCAAAGGGTCTTGGGTGCAGAGGAGAGAAAAAGCCTGCAATATAGCTGAACGGAACGGTTACGAAGGCGATGATCAAGTATAGCGCGGAGAACCTTTCTTTTTCGCTCCCCACGATGTTCCTAATGGAAAAGTAGATCGCGTAAACGAAGATCAAAAGCAGAACAAGGACTTCCCTTATCTCATACCATGTGAAATAGGTTCCCCAAGTTGACTTAGCCCAAATCGCACCGGTAACGAACGCAATTACCGCAAGTATAAGCCCAATTTTTGCGGAAGCGTTCGCAACAAAGTCTTTAAACGAATCTTTGCTCCGGAGGTATAGGATAGAATATAGGAAAGAGACTGTGAAGGCTAAATACGAGGTTATCGCAGAGGGGACGTGGATAAAAACAATTCTGTAACTCTCTATCTTTGTGGGCAGAGTCATTGCATTGTATCCACCGAAAACGAGTGCAACAGCTCCTATGGCTAAGAGAACTTTTTCGATCATGAAACGAGTTGTGGTGGGATTAAAAAGTTTTTTAAACTTCCGGGCTTTATTTTTCTCGTGATAAAAATCGCATTCTTAGCGCTCACGCTGATCTTCTTTGGCTCATGTTACTTAGGGTATCTTCTCGCAGAAACTTACCCAGAGAGTGTGGGAAAGGAGATTGAAAGTCTGAGAGACTTTCTCCGAAGCTTCTCCTACGAGATGTCACCGTTCGAGATCTTCCTCCTGATTTTCCTGAACAACTCAATAAAATCCTTTGTAGCTATGCTTCTCGGCGTTTTCTTCGGCATAGTTCCAGTTCTCTTCGTTTTCCTCAACGGTCTTATCATAGGTTTTTTTGCGAAGTTCATAGGCTCTGAGATTGGGATTGTTACCTTTATCTTGCTCCTTCTCCCTCATGGGATTCTCGAAATCCCGGCGGTGATCCTTGCGTGTAGCTACGGCTTTTGGCTTGGAGCTGAATTTGTGAGAGATAGAAAAAACATTAAAAAACACCTTTCAAAAGCAGTTTTTAACTTTGCTCGATTTGTTCTCCCAATGTTGCTCGCTGCAGCTTTCATAGAAACCCTTCTAATCTCCTTTAGGCTATAACCTCTTCTGCACGAATCCCCTGAGGTCTAAGATGTCTTTCCCGATTTCATAGGTCTCTTCGTCGATGCTGAAGCCCTTTGGAGTTTCTTTCAGATCTTCGATTGCGAAGAATTTCCACTTCTTCCGTGGAAGCTTTAAGGCAACGAAACACATTGCTCCGAACACTTCCGAAAACTTCCGAAGTTTTTCTATCTCTTCCAAAGAGACGTAAAGAGGCAACGAGCTTCTCATCTTAACTTCAAAGGCGAAGAATTTCTTGCCATTCCCCGCCACAATATCGGGACAAGGAAACGTCGAGACCCCACTACCTGCAACCCTCACAGCTGCAAATCCATTTTTCCATAGCTCAGCTATGAGCTCCCTTTCAAATCTCGAGCCTTTGCTTTTCATCACGGTTTCTGAAGCCCTTTTATATATAACCCTTTCACCTAAGATCAGCTCTTTTAGCCCCAATGGCGAATTGCTTCGCAGGAGGTCAGCGTAATTGCAAAACTCCAGAAAATTTTTATACTACCTTTTACTAAAATTAGGTGGTGATTGTATGTCGCTCAGCGAAAAGGTTGTGAGGGCTTTGAACGTTCAACTGAACCGCGAGATATATTCTGCGTATCTATATCTTTCGATGTCAGCTTACTTCGAGTCTTTGGGTTTGAAGGGATTTGCAAACTGGATGAGAGTCCAATGGCAAGAGGAGTTGTTGCACGCGATGAAGTTCTTCGACTATATAGCAAATCGTGGGGGTAGAGTAGAGCTCTACGAGATTGAGGCACCGCCAAAGGAGTGGAATTCACCACTCGAAGCCTTCGAATTTGCTTTGGAGCACGAGAAATCTGTTACCAAGCGAATTTCAGACCTCGTTGACCTATCGATTGAGGAAAAGGATCATGCGACTTTTAACATGCTCCAGTGGTTCGTGAATGAGCAGGTGGAAGAAGAGCAGAGCTTTGGCGAAATCGTCGCAAAGCTTAAGCTCGCTGGAAACGACACAAGGGCTTTGCTCTTCCTCGATGCGGAACTTGGTCAGCGAAAATTTGGTGTAGAAGATGAACCTGGAAGCGCTGTTCAAGATTAGTTACGGCTTATACATAGTTGCATCAGTCAAGGAGGGAAAGCTTTCGGCACAGATAGCGAACACAGTGTTTCAAGTAACTTCGGAGCCTCCAAAGATTGCAGTGTGTCTCAACAAGAAGAACACGACTCACGAGTTTGTTAAGAGCTCAAGGGTCTTTTCTGTTAGCGTTCTTGAAAAAGAGACTCCTATGCAGTTCATAGGGAGATTTGGCTTTAGAAACAGCAGAGATTTCAACAAGTTCGAAGGTGTGAACTTTAAAATTGGAAAAACTGGAGCACCGATCGTTCTTAGTCACGCGGTCGCGTTTTTTGAAGGTGAACTCGAGAACGAATGTGACGTTGGAACACACACGATTTTCGTTGGGAAAGTTGTGGATGCGGAGATTATCAGCGATGCGCCGCCAATGACATACGAGTATTACCACTACGTGAAAAAGGGAAAAGCTCCGAAGACTGCGACTGTTTACTTGGAAAAATGACACCTGAAGAGATTTTGAGAAAAGCGTTGGAGCTCGAAAAGGAGGCGATAAAGGTATATAGTGAAATGAGGGAAAAAGCGACAGCCGAGACTGCGGATGTTCTCGAATACCTAATAGCGCAGGAAAAGGAGCATATTCGAATAATAAACGATAGACTCAAAGTTCTGCTACTGCTTGGTAGTAGAGAGGAAGGATAATCATGAGTGCAAGCATAGAAGCCAAGATTGCTGAACTCAAAAACAATTTTTTGAGCTTCTTCTCCTTCAAGTAGCTACCAATAGCCTCGGTGAGAAATACTACGGAGAAAGTGAACGTCATCAGCAGGGAAAAGGACAGAATCTTGGGTAACTTTTCGATCGGGAGATAGCTCTCCCAAATTTTCAGCGAGTAATAGGCGACTGCGACAAACTCGATCACAACCGCTGCAGCTGTTATTGCTGAAGTTTTCTTTCCAATTTCGAACTCTTCTCTCCTTCGTTCCATCTCTATTTGCAAGTATATCATGTTAAACTTGTTCTCGACCTCTCCCAGAACTCTCTCACACTCTTCGGCGAATTTCTTAGCAAATTTTGCGGAGTTCTCGAGTTTGGCAAGTTCCTCCTTGATGAAACCACCGAGTTTCTCGACAAAAAACCTTGCACTTGCGATCGAAGCTTCTGCTTCATCCACCTTAGCAACAAAGTTCGAATAGACAATAAAAAAGGCGTCTCTCTCTTTTGCGAGCTCTATGGCATAGCTTTCGAGGTTTTTAGCCTCTTTTTTAATCAGATCTTTCACTTTCGAAACTTTTTCTGTGATGTGGCTTTGGGTTAGGAAACAATCTCTAAGAATAGCCCTTGTAATCGCGATCTCTGAAAACAAAGCTGGCAAAAGATCGTAAAAGAGTTCTTTATCGAATTCTGTTTCGATCTCAATTACTTCTCCGACTCTGTATTTTCCGTGGGCGAAGCTCTCACCTTTTTCAACGGTCTTTAACGCAATCTCGAATTTCGCGATCGGAATCAGTAGAGTCTCGGAATCTGAGATTAGAAAGATAATGGACTTGTACTTTCCCAAAATCGCGTTATCTCCTTCGGCTAGGATCTCCACGTTTTTATATCTTCTAAAAACAGGTTTAACAATCCCCTTCAGCTCATTTAGCAGTTTTTCGAGATCTTGTTCTGGGAAGATCAGGTATTTCATACTCATTTTTTCGTCAGAAGGTAGCTCAGAGTTTCTTGAAACCTGAGCTCTTCAACTGTTTCTAAGATTCTTCTTAGCTGTTTTTCAATCTCTTCAATCGCTTTATCACAACCAACCTCTTTCCTTATTTCAGCATACCCCATGGCGATTGCAAGCGGGTTTCTGAGTTTATCCGCGAGGGCCTCGAACTGGCGGAGGTTCTCGGTTAATAGGTGAGAAAGTATTCTTCTTTGTCTCTCCACCTTGTAGTGGTTAATCGCAAATCCAAGATCTTCGCTGAGCTGTGAAAAAATTTGGATCTCACTTTCCCATAGTTCTCCAATCGAACATAGGGCTAATATTCCCAAGATTTTGCCCTCAAATGTCATGGGGATCACGAGAGACTTATCGCTCGCCTTGGGACACGCGCATTTTTCGAACTTGAACTCAGTCTTTCCGCTAATTTGGCATTCAGAGGCGTTGGGAACAGCTTCGAGGAGGTTTCCCGATTCAACAAGCCATGCATACGATTTGATACCAAACTCTTTCAGAATTCCCTGAACCCTCAGGAGTAAAGAGTATTCGTCTATTTCTCTGAAAATCTGCTGGTTTATCTTATTCAGTATTTTTAGGGCTCTGTTCGTTCTCTCAAGCTCGATCTCCATTTTTTTGCTATCTGTAACATCTCTTGCGACACCTTCGCTACCGATGATTTCTCCATCTGAGAACCTTGGCCATTCGAGGACGTCAAGGAACCTGGTCTCACCTTTTGCAGTTTTGGCTTTAAAGACGAATCTAACAGTCTCTCCATTGAGAACTTTTTTGAAGTTCTCCCTGAGAACGTCTATTTGGTCTTCAAAGGCGATTACACGTGAATTCTTTCCAACGATTTCGTCCTTTTTAAAGCCAAGAATTTCGTAGCTCGGATTAACTTCGAGAAATCTCCCGCGATTGTCGAGTATAAAAAAGAAGTCTTTAGCTTCTCTGAAGAATCTCTGGTATATCCTGAGTATTTCGGTGTTTCTCTGTTCTTCTGTGTATTCTATACCGATAAACACGCTAAAATCGCGGAGCTTCCTTTCAATTATTTTAAATATTTTATTATTATATGTAATTATATCTTTACCGAGATTTTCTTTGAGCTTTATCTCCTTTGCTTTTCTGTTTTCGTAAGCGAAATTTTCGCCAAGAATTAGAATTGCTAGGGGAAAATCATTAAATAGCTCTTCGAAGTTCATATAAAATCAATAAATTGCAACTATATAAGCTTTTTCATCTTAGAGCTATATATTATATTTAATAATTATGTTTTATTCTGAAAAACACTTCTCCTCTGGACATCTTAGACTTTTGGAAAGTGATATAAACAAACTCGGATAATGCTATACAGCGGGGGTTGCCGAGTGGAAAAGGCGCTGGATTCAGGGTCCAGTCCCGTAGGGGTTCGAGGGTTCAAATCCCTCCCCCCGCATAGAGCTTTTCTGATCTTCAGTCGCTCTTATAGTGATAAAGCTGCTCTTAGTGCTCCTGATCGTCTTGCTTCCTGTGTTGTCTTACGAAGGGTTTTGTTTTCAGCTATTTAGGAAAGTTGAAAGAAGCTTCCAGCGACTTGAAGAGTATGATTTTAAGTCGATGTTTGAATTGGAGACCTCAAGGATGAAGTTTGCGAAACAGCCGAAAACTGCTTATTTCCCCATAAACAATTATCTTCGCAGAAGAGATTCGGAAGAAGATATTGATGAAGAACTATACACGATTAAGCATAAACAATATCAGCGACTTCCAAGGTTTAGAAATTCTTAATAGCTTTAGAACTTTTTATTCGAGTTTTAGAGGACAGCTCGAAAAAGTTGGAGATCCTCGTCGCTTTACACGAGTATCTTTGATCCATCTTGAAGCGACTATAGAAAAAAGTAAAATTTTTAAATTAGTCCCGTGACAAGGCAACCATGGCTGTGACTGAAGTTGAGCGTGTACTCTCAGAGATGTCTCCGGATCCAATTGTCTCAGCTTTGCTCTTCATTCTTCTTGGCCTTGTACTCATCTTGCCATTCAAAGTGAAGAAGGTTGAGGAGAACCTTGAACCTTTCTTTCTCGTCATGGGTATAATCGTGGTAACTGTAACACATTTTGCCTTAGTCACTTATGCCGAAATCCCAATGTGGACCCCAACGCTCGTGACACATGCGTTGGAGTCGCCGATTGGGATAGTGAAAATCGGAGAAATACCAGTCCTTGGCATCTTTCAAGTCGTTCTAATCGTTGGTCTCGTAATCTACTTCTTTAACAAACCAATTTACTTGGCATTGCTCAAGCTAATGAAAAAAATCGGAATGCGTGCATTTGCGTTTGTTTTTATAACACTCTTTGGGCTCATCTCGAGCTTGATCTCGGTCATAGTCTCTTCAGTAATCCTTGCAGAGATTGCCCTCGCAATGCCGTTGGAAAGAAAGAAAAAGCTCGAGTTCATCGTCATAGCTTGTTTCTCTCTTGGTTTGGGAGCTGCGCTAACTCCTGTGGGCGAGCCTTTGTCGACGATTGCAGTTAGAAAGCTTGCTGGACCCCCTTATTATGCAGACTTCTTTTATCTGCTGAACCTTTTGGGCATCTACATAATCCCGGGCATCGTAGTGTTGGGTATTTACGGGGCTTATAGGATCGGGAACGCAAAAATAGAGAAATTGGAGGTTCCAGAATATACGGAGAGCATAAGAGCAGTTGTGATGCGCGCGGTGAGGGTTTACGTGTTTGTCACGGCGCTCGAATTACTCGGTGCAGGTTGCGTTCCGATAATAGTTTGGTATATATCTCACGTTCCCCCAGTTGCGCTCTACTGGGTGAACATAATTTCGGCGTTCTTAGACAACGCAACGCTGACAGCAGCTGAAATAGGACCATCACTTACTGAGTTTCAGATAAAGAGCGCTCTCATGGGTCTTCTTATCTCGGGAGGTATGCTGATTCCTGGAAACATACCAAACATAGTCGCGGCTGCGAGAATGAAGATAACAATGAGCGAGTGGGCGAGGCTTGGAGTTCCAATTGGGTTCGTGCTTATGGTTGTCTACTTCGTTATACTGCACGTTCCAGAGCTCTTTTAAACTCTTCCAAAGTCGTCCTCGATTCTTTCTACGTCGTCTTCTTCGAGATATTCTCCGATCTGAACCTCTATTATTTCAAGGGGGATCTTTCCGGGATTCTCAATTCTGTGCAAAGAGCCAGCGGGAACGAAAGTGCTCTCTCCTTTTCTCAACAAGATCTCTTTTCCATCAACGATTATCTTCGCAGTCCCGCTCACGACGATCCAGTGCTCGCTTCGATGGTAGTGTCTTTGTAGGGAAAGTCTTTTCCCGGGTTTTACAGTTATCCTTTTTATCTTGTACTTATTTTCCTCGAGCAAAGTATAGCTACCCCACGGGCGAAAAGCTGTTCTGTGGATTTCGATTCTTTTATCCTTCCTATCCCTTAGAGTTCTGTAAATCTCCTTTACTTTCTCAGCGCTCCCCTTTTTCGCAACGAGCAGCGCATCATCGGTGTCGATCAGAAGCAAGTCTTCCACGTCTAAAAGGACGGTAAGCCTTTCTGCGATTACCAAGTTCCGCCTTGAGTTCATCGTTAAAACTTCCCCACGAATCGCATTTTCGTCGTTGTCTTTAGATAGGAGGTCGTAAATTGCATCGAAGCTACCAACGTCGCTCCACTCAACGTTCATCGGAACTACCGCAACTTTCTTCGATTTCTCCAGTATTCCGTAGTCGATTGAGATCTCTGGGATCTCTTCGTAAGCCTTTTCCCTTCTTTCGAATATTTTCAGCATCTCTGGTGAAAATTGCTTAAGCTCTCCGATGAAAAGCTCGCTGTCGAAGAGGAACATACCGCTGTTCCATAGGTAACCTCTCTTTACGAATTCTTCTGCAGTCTTCGCATCGGGCTTTTCCTTGAACTCTTCAACCTCGAAAGCCTCGCTTACCTTTTTCCCGGGTTTTATGTACCCGTAACCGGTATGGGGTTTCTTTGGTTTAATCCCAAACGTCACGAGATATTGTGTGCAAATCTTTTCTGCAATCTTGAAGGCTCTCAGATAGTTCTCGTTGACTTCGATGACGTGATCCGAGGGGAGAATTGCATACACACCTTTTCCAGCCTCTTTAATTGCAAGACAAATGGCTGGTAGTGTATTTTTGGATTTAGGCTCTAATAAGATGTTCTCTTCTGGAATTTTAACACCAAGATCTTCAAGATCGTCAAGAACACGAAATCTATATTCGTTGTTCGTGACAACGAATATCTCCTCTGGCTTAGAGATCAAAAGTGCCCTTCTGATCGTTTTTTGAAAAAGGGATTCATCGAAAATTCTGAGGAACTGCTTTGGCATAGTCTCTCTGCTGAGTGGCCAAAGCCTTGTGCCTTTACCACCAGCGAGAATTATCGTCTTCATTGAGAAGCGAAGGCTTTTGTGTTGATAATGATTTCTGTGAGCGGTTAAGTTTAAATTCTTCTAAACTTACGATACTCGTGGTTGAGGGCTTGCTAATAGATGCTGAATACGTTACGATCGGAGATAGGGCCGTGGTTAGGCTTTGGTGCAAGGATGGAGACATTTTCATCGCATACGATAAAAATTTCAAGCCTTATTTCTACGTTTTGGGAGTTGAAGAAGAGATTGCGGAAAAAGTAGCTGTGAAAACGAAGAAAGGAACTATCACCCCCGAAACCTATGAAAGAAGAAAAGTTAAGGTTTTTGGGAAAGAGGTTGAAGCGCTTGTAGTTTACGCAAAACATCCACAAGATGTCCCAAAGCTCAGAGAATTTTTTTCGCAGTTTGGTGAGGTCAGAGAAGCAGACATTCCGTTTGCCTATCGCTACCTGATCGACAAAGACCTCGCGTGCATGGATGGTGTCAGAATTGAGGGGAAGGAAGTTGAAGGGAAGATAAAAAGCTACGAAGTGGAAAAAATCGAGAGAATAACTTTGGAGTTTCCGAAGCTCAAGATTCTGGCTTTTGACTGTGAAATGCTGTCATCTTTTGGTATGCCCGACGCAGAAAGAGATCCAATAATAGTCATAGCTTTGAAGTGGGGAGATGATGAAAAGGATGAGAAGATTCTTTACGGTGAGGAAAGGGAAATTCTGCAGAACTTCGTTGAGCTGATCAGGCGAATTGATCCGGATGTAATCGTTGGGTACAATCAAGATGCGTTTGACTGGCCATACATAAAGAAAAGGGCAGAAAAGCTCAGAATTGCGCTCAACATAGGAAGGGATGGCAGTGCACTCAACTTCAAAGGTGGTCGCCCAAAGATCGCTGGTCGCTTGAACGTGGATCTCTACGACATCGCATCTCGAATTGCAGACGTTAAGATAAAGAAGCTCGAAAACATTGCAGAGTTCTTGGGAACAAAGATCGAAATGGAAGACATAGAGGGGAAGGATATAAGCAAGTTTTGGGCAATCGATAGGGAGAAAGTGTTCGCGCATGCAAAAAGAGATGTAATTCACACGTATTTGATTGCTAAAGAGCTTTTACCGATGCACTACGAGCTTTCAAGGCTAATAAGGTTGCCTCTGGATGACGTATCACGCATGGGAAGGGGAAAACAAGTAGACTGGCTTTTGCTCAGCGAAGCGCGAAAAATCAACGAGATTGCGCCAAACGCGGTAGAGGTTGCGGAGAGCTACGAAGGTGCGCTTGTAATCGAGCCTGAGCGTGGATTGCATGAGAACGTAGTCGAATTAGACTTTGCGAGCATGTATCCGTCTATAATGATAGCTTTCAACATAAGTCCAGAAACTCTGAGTGCAAAAGGAGAAAACGTAGCTCCAGAAGTTGGTTATAGGTTTAGAAGAAGCCCCGATGGTTTCTTTAAGAGGATCTTGGTCTCTTTAATCGAGAGGAGGCGTGAGATAAAGAAGATGATGAAGGAGATCGGCGAGAAAGATCCGAGATATAGGTTACTTGACATAAAACAGCAGACGCTGAAAGTTCTCACGAACTCGTTCTACGGCTACATGGGTTGGGGAGGTGCGAGGTGGTATTGTAAAGAATGCGCAGAGGCGACAACCGCGTGGGGAAGACATTTTATTAAGACTTCTGCTAAAATTGCGAGCGAAATGGGCTTTAGAGTCCTTTACGGAGACACAGACAGCATATTTGTTTCGAAACAAATGAAATTGGAGGAGTTGAGTTCAGAAGTCGAGAAGTTGATCGAGAGAATTTCAAAAGAAATGCCTGTGCAGATCGAGATCGCGGAAATTTTCAAAGCGATCTTCTTCGTTGAGAAGAAGAGATATGCGGGTATAACTGAGGATGGAAAAATCGTCGTTCGCGGATTGGAAGTGCGCCGTGGAGATTGGTGTGAATTGGCTAAGAATGCGCAGAGAGAAGTAATCGAGATCTTGTTAAAGGAGAGAAATCCGGAAAAGGCTATAGAATACGTGGCAAAAAGGGTTGAAGAAATTAGAAGAGGAAACGTGAAGCTCGAGGACTTTGTGATATACAAAGGGTTGACGAAGAAGCCATCTAAATACGAGGCAATACAGGCGCATGTAAAAGCTGTGAAAAAAGCTGAAGAGATTGGCATCTTTTATCCGGTTGGCTCAAAAATTGGTTACGTGGTCGTGAAGGGAACAGGAACCGTGGGGGATCGTGCGTATCCGATTGAGATGATTGAGAGTTTTGACGGCGAGAATGTGAAAATAAAGCGAAAAGATGGCTACGAGATAAAAAAGATCGACAAGGATTACTACATAGACCACCAACTGCTTCCAGCAGTTATGAGAATTCTCGAACGCTTTGGTTACAACGAAGCAAAGGTTAAAAAGTCGCAAACAAGTCTCGATGCTTTCTTCGGGTGAATGGTTTTTTGGCGTAAAATAAAATTCAATGATCTTATTCGTTGCAACTCCTAAAATTGATTTCTCAGCCCTTTATTGGAAAAGGATCGGAAAAGCATATATACTCCAGAGGTTTGTTGAATTTGGAATATGATCGCGGTAGGTGAAGTTGAGGGTGGGGAGGATTTAGAACCCCCAGACAGCTTTTTAAAAAAGAAAGTCACTGACACTGTTTTAAACCTACTTGGGGATTACAGATTTCACACAAAAGGTTACTACGTTTCTCTTCACGCTGAAGAAAATAACTGCTTGGTTTATCCCTCCGTGAAGAATGCTCTCGACATATACCGAGCACCGGTGTTTATTGAAAGGCTAAGAAAAGCTGGAGTCGAAGTTCCGGAGTTTAAAGTGGTCGCTCGTCCAGTTCCCCAGGAAACCGTTATGCTACCCCTGAATCCCTTCTCAAAGAACTCGATGAAAATCGTTAAAACCGAGTCACAATACTATCGAAACTTTCGAAGTCTGAGCATGGACTACCATTACCCAGTGGTTCACGTTGCGCTTGATGGCAAGATTGAAGAAATCATCATGCACTTCACAAAATCGAAGAACGGAGGCGAGGAGGAGGATTTCGTGGCGAGAAAAGTATTTGAAATTTTTGGGGTTCCCTTGGGAAAGATTTTTGTTGAAATTAAAGACAGTAGGCTCAGACCTTTTTACTTCATGCCCCTGCGAAAGGACGAAATCGACATAGAGTTTGCTATGGAAGTTGTATATGAGGATAGGATGTTTCGTTGAGACCTACAACTTCAAGTACAAAGAAGAAATCGAAGCCCTGAAGATTTTTCAGGCAACTGCGGAGGCGATGGGTCATAGATTCGAGGTTTTGGGAAAGGACATAGTGAATAAGATCGAAGAATTCGATTCAATCTTCATTCGTGCAACCACGGATCCGCTTTTCACATCTTACGTTGTCTCGAGGATCGCTGAGGAGAAAGGGAAGAAAGTTATCGACGATTCTGAAAGCATCCGCATCTGCTCGGATAAAATTGCGTTGTATCACAGGCTTAAAAAGAACGATGTTCCAATGCCCAAAACGATCCCCTTTTATGGGGACTTCGAAAAACTTGCCTCGATAGCAGAAGAGATTGGTTATCCGATCGTTGTTAAAGCTCCAAACTCACGATTCTCGCTGATGGTTGAAAAAGCAAACAACTTCGAGGAGCTCGTATCGATCTCGAAGAGATTCTTGCGGAGAAGCAAAGCTGTGATTTTGCAGAGCTTTATCTTTTCGAATTTCGATTGGCGAGTTGGTGTTCTTGATGGGGAAGTTATCTACACGTGCAAATACCTTTTCCCGAAAGGTGGTTGGAAGATTCGTGATGTTGTGAACAACAAAATAGTGTGGGGAGATGTTAAGGCGGTGAGCCGTGAAAATGCCCCTATGAAGCTGAAAAAGGTTGCGTTGGCCGCAACGAAGTGTGTTGGTAAAGGTCTTTATGGAGTTGACATTAAACAGGTTGGTAGCGAGTTTTACGTAATCGAGATCAACGATAATCCAACGATAATGCACGGAATGGAAGACGCGAAGGACAAGGATATATACGAAAAGATAATTCTTGCTCTCACGAACTAATATGCTTGGTCCAGAGCATGAGTTTTCAATAAACAACGAGTTATTTGAGCCACAACCGATTGCGGACAAGTTGATAAAGAAGATTCGCGGAAGAGTTGCGAACGAAGCAAAGCTTAAAGCTGCAGTGGTTGGTAAAGAGCTGCAAAAGCATGTCATAGAGTTGAAGCCGAGAAAGCCATTTGAAAGTCTGGGAGAATTCGAGGAAACGATGCAAATGGGGGTTGAGGAACTTTTAAGCTATCTCGATGGCTATAAACTCCTTGGGCTTGGGATGCACCCATTGCTCGATTTAAAAAACGCTTTCGTGTGGGATCATAGAGATAGGAAGATTTATGAAGCCTACGACAGACTTTTCAACATAAGGCAGCACGGCTGGCTCAACATACAGAGCTTTCAGCTTAATTTGTCTTACAAAAACGAAAGGGAAGCCATAGAGATGCACAACAAGCTTCGGTTTCTTATTCCGTTCTTGGTTGCGATCGCATCTTCGTCGCCGATATGCGAGGGGAAAAGGCTTTTCGTGGACTCACGCATCTATTTTTATAGAATAAATCAGATAAATATGCCAGCGATTTGCAACGACGTAATCCCGGAGAAAGTTGGGAGTTTTGACGAATACAAGGCAATTCTCGAAAAAATATACACTGAACTCAAAGCTAAGAACGCATTGATCCTCTGCGCAGAGTGGGTGAACTCGAGGGGGGTGATAATCAGGTTTACGAGGAAATGCTTGGAAATAAAGGCTATGGACGAGCAGGAGTGCATAAAGAGCGACGTCGCTATTACTGCGTTCATAAGCTCTGTGCTTAGATGCAATTTGGATGAGCTGGGCGAGATCGAGCTAAAGGCGAAACTCGAAGAAGCGATGAAAAACGGGACGAGAAATTTGAAGGAAGATTTGAGAAAGCTCGTTAAGAAAGCCTACGAGAGCGCAGATGGGGAGGAGAAAAAATACATTCGAATCGTGGAGCAAAGGGTGGAAAACGGTAGCCTTGGGGAGAGAATTTTGGAAAACTTGAAAGAGTTTACGAAAGAAGAGATAATTCGAGTTTGCGAGAGACTTTCGAAATGTCTCGAGAGGAATGAGGTGTTCGGATGATAGACTTCATCGAAATCTGCTCCACTTGCGGTGGGCAATGTTGCAAAGATGCAAATCCACCACTATCGCAAAAAAGGCTCGAGATATTGTTCAAAAACGGCGTTGAGAGAGATAAAATTCACTTTGGGAAATACGTTCATCCGAAAGCGAAGGAAGACGGATACTGCATATTTTTTGAGAAAGGAATGTGCACGATTCACAGGATAAAGCCAGAGACTTGCGTTGCAGGCCCATTTACCTTCGATTTGAAAGGCGAAGTGCTTGAGATCTACATAAAAACCGAAAGCATATGTCCTTTGGTTAGATACTTGAAGGAGAACGAAGAAGCTTACAGAGTTCAATTCGAGATCGCGGTCGAGAAAATAATCACCCTCATCAACGATCTCGACGAGCAGAGTCTTTCTGAAATTCTGAAGATAGAAGAGCCCGAGACTGTTAAAGTAGCAGAAATAGATTTGAGGGAGTTTAGAAAATAGTTTCAATCACGCTTTGATTACTCCCAGCTCCGATAGTTTTTCTGGAAGATAAACGTCGGTCACGTAGTCGAGTCCGTATTTTGCGAGAGCTTGTTGCTCGGATTTCTTGTTGAGCTCGAGCTGAAGCTTCACTTCTCTTCTCCAAAAATCACTATCGAACCTCGGATCGGTGAGTATTGAGTGCAGAGCTTTAATGTCCTCGTCGTTCAGCTTATCCGCAGGCAAATCGTAGCGAACAATGTCTGAAGGCGTAACTCCCAAGAACTTCGCCTCTGGCGTCGCAAGGTACTCAGACAAATGCGCAGACTTTATGCTCCCATAAGCAACGCTTGCGTAGATTCTATAGCTCCAAGGATCTCCATCGGTGAAAACGACTACAGGCAGATTTAGCTCGAGGTTCAACCTTCTCAGCAATCTTCTCGTACTCCTAGCTGGCTGTCCCTTTAAGTGAACTATTATGGCGTTGAACTTCTCGTCGAAGCCATTTTCAACAAGTCTATCTCTCATACCACCGGTTTCGATTGCGATCACGAACCTCGCATCGTGTTCCACAAACTGAATTTTGTCCACGTTTACTGGTATCTGATACCCACCTTCGCCAACGTCGTCTTGGCAGTGGATCTCTTTTAAGCCACGCCTAGTCTCTTCGCGAATCTTTATCGGACCTATTATCGTTGCTCCATCTTCTTCTGGACGGATGTGGAAATGTTCTCTTTGAAAACCTGAGAGAATTTCGAGGTCTTCAATCAGTCTATCGCTTTCATCTTGCTCATCGAACTTCGCGTATCCCCAGCCTTCGGTGATGTAGTAAAGCTCTCTTAACGTTGAGGACTTGTTGACCAAGAGTTGTTCCTTTAAAAAACCTATCACGTAGGCTATTTTTAATATCTTGAACGCACCTTTGATCGTTTTTGCTGAAGTCGTGGATTTCCTATCTCCATACACCCAGACTCTGCTATCTTCGTCGAACTCGATGTTGAACTTCGTCCTCGTTGATATCTCGAGTTCTGGAATATTTCCTTGCCTCATCTGCTCGTAAAAGTTCTCGAGAACTCCCAACAAAGCTTTGAGACACTTTTTCTCGATTTCATGCATGGATTTAATCTTACAGGAAATTTAAAGCCTTTTGCTTCAAGCAACATAAATATATATATCCCAGAGATCATTTTTCACATGGAACTTCCAAAGTTCATATTTCAAGCTACGGAAAACTTGGTCGAGAAACCGTGGGGCGGTGAATGGATAGCATTGCTTAAAGGTTTTAGGAAAAAAGGCATCGGCGAATCCTGGGAGTTTTCTGCGCACACTTCGAATCCATCGCAAGTACTTGTGAAAGGAGAGATTGTGAAGCTTTCGGAGCTTTTTATCGAGAAAAAAGAGGAAATCCTAGGATCTCTTGCAGGGAAGTATAAGAATTTCCCGATTCTCTTAAAGATCGTCGAAGTAGTTGGAAAAAGAACCCCAATCGTTCACCCATCAGAAAAAGTGGCTGAAAGCCTCGGAATAAACGATGGAGGGAAACTGAAGGTTTGGATAATGGTATCTGGAACCGCTTACGTGGGATTTAACGAAGACGTTAGCAGCGAGGAGGTCGACTCGATTTTGACCGAGGAGAAGATCTGGGAAAAGATGAACAAATTCGTTGCGTCGAGTTACGACTCCTTTGTCATACCATGCGGGATACTTCACTCAGCGGAGAACGCAAAGCTAGTCGAAGTTGGGACAAATGCCGAAGCAACGATCGAGCTTCGGGATGAGAGAATAAGGAGAGCAATAAGCTTAAAGAAAACCGAGGATTTTGAAGTTCGAGCAAAAAAAGGCAGGATAGAAACCGACTTCTTTGTTGCAGAGCTTTTGGAGATTGTTGGAAAGCAAGACTTCACGATCGAAACCTTTAACCTCCTCCTAAGCCTCGAAGGTTACTCGATACTGAGGAGCGAGAAAGAGGTTGTAGACCTTCAACGGGGCTACTCTTGCTTAGTTCCAGCTAAAACTGCAAGCTACTCGATTCAAAGTGAAAAAGCAAGAATTCTGAGGATTTATCCAAAGTGATCAGATCAGATGGGTGTTTAGGAAAGCAAAGTGCAAGTAATCCAACCCGAAAAAGAGGACAAGGAGCCCGAGAAGGAATAGAATTGCTCGATGAAACTTTTCCATAATCCCTTTTAAAGAAGTGAGATAAGCTATTAAAGAGAGCCAAGCGAAATCTATCCAAACATGCGAAGCCAGAAGTAAAACTGCTCCAAGGGATCCAAAAAGGATTGTGGAATCCACAACAAGCATACTTCCGACGCTAAACCACCAGGCGATGAAAAATGGATTCAATGCGGTCAGAAGGACGCCAGTCAGAAAAGGATTGAAATTCGTTTTCACCTTTGATCGCTCTTTGCTTAGAGCGCTTTTGATTGTCAGATAACCGAAAAGGATAAGCATACTTCCCCCGAGAATTGCTAGGGGTTTCATCAATGCATCGATTGTAGCGAGAGAGACGAAGAAGGCGATTAAAAACACGATCGGAGCTTCAACGACAAAGTGCCCGAGAGATACCATAAATCCCCCTTTCCAGCCCTTTTGCACTCCAATCGTCGCAGTCGCTGCACTTAAGGGGCCAGGAGCAAGTGCTCCAGAGGAGCTTATTGCTACGACCTTTGCAAAAAATTCGAGCATGCTCTTTGTTAGCTTTGGCGCTTAATAAGTTTTTTTCAAATGCCCGGAGCCGGATTTGAACCGGCGACTATGCGGTCTTCAGCCGCACGCTCTCCCAGGCTGAGCTACCCGGGCTTAAAACTTGTTACCCTTAAGGTATTTTTAACTTTCGCTACGCTTTCATCGCTTACTTCTTAGCGGTTGCGCAATAATTGGTCGTTGATAGACTAAGCATTTCCAGAAAACGTCGCTTGTGCAGACCAATTTGCCGTTAAGGGAGACCCTACTTCTTCGAAGCGGTGAACTCGCTGGTGGAAGGCAGCTAAAAGCGATGACAAGCTCACATACTCTGATTGACGTTATGACTCCTTGGTCACTGAGAGATGCGTTCTGTGCGTCAAAGTTTGGCGCTAAACGGCTCGTCAAACTACTCTCCACTGCAGAATGTCTTTTGCTAGATCGTGTTATTTCAAAATTGATGAGGATTTAAAAAGGTCACAGCAAAAGATTAAATAATTCTTGAGGAGTTAAAAGCATGGACATCGGATCTCTGGCCACGAATCCTAACAAGTTAAAGCTGATCGGGACGATCGCGAAGAAAGGGCAGAGGATGGAAGAGATAGCGAAAAAGACTCGAATACCTGCCCAAACAGTTCAGAATTTGCTGAGCGAACTCGTCAACGAAGGATTTATATCGAAAGATGGTGAAATTTACAGGATAAGCGAGAAAGGTCTCAAGGCTATAAAGGAAATAAGGGAGGATGCTGGAGGAAAGAGAAGGTAAGGACGAGAAGGTTTTCGTTTTCAGGAACATAGTCGAGATAAGAATACCGAGGAAGGATTACGAGAGGCTTATAAGAAAATACGATCGGGACTACATAATCTCGAACTACGAAAACAAGAGAGTTTTAAATCGAGTTACTCGGAGAGAGCTTGTTTTCGTGACCAAAGAGAGCGGAATCCCGCTTCTCGGGCATTCAGCTTTTGGAATCATCGATCGAGGAACGAATTTGCTCCAGGTTAGGTGCATAAGTGGTTGCAATCTCAATTGCGTCTTTTGTAGCGTCGATGAAGGTAGAAAGAGCAAGACAAGGAAGACAGACTACATAGTCGACCCAGATTACATGATCGAAAAACTTAGAGAGGTTGTGGAGTTCAAAGGGGACAACGTTGAGATCCACCTCGACGCCCAAGGCGAGCCTGCGCTTTACCCTTATCTTGAGCAATTCGTTGAAGAAGTCTCTAAGATCAAGGAAGTCTCTGTGATCTCGATGCAGACGAACGGTATTCCGCTGAACGAGCAGAGAATCTCTGCGTTGGAGGGGAAAATGACGAGGATAAACCTTTCGATCAGCGCTTTAAGCGAGGAGACCGCAAAAAAGTTATACGGCGCTTATCCATTGAAAAAAGTTATCGAGATCGCTGAAATGATCGCGAACAGCAAGATCGATCTTTTGATAGCTCCAGTCTGGGTTCCAAACTACAACGATGAGGAAATCCCGAAAATAGTCGAGTTTGCCCTTGAAATCGGCGCTGGAAAGAAGTTCCCTCCACTCGGAATTCAGAAGTATATCCCCTATCGATTCGGGAGGAAAGTCGGGAAAGGGATCAGCTTTAGGGAGTTTTACTCGAAGCTTGCGGAGCTCGAGAAGGAATACGGTGTGAAGCTAATCCTAAAACCCGAGGACTTTGGAATCGAAAAAAGACCGCAACTTCCGAACCCGTTTAAAAAAGGGGAGATTTGTTTTGGGAAAGTTGTTGCGGAAGGGAGAATGTTTGGTGAAAAGCTCTGCATTGCAAAAAATAGAAGCGTCGCCGTTATAAGCGATGCCAAAATTGGCGAGACAATCAAATTCGAAGTCATCAGGAACGAGGACGGGATAATCGTTGGAAAAGAAGTTTAATCAGCGAATTCCGCAACCAAAGGCAAGTGATCCGATGGTTTTTCAGCGAGTCTCGGCTTAATGTCTACATAGCATCTAACGCACTTCTCTGCGAGTGTTGGAGAAGCGAGTATTGCGTCAACTCTCCATCCAAGCCCCTTCTCGATTGCGTTTTTCACACGGTAGTCGTAAAAAGTGTAGATTCGCTCGTTTGGGTGCATTTTTCTAAGCAAATCAACGAACCCAAGATCAAGGATTTTCCTATACGCTTTCCTTGCATCTTCGTGGAAGCAGACATGATTCTTCAGTTTTTCTGGGCTGTGAACGTCTATAGGCTCAGGAGCAACGTTCATATCCCCACAAATCAAAATTTTTTCGTTCAAGTCGAACTTTTTCAGCCATTGGTAAAATTTTTCAAGCCATCTAAGCTTGTAAACGTATTTTTCGCTGTCAATTCTGTAACCTTGTGGAACGTAGACGTTTACGATCTTCAAGTCGCCAAATTTTGCAAAGATAAGTCTATCTTCATCTTCTTTCTCAAGACCGAACTCAAAGCTTTCCTGTTCTTTGAGCGATGCAATCGCAACTCCGCTATGTCCACGTTTTCCACGAAATATGACATTGTAGCCTATCCTATGAAAATCCGCAATCGGGAACTTTCGATCCTCAACTTTAATTTCTTGCATGCACAGAAAATCTGGCTTGTTCTCCTTAAGCCACGGAATAACGATGTGCAGTCTTGAGTTTATTGAGTTGACGTTAAACGTTGCAACCTTCATATCCAAATGTGTTTGTCGAAATTAAAAATTTTAACGTTGCTCAGCGAAAAGAATCTCGAGCACGAACTCGAGTGTTTCTATATCGAGATCCTTGCTCAAACGAACGAACTTCCCCTCGACTGCAACAAAACCGCTTTTAAACCTAAAAGCCCTCTTGAAAGGGTAGATTTTGCACTCCTTGCCAATCTCTTTCAGCTTCTCTATTCTCCACTCTGGAATCTCGAAATTGAGCTTTATCGTGAAAGATAAATCGTCGCCAACGGAAACGATGCTCTCGCATCTCTCTCGAAGAGCGCTTTGGAGTTCCCATGGTTTCCAGTTTCTCGACTTTGCGATTTCCAGCAGTTCTAAAACTCTCTCCTTAATTTTTTCACCTCTTCGACGATTTTTGGCAAATTTTCACCAACCCTGCCCTTTATTATGTAATCTGAAACTCCTTCGAATGTGAGCGGAGTCTCTTCGAGGTTTATTTCAATAACCTTCGCTCCATTTCTCTTTGCAACCCTCGGCAACTCCGCTGCTGGATAGACAACCGCAGAAGTTCCGCAAACGAGCATCAAATCGCATTTCATCGCTTCTTCAAAGCTTTTGATGTATACGTCTGCCGGAATAGGTTCTGTGAAGTGAACAACGTCTAATTTGAGTGCACTTCCGCAGTTTTTGCACTCTGGAACGAGCTGGGATTCGATGACGTCGATGAAGCTCCTTTTATCAAACCTACTGCCACAACGGACGCATCTAAGCTTTGAAACGCTGCCGTGGAACTCGATCACATTTCTGCTTCCAGCTTTTTGATGCAAACAGTCTATGTTTTGTGTTATTACGCACATCAAAATCCCCATCGATTCCAACTCTGCGAGAGCTTTGTGTGCTGGATTTGGCTCGGCTTTTTCGAGCAACGAATAAAGTGGGGATTTAAGTGCTTCTCTCCAGTATTCCCTTGGATCCCGTAGGAATTTTCCGTAGATCTCATAAGCTCTCTTCTCAGCCTCGGGGTCTCTCGTCCATATGCCAGAAGGACCACGGAAGTCTGGAATTCCAGACTCAGTCGAAATCCCGGCACCTGTAAAGGCGATTGCATAGTTCGATTCGACGAGATCTTTCGCAGCTCTCTTTATGAGATCCATACAATTTGTTGCCAACATTTATTTAAGCACTTTCCCAATTTGAATAATGCTCTGCAAGGTTTGCGCAGAAAAACTGGGTAAAGTGAGCGGAGATTACTGCGTGGTTTGTTGTTCTTTCTTCGAGAAATCAGATGAGATTGCAGAAAAGATTGCTAAGAGTTTTGATTTCGAGTTTGAAAGCTTTAACGTCGGAATTCGTAGTGAAGGGAGCTTTAAAGCTATGCAGGAATTTTTGGAGACAAGATACGACGTCAAAAACGAGATGAAAAGAATATTGCAGAGAAAGTTATCCGAGCTTACTCAAAAAAAGGTCTCGCTGTCTCCGGAGCTTTTAATCGTTTTCAACCCAGAGGACTTCAGCTTCAAGCTTGAGATCAAGCCTATTTTTATTTACGGGAGGTATATAAAGAGAGTTCGCAACATCTCTCAAACCCGCTGGCTTTGCGGATTTTGCAATGGGAAAGGTTGCGAGATTTGTGGCTTTACTGGGAAAAGATTTGTTTCATCGGTGGAGGAGCTTATATCCACGCCTGTGGTTGAGATGTTCAAAGCAAGAGAAGCGATTCTTCACGGTGCTGGAAGAGAAGATGTAGATGCGAGAATGTTGGGAAGCGGAAGACCTTTTGTCCTCGAAGTTCTTGAACCAAGGAGGAGAAAAGTGGAGATCTCGGAAGTGGAGAAAGCTGTGAACGAATTCTGCAAGGGAAAAGTTGCGGTTAGAGATCTCCGCTACACAACTGTTGAAGAGATTGAAAAAGTCAAAGAGGAGAGGTTCAGGAAAGTTTATCGAGCAAAAGTCGTTTTTGACCGAGAAGTAACTAGAGACGAACTTGAGTCTGCATTAAAGGAGATAATAGGGGAGATAAAGCAAAAAACGCCGAAAAGGGTTTTGCATAGAAGGGCTGACGTTCTTAGGATTCGAAGAGTATACAGCGCAGAAATAATCGAGCACTTCGGAAAAATTGCGGTTTTGAAGTTCGAAACGGACGCAGGACTCTACGTCAAGGAGCTTGTAAGCGGTGACGATGGGAGAACTGAGCCGAATCTCTCGAAGAGGTTCTCTGCAAAGGTTGAGAAGCTCGACGTCATTGACGTGAAGTGATAGTTTACTCTATTTCAACGACTTTTCTCTTCGACCGCTCTCCGGCGACTATCTTAACCTTTGACTTCGGAACTTTGAAGTAGTCCGCAAGAACTTCGATCAGCTCTGCATTTGCTCTGCCTTTGGACCGGTGGGGCTTTTACCGATACCAAAAACTCTTCTCCGATTTTTTCCACTTCGCTCCTTTTTGCATTCGGTTTAACCCTAACAAAGATCCTCATCCTACCGTGGATAAACCAAGGCCGACAGTTTCTGCGCTTCCCGGGCCCTCTCGGAACCCAGTACAACGCAGAACGGAACGGGGCTTAACTTCCGGGTTCGGAAAGAGTCCGGGTGTTTCCCCCGCTCCTATGACCGTCGGCACCATTCTTTTGCCTTACGATATTTAAACTTTTTGTCAGAGGAGTATTAGGGTTGTGGTGAGAAAACTGATCGCAAAGGAGAGTAATGGAGCAAAAATCCAGTTGACTGCGATCTTCTTCAAAGTTTCGGTTCTAACCGCTTTAACACCCTTCGTAAACCCTACGCTTGCAATTCCGCCGATCATCGCATAAGTTGTTGAAACTGGCATGCCGAGAGTTGTAAAGCCCAAAACCGCAATCCCTGCGCCGAGATGCGCAGAAAGTCCTGATTTTGGATCCAGCGCAGTTATTCCTTTGCAGACCGTTTCGATCACCCTTGCACTAAGCACGTATGCCCCCAACCAAAGCAGAAAGGCTCCGAGAATTGCAGAGGTAAAGGGTTCAAATACCTTTGCATAGATCACAGGAGCCATTGCAGTAGCGAGTTCGTTGGCCCCGGTGTTGTAAGCGATTACAATTGCTGAGAAGAGCAGAAGGAGCTTGAGAATTTTGTTCACGGCCACGAGTGAATGCTTCCTTAGAAGCTTCTCCAAGAGTAGAAAAATGGTTACTGCAAAGACTCCCGCAACCAATGGGGAGACTATCCACGAGAGTATAATTCGAAGAAGTGTTTCAACACTTACTTGCGCACCAAAAGCAATTGCGGTTCCTGTTAGGCTACCAATGATCACCTGGTGAGACGAGACCGGAAATCCACGAAAGTTGGAGAAAACAATCACAATCGCAGCTATCACCATTGAAATCGCCGAAATCCTCACGTCGACTTCGACGAGATCTCTTCCAACGGTTTTCATAACTTTTTCTCCCTGTAGGAATATACCCAAAACGACAAGGGCAAAGAGAAGTAGCGTTGCTTTTCGAAGGCTTATGACTCTACAACCGATGCAAATGCCAAAGGCATTGGAAGTGTCGTTCGAGCCTATGCTAAACGCAATTAGGAGAAAAGCAATCAGGGGAACGAATTCAAACATATCAGAGGCTTAGCAGAATTATCTGGAGCATATCCATCGCATCTTCTGCGACATCGCTGAGTTTTTCCAAAGAGTTTACAAAATTCGCTATAAAGTAACCGTCCCAAAAATCAACGTTGAAAGTCTTCAACTTTTCGAGGATCGCAAACTTAATGTTGTCTGCCTCCTTTTCCATCATTCTGACCACTATTACACCTTCTCTCAGCCTCTCGGGATCTCTGAGAAAAGCTGAGAAGTTCTTCGAGAGGATGCTGCAGATCCTGACGTTTATCTCCAAGATCGAGTAAATCTCATCGATCTCAAGGAATTTCATATCCCTGATCTTTTGAAAGTTCATCGCAGACTCTTCTGCTGTGTTTAAGATCTCGTCGACAGTCTCGATGAGTCTAAAGATGTTGGGGCGAAGATAGGGCAGAAAAGCTCCTCGGTATATCTCTTGTGTTATGTTTCTCCTTATTTCATCCCCATCTCGTTCAAATCTAAAAACGTCTTCGAGTAGCGCTTTGTTTCTATCTTCAACAGCTTTTTTGAGAGTTTCGCAGGCTGAGAAGGCTAAGTTGATCATCTGCGATATCCCATTCACAACTCTCTCTTCTGCTTTCATAGCAACCTCCGGACGAGGTATGCGGACATTATGTCCATCAAGGCTACGACGCCCACTATTTTTTCACCTTCTTTGACAAAAACCCTTGCGATGTTGAAACGACCCATTAGGCTTAGCACGTGCTCGATGCTCATGCCCTTTTCCACAGTTATCAATGGCTTTGAGGCAATCTCGTGAGCTTTTACCTTCTGCGGATCCAAGTTCTTTGCAAGGCATTTGAAGACAACGTCTCTGACTGTTATAACCCCATACGTATCTCTTTCGTCCTTAGGCTTTACAACTACGCTCCTGATCCTTCGGTTCACGAGCCTTTCAATCACATCGAGAATCGTTGCGTTCGCTTCAACGAATTCAACACGCTTGTTCATCACTTCCTCGACGTTCATGATACAAGTATGTGAAAAATTTATAAGCTTTTACAAAAACTCGCAACATGAGAAGCGATGTTGTGAAAGCTGGAGTCGACAGAGTTGCGCATCGAGCCTTGTTCAAATCCCTTGGCGTTCTCGATGAGGATATGGGTAAGCCGTTCATCGGGATTGCGAATGCTTACAGCACAATCGTTCCGGGGCACATGACGCTTGACAAGATAACTCAGTCGGTGAAGGAAGGCATTCTCTCTGCGGGTGGAGTTCCGTTTGAGTTTGGAATTCCGGGAATCTGCGATGGAATTGCGATGGGACATCGTGGAATGAGCTTCTCGCTACCTTCGAGGGAACTCATCGCGGACTGTATAGAAGCGATGGTTGAGGCCCATGCCTTCGACGGTCTCGTCGTTGTTGCGAGTTGTGACAAGATAATTCCGGGAATGCTGATGGCGATGCTAAGGCTGAATATCCCCGCGATCGCAGTAACTGGTGGGCCGATGCTCTCGGAGAAGGTTAGAGGAGAAAAAGTCTCAATAAAAGACGCTTTTGAGGCTGCAGGTCTTTACAAGGCTGGAAAGCTCAGTAATGAGGAGCTCAAGCTTTACGAAGACTTTTGCGCTCCCTACTGCGGAAGTTGTCAGGGACTTTACACCGCGAACACGATGCAAATTCTTACCGAAACCCTTGGACTCAGCTTGCCATACTGCTCAACCTCGCCGTGTGCATCGTCAAGAAAGCTTAGAATTGCGAAGATGAGCGGAATTAGAGTTGTTGAGCTCGTTAAAGATAACTTGAAACCCTTGGACTTTGTGAGCGAGAAATCCTTTGAGAATGCAATAACAATGGACATGATAATCGGCGGATCAACGAACACAGTTCTTCACTTACCAGCGATTGCGAATGAGGCTGGAATAAGGCTAAGCCTTGAAAAATTCGATGAAATAAGCAGGAAAACTCCACATATGGTTCTGCTTGACCCAGCGAGCAAGGACACCGTGGTGGATCTGGATGAAAGTGGTGGAGTTCCAATGGTAGTCAAAAAAGCGAAGAGCTTTTTCAGCAACGAGCTCACTGTAAGCGGTAAAAGGCTGTATGAGATAGCAGAAAACGCAATCATGAGAGGAAGGGACATAATAATGAGTGAAAAGCCATACAGAAAGGAGGGCGGGATTGCAATCTTGAAGGGGAACTTGGCAGAAAAAGGCGCAGTTGTTAAAGCTTCTGCTGTCAGAGAAGACATGCTCAGATTCAGGGGGAATGCAAAGGTTTACGATAGTGAAGAACTTGCTTTGAGGGCTATTCTCAACGGAGAGATCAACGAGGGTGATGTTGTTGTGATTCGTTACATGGGTCCAAAGGGTGCTCCAGGAATGCCAGAGATGCTTTTGCCAACCGCTGCGATTGCTGGGATGGGATTGCAAAAAGTGGCCTTGATCACTGATGGTCGCTTCAGCGGCGCCACCCGTGGCCCCTGCATTGGGCATGTTTCGCCCGAAGCAATGGAGGGCGGAAACATAGCTTTGGTCGAGAACGGCGACACGATCGAGATCGACATACCAGCGAGAAAGCTCAGCGTTGATTTGAGTGACGAAGAACTTGCGGAGAGAAGGACAAAGTGGAAAGCGAGGGAAAGAAAGCTTAAGGGATACTTGTCGAGATACGCGAAGATTGTTAGCTCCGCTGACGAAGGGGCTGTGCTGAAATAAAAATTTTTAACCTTTTGTAACGCCCAGCGGGATTAGTTTTGCTACAAGTGTCGAAATTCCCGCCCGATGCACGACTTCGACAACATCGTCGCTGAGCTTATACGCTTCTGGTGCCTCCTCTGAAAGAAGCCCTTTCTCTGCAGATCGAACGTAAATCCCTCTCTTCTCTAAGTTTTGCTTCACGACGTTGTCTCTCATTCTTCTCTTCGCCTCAGCTCTGCTCCAGACTCTTCCGCTTCCGTGGCAAGTACTTCCGAAGGTTTCTTGCATCGCTTTCTCAGTGCCGACGAGAACATAACTCGGTGTTCCCATGCTTCCCGGAATAAGCACAGGTTGACCAACGCTACGATAAACTGCTGGAACTTCACTTCTTCCAGCTGAGAAAGCCCTTGTGGCTCCTTTTCTGTGAACGCAAACCTTCACTTTCTTCCCATCGATGTTGTGTTCCTCGAACTTCGCTATGTTGTGCGCAACATCGTAAACAACGTTTAGACCAAGATCCTCCTCGCTCATCTTGAAAACTTTCCTGAAGCTTTCCCTGACCCAGTGGGCGATTATCTGTCTATTGCACCAAGCAAAGTTCGCACTTGCAGCCATCCCTGCGAAGTAATCTTCGCCTTCTTTGCTCTTTATTGGAGCACAGGCGAGCTGTCTGTCTGGCAATGAGATGTTGTATTTTTTCACAGCTCTATCCAGGACCTCTAGGAAATCGGTGCAAACCTGATGCCCCAAGCCACGGCTCCCGCAGTGGATCATGACAGTCACGCCCCCTTCTTCGAGACCAAAGACTTTCGCAACCTTTTCATCATAGACTTTTTCCACGTATTGCACCTCTAAAAAGTGATTCCCGCTACCAAGAGTCCCGAGCTGGGTCCTTCCACGATCTCTTGCCTTTTTGCTCACAACCTCAGCCCTCGCTCCAGGCATTGCACCGTTCTCTTCGCACCTCTCCAAGTCCTCTTCGTATCCGTAACCATTTTCCAAAGCCCACTTCGCTCCTGAAACAAAGATTTCGTCGAGCTCCTTGTCCTTTAGCGTAATTTTTCCTTCGCTGCCAACCCCAGACGGGACTGCGACGAAAAGCGTGTCGATGAGTTCCTTGATCTTTGGCTTGACATCTTCGAGCTTCAGATTGCTTCTGAGCAATCTAACCCCACAGTTTATGTCAAATCCAACTCCACCCGGAGATACGACCCCTTCTTCAATATCAAAGCCCGCAACTCCACCGATTGGAAAACCGTAGCCAACGTGAACGTCTGGCATAACTAAGGAAGCAACTCTTATCCCAGGCATTGTTGCGACGTTCGCAGCCTGTTCAACGGCATCTTTTTCCAGATCTTTCATGAGCTTTCTACTTATGTAAAAGTAAGCCGGGACTCGCATACCCCTTTTGTAATCCTTGCTAAGCTCCCATTTGTAATCCGTAATCTTCTTCAGAACGTCTTCCATGCAAAAACTCTTTTCTTGGATTTATATCCCTTTCTAGAGGTTGCATTCGGCGACTCAAGCGCTTAATCACTCTCTGGATTTATCACCAACTTCTTGAAATGCTCAGGCACGAAATCCCTTGCGTTTGCAAAGGTTTTGCAAAAGTTGTAAACCATTATGTAGCCGGCGAGATGAAAAGGCGCCTCTTTAAGCTCAACGTCACGCTCCATGCTCGCCATACAAGGATAAGCGCACTGATGCTGGTGAACTTCTCTGTATAGGTTTTCGAACCTCTCTATTACAAAGCCACGCATCTTCTTTGCAACGTAGTAGGCAGAACCACAAGGATCGCTTCTCAAAACTTTTGCGTTGACAATAACGTTGTCTTCAAGCTCAACCTCGAACTTGGGACGACCAATTGCAAAATTTCTGCAAAAATCTGAAATCCACTTGTTATCTGGCATTAGAGAGCAGAAAGGCTTTGGAGAAGCGAACTCAATTCCAAGATCAGCGCAAATTCTTGCTATCTGGTTCCTTAAGCCAGGAGGACACCACCTCTGGTCACAAGCTGGAATTAAGAGTGCTTTAAATTCCCCAAGGTTTGGGAGAGAAATGGCGATGTCTGGGTGAACGTTTATCGCAACCAACACGTCGCAGGAGAATCGAGAAACCAAGTTTTCGGGTTTTTCAATGTAGAATCCAAGCGAAGAAGGCTCTGGAATTTTAATAGCAAATGCTATGTTTGAAGAAAAGTCGTAGTCCTTGCAGTAGTCACAAAAATCAACACCACAAGCCCCAAATCTTGCACATAGCTTCGGAAATGCGAGGTTGCAAAGAAATCTCTCGCCAAATTTACCGCTGTATATCACGCCGAGATCCATCAAAAATTAAAAAATTTAGTATTTCCACTCGATAACTTGGACGTAGGGCACCTTCTCGAAAGTCCATTTGCCAGTCTTTGCATCGTATTTGCTGCAGAGGAAGCACTTCCACTCATTGTCGTTGAGCTCTGGGTAGTCTGTTCTGTAGTAGTACCCTGGCCATCTTGTTTCCTTTCTCTCGAGTATGTGCCTCACGTGCGCTTCTGCGGTCCAGACTCTGTGCACAAGCTCCCATGCTCTCATTAGTTCATGCAAGTCCCTTGCAGCGAGTTTGTCAAGGTCTTCCTTCAAGAACTGAAGCAGTTCAAGCGCTCTCTGGAGGAGCTTCTCGTTCGTCTTGTACATCGTTGCAATTCCAGCTGCGTATTCGTCCATGATCTTCTGGAGCCTTACGAGACCCTGCCATGGCAATATGTAGTTCGGGTTCACAGTTTCGTCGGTTGAAAGCTTCTGGTTCTCCATGAAAGTTACCATTGGCTGGAACACTTTCTTCTTGAACTCCTCCGCTTCTTTCATGTCAACCTCGACGTCCGGTTTCTGCTCAACGACATATCTCACTGCGGCCTTTGCAGCAATTCTTCCTTCGGTGAACGATCCGCTCGAGAACTTGTGCGGATTCGCTCCAGCACAGTCACCAACTGCGAACAGCCCTTTGACAGTGGTCATCCTGTTGTATCTCAGCGGGAAGAACTTCGCATACTCCTCTGGCATTAAATCGCTTGGTCCGCAGACCCAGAATCCGGCTTCACCGCTGTGTGAACCCATGATGTACGGCTCCGCAGGCATTGCTTCGCTCGGCATATCTTGAGGATCGATGTTCTGCGCTGCCCACAGCAACGCTTGGCTGACCGTCATGTCGAGGAAGTCTTCGAAAGCTTCATCGTAGATGTGCTTCAGCTTCTTCTTGTCTCCACCCGCGAGTTCTCTCATCGCTTCTTCTGTATGCATGTATATCGGGTGCTTTCCTTCCATGATCTCGAGCATAACCTGATGATTCCTCAGTGGCGTTGGGGTAGGTGTTGCAAGCCCATAGGGCTTGTACTTCTCAAGCTCAGCCTTTCTTGTCACGATGTATTCTTCGCCATAGGCGTTCTTTGCCTTGCACTTGAAGAACAGGAACCATGCACCAACTGGGCCATAGCCATCTTTGAACCTGAACGGGATGAAGCGATGTTCGAACTGCGTGAGCATCGCTCCTGCCCACATACCCATTGCGTATCCGCTTCCAGTGTCGAAGATCGCGTACCAAGTCCTTCCTGCAGCTTCACCAACACTCCTTGGTCTGAAGAGGAGCGTCGCACCACCGGTTGCGAGGATCACCGCTTTGGCTTTGAATATGTAATACTTCGGCTCTCTCACGCTAAATCCAACTGCTCCAGCAACTCTGTTTGGATCCTTCTTGTCCATTAGGAGCTTCACAATGAAGACTCTCTCGTAGACGTTCTGCTCTCCTACAGCCATCTTTGCAGCTTCTGCGATTATTGGTTTGTAGCTTTCTCCATGGATCATTATCTGCCATTGTCCCTCACGAACGTACTTGCCCTGCGGGGTTTTCCAGATTGGCAATCCCCATTTCTCGAATAGATGCACAGTTCCATCTACGTGTCTCGCATAGTCTGCGACAAGATCTTCTCTCGCCAATCCCATCATGTCGAGCGTTACGTATCGAACGTAATCCTCGACCGTGTTTTGTCTTTCGCTTCTCCCGGTGAGATCGAGGTAGGTGTTTATGGCAGACAAACCTTGCGCAACTGCGCCACTTCTTTCAATCGCAGCCTTCTCAACGAGAGTAACCTTAAGCCCAGCAAGCTTCGCCCAGTAAGCGGCTTCGTAAGCAGCACCGCATCCAGAGAAACCGCCGCCGATGATCAAAACATCTGTCTCTACAACTTCTGTCTTAACATCTTCAGGCTTGTAAAGCTCATACTTTTTCGGCACGTATACCATCTAAACCACCTCACGCCTTCTTCTTCGGCTTATAAAGCTCGTTCAGTCCAAGAATTTGTGGCTCACCAGCAAGCAATTCAGTCTTTAAAGCATCCATCGTGGGCTCTGGGAAGCCGTCGAACGGCTTTATCGAGCCCCAAGGCGTAGATCTTATGGGGAACTTAAAGCGCAAAACCTTTCCATTCCTGTACTTCACAGTCCACATTATGTCGCTCGTTCCACGCATTGGCACGCAACTCGCACCAAGTGGTGAGTAGTCAACGTATCCCCTTACGTCAATCGCTCCTTGCGGGCACATCTTAACGCAACTATAGCACTCCCAGCACATGTCTGGTTCGCGGTTGTAGGCCTTCATCTTCTCCTTGTCCAAAACCATCAGGTCGTTCGGGCAAATGTATTGGCACGCAGTTCTCTCTAACGCCTTACAGCCGTCGCATTTATCCGGGTTTACAAAACTTGGCATATTTCCACCTCCTCCACTTTTTACGAGCAAAAAATTTAAACTTTACTCTTTTACTCCACCTCCGGGGGTGGGATGTATTCGTCCTCCTTTTTCGCGGCTTCCTGAATCTCCGAAAGCCTTGCAAGAACATTATCAATGATGTTCAACGACTTTGCTTTGACCATCTCCTCGAAAACAGCCCTTCTGAACGCAACTGGAATGTCTTCAATGTATCCTCTGGAGTCAATTCTTGCCTTGTCGAAGGCTTTTAGGATCTCCTTTGACTTCTCCTCAGGAACTGGGACTGCGATCATCTTCAGCGCTCCACCGAACATGTCCTTTATCTCTTTCTCAAGTGGTGTCCCCTTGATCTTTTCCATCCTCTTCTCGTCGATTATAACACCTATGAAGTGTGGCATACGATCACCTCACGCCTTTGGAATTTCGAGCGGTGGAACGTCAACCTCGAGTTCTTGTGCCTTCAGCTTTAGGTATTTGTTGTTCACGAACGGATAGCCGTAGACTTTCCACCACTTCACTATCACCTTGTAAACTTCTGGTCTGAAGATGACGTTTGGCGGGAAGATGCCTTCACTCACTATGCCTCTGACAAAGCTTCCGCTGAACTTTTGCTTCTCCTTGCTGTGTCCGCAGGTTTCGCTGTAGGCAACTTCACCGCACTTCGGACAATACCAGAACTCAGCCATGTTCTGTGGCAGTATCTTTAGCCCGTAGTCGACCTCGTTCGGAGGAGCTTCGAAGCCAAAGCTCGGAATCCCTTTTGTCCACAGAATTTGCGTGGCGTACATGTCGTAGTATTCGCCAACCGCTGCATGATCGCGACCGAACATGTGGTGCGTGCATCCCATGTTCTGCCTTATAACGCCGTGCAACAGCGATTCGATTGGGTTTCCATAGCGCATGTCCCAGAGTGTCATCGTAACCATGTGCCTCTCTGGCTTTATGTATCCGAATTTGTTCACAGCCTCATGTCCTTCGAGGATTGCCTCATCTGGGTAATCGCCCTTTCTCTTTGCACCGATGATCGCGTTGACCAAGATTCCGCTGCATGGCTCAACATCGCCGGTAAAGGCTGCGCATTTCATCAGCATCTCATGTCCAACGTGAGGAACGTTTCTCGTTTGATGGGCAATTACAGTTCTCCACTTTTTGCTCTTTATCGCCTCTCTGCACTTCGCAGGCGGGAACCAGAAGCGGTCGTACGGCTCTTTGAACTTTGGCTCGTTGATTATCGTGTATTTACCGGCGAAGATCACGGGCTGATGGAACTTGTAGATAACGTAACCCGGATGTTTATCGTCAAAGGGCTGGCGAACGACTTCTGGGTTCTTTTCTGGAGTTCCGAAAGTTCTTGTTGCGACATCTTTTGGATCTATTCTGTAAATCTCTTCTATGTCGAGCGTCGCAAATGGCTGTCCCTTTAGCGTTAGAAGCAATCTATCGCCTTCTTTAACTCCAAGAGCTTTGTAGTCCTCTTCGCTTACATCGAACAAAATCGGATATGGGAATATCCACTCGCTGAGCAACCTTCTTTCCTTAAGAACTTTCTCAAGCTCTTCTCTGACCATTGAACCTTCTAAGGGGCTGAAAAAGCCGTAACAAACGGACATTATTTCTCTATAGACGTGCCTTATCGGAACACCCTTCGCATCGGTTGTTGGCTTGAGCTCGAATCTTGGACAACCTGCAGCGAGTTTTTCTGCTCTATCCTTGTTTTTAACAACTCTATCAACAAGCTTTCCACCGTGTGGTGGTGGCATTTTAAGCAATGCCATTTAGACACCTCCAATCTCTTTTTTACTAGGGATTATATAAATCTTTCGAAAAATTATTCAATGATTAAAAGTTCGAAACCCAGAAACGGCGATTGGAGAAAACAATGACAATTCGTCGAGCTTTCGGTGTCTACAATTCTTTTCTAAAGCTTTTCGATTTTTTCGAACTTTTTTACCAACGCAATCCCACGGACTTTTTCCCACCTTTTTTCGACCTCCTTAACGACGATTCGCCTTCTGTAGAGTGGTGCGTCCAAGACGAGTGTCTCGTATTCCCCACCTTCTCCCGCTAGGTTTATCCCTGTCCTTTTTGCAACTTTTTTCAAATCTTCAACGCATTTTTCGTCAATTCTTTTGCCAAGAAAAGTTTCATCGAGCCCCATCGCAGAAACGCTTACAATTATCGCATCAAAATTCTTTGCAACCTCTTTGAGAATTTTCTCCTGATCTTCTCCCCAGAGCGGAGCCAGAAACTCCAAACCAAGGTTTTTGCAAATTTTTTCAACTCTTTTCAGCTGGTAGCTCGAAGCTATCGCCCCACAGCAAATCGCATCGACTTCAAGCGATGAAATTCCCTTTTCAAGCTCTTTAACTTCTTTTTCCTCAACTCCAGAGACCGCAATCTTATGCAGTGGCAATTCGAGACAACTTGCGATTGCATCGACCATGTGGAGGTTTACAGTGTGAAACATGAAAGAATCTGCTCTCTCTGGGATTGCGGTGACAAGCGTTATTTCGCCAAATTTTGCAACTCTGTGCAAAGCTAAGATCGAATCTTTTCCGCCAGAAGTGAGCAGAGCTATTTTCATAGCAACTTTACTCTCATTCCTACACCTTCTCTAACCGCCCTCTCGTATGCTATTTTTGCAACTGCAATATCTTGAATCGCCAAACCAGTGGAGTCGAAGATAGTGATCTCATTGCCTTCCCTGCCCTTTTTAATCCCTGCAACGATTTCACCGAGCGTTGCGTATATGTCTTCTTTCTTTATCAACCCCATTGAGTATGCAACGTTCACTTCTCCGCCGTGTAACGCTTGTTCGAGGTCATCAACGACGATCTTCGCCCTCTTGAGAATTTCTATGTCAAGCTCCTGCTTTCCTGGTGCATCTGCGCCGATTGCATTTATGTGAGTCCCCTCGCTTATCCACTCGTTCTTAACGACTGGCTTCGTTGAAGGAGTCGATGTTATCAGCACATCGCTATCGCAGACTTCGCTTGGCTGAGTCAATTTGCACTCGAGACCATTTTTTTCACAGAATTCCTTGAATTTCTTGCTCGCTTTCTCGCTTACGTCGAAAGCCTTGACGATCTCTGGCTTGAAAAGCTCTTTGATCGCAAGCAACTGGAAAATCGCCTGCTTCCCGCAACCGATGAATCCGAAGATTTTGCTGTCCTTCTTCGCTAAAAACTTCATCGCAACACCACCACCAGCGCCGGTGCGGAGAGAAGTAAGGAAAGTAGCGTCCATAATTGCGAGAGGAAAGCCATTGGACGGGTCGTTGAGGATATATACCGCCATGACAGTCGGGAGACCTTTTTCGGGATTTTTTGGATGTGAGTTTACCCACTTAACTCCAGCGTAGCCCATTAGCGCTGACGGCATAGCTCTAAAATCGCCCTCTTCAAGAGTCAGGTAGACTTTGGGCGGCATCAAGACTTTTGAGGTTGCATAGAGTCTAAAAGCCTCCTCAACTGCGCTTATAGCTTCCCTCATCGTTACAAGGGACTCAACATCTCTTTGCGTAAGAATAAGCGTCTCCATACCCGATTTTCTCCGCAACCTATTTAAATTTTTTTAAACAGCTTAGTTATGCAGAGGCTGAGGGAACTCGACTTTAGGGCTCGGAAGGAGGAATGGATGAACGTCTTCCTTGAAGACGGGACGGTGATTAGGTTCAAGTCTGTTTTGACAAGGGTCTTCGATACCGGACAAAGGGATACACTCGGAGAACCGATTTACAGGATCGACAGCCAAAACGTGGTCGTTGCGAGATCACCAGAAGAGCTTCGAGGGCAACCTTCGGAATTTGTGCCACCGCTTCAGGAAATCGCAAAGAAGAGAAAACCCACCGTTGTTAAAATAAAAGCGATCGTTGGCGAGGACTGGAACGAATACGAGCTCGAGGACGGAAGCGTGATAAGGACGAAAACGATAATAACCAAAGTTCTCAGACTTGACGGGTATTTCGATCCTTATGGGAACCCAATTTACGTTGTCCAATCGCAGATGATCGTTGCAACTTAAAACCTTGATTTTCGCCTCACCTCAATTGCGACGCCTTTTTCTGCTTCAACCATCTCCTTGCCGTGCATTCTTGCGATCCCAACGCCGTAAAGTTGCGAGTTGTAGAAAACAACAACATCGTTTGGGCGAATCTTCTCGTCTGCTTTTTCAATGCCGGCACAGAATATCGTTGAACTTGGTTCAAAGTCTGCGATCTTTACAACGTAGTTCCCACTTCTCAGAATTTCTTTTGCAAACTCGCCGTAGACGTCGAGATTTCCGTATCTCAAATCAAACCTCGCAATCCTCTCTTTTCTGACCAGCTCTATCTCCGGGTATTTGCCCTTGGCGACTCCATTTACTTCGATCCCGAACTGATACCTCGACGCATGTGTGAACATCTCTGCAAAGAGATCAAAGCTCTCGTAACCCTCAAGCTCTTTTTTGAGTTTTTTCAACGAGCTCTCGCTTAAAATCCCTTCTTCAGCAGTAAAAACGACTTCGAAGTCTTTTAAAGCTCTTTCAACAACTTTTCTATACCCTCCCTCAACGTGTGCAACTATTTTCTCAAATTCTTCCTTCTCCACGAACTTTCTAAGCCATTTTGCCACAAAATCTATCTCTTCCTCGCTCCAACGTCCGGTCACAGGAGTGTCGTAGTTTACCGCTGGATAGAGGAGTTCGAACTCCCTCGGAACCACGAGAGGCGAGGAGATTATGATCTCGTTCACGTTCACCTTAACTGCACTTCTTATTGCTCGATGCGTTTTTGAGGCGAGATAAGGCTTTCTCGCCGTGCAGGGAAGCAAAAGCAACGCCTTCGTCCTCGGCTCATAGCACTCCAAAGCTCTCTGGAAGAAGTATCTCACCTCGAATCTATTCGCACTTTCTTGCGATGTGAAGTAGAGCGTCGACTTTCTGAACCTTGGAAAACAGTTTTGCATTTCGAAATCTGAGAATCTAAGCAACGCGGTCAGTTCCGGGCTTAGTTTGGACTTTGCCTCAACGTAGTTTCTCAAGTTCTCTTCTGCGATTAGAATTCTGCATTTTTCAACTTCTTGCCTCAAAACTTCGCTGTTGTGCTTTGCAACGATCTCGTAAACGTCCTCTTTTTTCAGTTCCTTGATTTTTTGTTGCTTACAGTGCTCGCAGTTACACGGAAACCTCTCAAGCTTTTCAACGCTGATCTCGAGATCTCCGAAGAAGTAGATTCCACGATAAGCTTTTGCAATTGCCATCAAGTTGTCTACAAGGTCTGCGCCGAGGTAGATTAGCGTTGAAACGTTTAAGGGAGTTGCACAAGCAACTGCAAAGATCGCTCTCGTTCCGCGAAGCTCTGAAAAAGCATCGTTTATCTCCTTTGGCATCATTGTGGAAATACCTGTGAGAATCGCCACATCGCCCTTGGGTTTCAGTCTCTCGTAAACATCTGGAAAAAGCTTTTTGACTGCATATGGGGCTTTTCCAAAGTCAAACTTCTCTAAGCTCTTCCCCTCAAGCATTGCTGGAGTCTGGATTTTCTCTTCCAGCTCAAGAACTCCTAGCCTTGCGAAGCCGTCTCTCTTTTCAGTGTAGAACATACTCACAGCCTTCTGGCAGATCTTTAACAAAGTCCTTCCATCTCCCAGTTAAGTGAATTACAAACCTCTTTCCCCGCTTTGCTTTCACGAAATCCTTTAGATTTTCAATTGCAACCTCAAACGCCTCTTTTTCAATCACACCATCCTCTGGCATTTCCGCATGACCGCAGGGATAGCTTTCCAGAAGTTCAATTGGAACAACGCCGAAAACTGGGCGAAGATAAGCGTCTGCCAAAATTCCAAAGTCCGTTGAGATCACGATTGTATCTTTTTCGAATTCAACGTTTTTTACGGCTTCGACATGCCTTTTTACCGCTGGTCTGAACAGGGTCTCGAGACCGCAGTAGAAGAACTTCGTTTTTATCCAGGGATCGTATCGCTCGAAGAGCTCGGAGTAGTCCTTTATTATCCTCCATGCGCTGATCAGGTTTGGATGTGCCCTAATCCTCTTTTCAACGAGCTCAAAAAGCGAATTCTCTTTTATCGCTTCCTTTATTACTCTTATCTCTTCAAAGGTCGCATACAAATTGTGCTCCGCAAGGAAGACCTCCCTTTCGTTTTTCTCCATTTCTCTTACTTCCTCAGGACTTGTTTTTACGCAAACTGGGCAACCACAGGGGAAATATTGGAGCTCTGAGAGCTTTTTCGTCCCGTAGACGGTCAAGTATCTGTCATCTTTTGCATACAAAGCATAGGCTGCGGAGTCAAAAAGATCGCAACCCATTGCAACCGTTAAAGCAAGTAACATCGGATGTCCACAGCCGAAGAGATGGATAGGCTCGAGCTGGATCACGGATTTTACTTCAAGCACAATCCTTGCGAGATCCTTGAATCTATACGCCTCCATCAGTGGAACAATTGCGCCGATTGCGTAAACGTCACCGCCTATCTCTCTTGCAGCCTTAGCACTTTCTCTTCTAAGTTCAGTAATCGTCGATCCCTGAACTGGAAGTACGAGCAAAGAATCTTTTTTCAGCTCCTTTGCTTCTCTTTCTCTTCTTATCGTTTCTTCGAGATCTCTTTTTGCTGTCTCATACTCTGCATCTGGCGGTGTAGGTATGTCGAGAGGGACTATTAGATCGGAACCAATTTTCTGCTGAAACTCAATGATCTCTCTATTCCCAATTTCCACATCGCCGTAGAGCATGAGCTGGTAACTTCCGCTATCTGTCATGATCGGCATATCAACGTCAAGGATCTTGTGAACGCCTTTTTCGATTGCCTCATCTTTGAAGCTTCTGTAAATTACATATGCGTTCGTTATCAGAGCCTGGGCTCCGAAGTTTTTCATTTTTTTCGGAGCGATGAGCGGGATGTTTGGATTTATCACGGGAAGAACAGTCGGGGTTTCGATTTTGCCATGGTGAGTCTCGAGCCTGCATATTCTTCCCAAAGCATCTTTTGCGATTATCTCGAAATCCATCTCTTTCCCCTCGCAACCCTCGAAATAAGGTAGGCGAAAACCGCTGCGCCAAAGCCGTTGTCAACGTTCACAACTGCAACTCCTGAGGGACAGCTCTGGAGCATCGCAAAAAGTGTTGAGATGCCTTTGAGATGAACTCCATAGCCTATAGACGTTGGGACTGCGATGACTGGTAAATCTACAAGGCTTGCAACAATCGAGGGCAGCGCCCCCTCCATTCCCGCAATTACGATCACGCTGTCAACATCGCTGTTCATTATCGCTCTAACTGGCTCGATCACCCTATGCAAACCGGCGACGCCGACATCGTAAAAAGTTAGAGTTTCTAAGCCTAAAAACTCTGCTGTAACCCTTGCCTCTTCAGCAACTGCGACATCAGCGGTTCCAGCAGTTAAAATCGCAACTTTACCTGTTTTTTCATTCGCCCTTCCAAAAGTCGCAGTTCTCGCCATTTCGTTGACCTCTGCTCCAAGCTTTTTAAGCTCGAGCATTTGCTCCTTGTTCAATCTCGTGAAAAGAACTGGCTTCCCCTTTTCTCTATACTCCTCAGCGATTTTAACGATGATCTCCGTTGACTTTCCTTCGCCGAATATCGCTTCTGGCTTCCCCGCTCTTTTTTCTCGCTCTAAGTCGAGCTTTACGAGCTTGTCAAGATAATCTTCGAACTTCTTCATGGTACTCGTTGATAGACTTAACAACCAATTTCCCCTTCTTCACGGCTTCGATTGCCTTCGCTGCAGCGATTGCTCCAGGGATCGTTGTTATATACGGCACCCCGTATTCCACTGCAGTTCTGCGAATTTCGTAACCTTCGGTTTTTCCAGTTTTACCGCTTGGTGTGTTTATTATCAGATCTATCTGTCCGTTGATTATCATGTCCACGATGTTCGGTCTGCCTTGGCTGACCTTGAACGCAATCTCCGCTTCGATTCCATGTTCTCGCAAAAACTTTGCAGTTTTTTCGGTTGCGTATATCTTAAAGCCAAGTTCGGCAAATTTCTTTGCAACGCCGAGAGCCTTTGGCTTGTCTGCATCCTTTACGCTTATCAAAATGTTCCCACTCAACGGAAGTCGCATTCCAGCGCCGAGCTCTGCTTTGTAATAGGCAATGCCGAAATCGTAGTCTATACCCATGACTTCGCCCGTCGACTTCATCTCTGGTCCAAGAACGACGTCGACACCCGGAAGCTTTATGAACGGAAAAACTGCTTCTTTCACAGCAAAGTGCTTCATTACCGGCTTCTTTAAGTTGAAATCTTTCAGTTTCTTTCCGAGTGCAACTTTCGTTGCGATCTTTGCTAAAGGAATTCCAGTTGCTTTGCTTACGAATGGAACTGTTCTACTCGCTCTTGGATTCGCTTCAAGCACATAAACAACGCCATCCTTTACAGCGTATTGCACATTTATGAGTCCTTTTACTTGTAAGGCTAACGCTATCTTCCTCGTGTAGTCCTCTATGGTGTCCATTATTTCCTTTGAAAGAGAAATTGGTGGAATTACGCAGGCTGCGTCTCCGCTGTGGACTCCTGCCTCCTCTATGTGCTCCATTATTGCTGGAATGAAGACTTCTTCGCCATCGCAAATCGCGTCAACTTCAACTTCGATTGCATCCTCAAGAAACTTGTCTATGAGCATTGGCTTTTGCTCGCTGACCTCTATCGCTTCCTTCGCGCACTCCTCGAGCATTCTCTCATCGTAGACTATCCGCATAGCCCTACCACCGAGAACATAGCTCGGTCTTATCAGAATTGGATAACCAATCTCTTTTGCAACTTTCTTCGCTTCTTCGATGCTGAAGGCGATTCCTCCCTTCGGTCTTGGGATTCCAAGTCTTTCGAGCAATTCATCGAACCTTTTTCTGTCTTCAGCTATGTCAATTGAGTCGACAGAAGTACCTATTACCTTCGCCCCACATCTTTCCAAGTCCTTTGAGATGTTCAATGGTGTTTGCCCACCGAATTGCACGAAAACACCCTCTGGGTTTTCGTTCTCGTATACGTTCATCACGTCCTCGCACGTTATTGGCTCAAAGTAAAGTCTGTCCGCGGTGTCGTAGTCAGTTGAGACAGTTTCTGGGTTACAGTTTACCATAATCGTCTCATAGCCTTCCTCCTTAGCGCTCCAAACTGCGTGAACACAACAATAGTCAAACTCTATGCCCTGTCCAATCCTGTTCGGTCCTGAACCGACGATCATGACCTTTTTTCTCTTTGTTGGCACCGCATCGTTCTCATCTTCGTAAGTCGAGTAATAGTATGGGGTTTTTGCCTCGAACTCGGCAGCGCAGGTGTCGACCATCTTATAAACTGCCTTTACACCTTTTGCCTTCCTTATCCTTCGAACCTCGAACTCGTTTGTATGGAAAATGTGTGCAAGCTGTTTGTCGCTGAAACCAAGCCTCTTCGCTTCTCTTAGAACTTCCGTTGGTAAATCTTCGAGTTTGAACTTCTTCGCAAAGCTCTTGAGTTTTTCCTCGAATTCCAAGACGTTCTTGATCTTTTCAAGGAACCAGGGATCGATTTTTGTCAATTCGTAAACTTCCTTAACCGTGAAGCCCTGTTGGAAGGCGTAACGTATATAAAACACTCTATCATGGCTTGGGAACTTCAGCTTTCTTATGATCTCCTCTCTTGTAACCTTCTTATCCTTCCCATCACAACCCAACCCATAGCGTCCGATTTCAAGGCTACGCAACGCCTTTTGTAACGCCTCTTCAAAAGTTCTGCCTATCGCCATCACCTCGCCAACGCTTTTCATCTGCGTTCCGAGAATTGCATTCGCAGTTGGGAACTTGTCAAAGGCAAATCTTGGGACTTTTACGACCACGTAGTCAATGCTTGGCTCGAAGCTTGCTGGTGTTTCCCTAGTTATGTCGTTCGGGATCTCATCCAACGTATATCCGACTGCTAACTTTGCTGCAATCTTTGCAATTGGAAATCCAGTTGCTTTTGAAGCCAAGGCTGAGCTTCGGGAAACCCTTGGATTCATCTCTATTGCAACCATTCTCCCGTTCTGTGGATTTATTGCGAACTGGATGTTGCTACCACCAGTCTCAACTCCTATCTCCCTTATTATCGCAATCGCTGCATCTCTCATCCTCTGATATTCAACATCGGTTAGCGTTTGCGCCGGAGCGACGGTTATGCTGTCTCCCGTGTGAATGCCCATAGGATCGAAATTCTCTATGGAGCAGATTATCACAACGTTGTCCGCAAGATCTCGCATAACTTCGAGTTCAAACTCCTTCCATCCGATCACGCTCTCTTCGATGAGCACCTGTCTTATCATTGAAAGTTTTAGCCCCTTCGTCGCTATTTCTTTCAGCTCTTCTCTGTTGTATGCAATCCCCCCACCAGTTCCACCAAGTGTGAACGCCGGGCGAACGACGACTGGATAACCAATCTCCTCTGCGAATTCAAGCGCAGATTCTACGTCGTTCACAGTCTTACTCCTCGGGACTTCGAGTCCAATCTTCAGCATGCACTGCTTGAAAAGCTCTCTGTCCTCAGCTCTCCTTATCGCCTCTGCGTTGGCTCCGATAAGCTTGACCTCGTATTCTCTTAGGATTCCCATCTCTTCGAGCTGGACTGCCAAATTCAAAGCTGTTTGTCCGCCGAGAGTTGGCAAAATCGCATCTGGTAACTCACGCTCAACGATCTTCGCAACAACGTCTGCGGTTAAAGGCTCTATATAGATTCTGTCCGCCATTTCTGGGTCGGTCATTATTGTCGCTGGATTCGAGTTAACGAGCACGACTTCATAGCCCTCTTCACGCAAAGCTTTGCAAGCTTGACTTCCAGAGTAATCGAACTCCGCAGCCTGTCCAATGACGATCGGTCCGCTTCCAATCACCATTATCTTTTTCAAGTCTTCTCTTTTCGGCATTTCACCACTCTTTCAGCATTTCGAGAAATCTGTCGAAGAAGAAATAGGTGTCATGAGGTCCCGGACCCGCTTCGGGATGATACTGCACGGCTATTATTGGCAACTCTTTGTGTCTTAGTCCTTCGACTGTTCTGTCGTTCAGATTGATCTGCGTAACCTCAAAATCTTTTGGCAAAGTCTTTTCATCAACCGCAAAGTTGTGGTTCTGGCTTGAAATGAAAACTCTGCCCGTTTCCAAATCCTTGGTTGGCTGATTGCTACCGTGGTGTCCGAACTTTAGCTTGAAAGTCTTGGCTTTGAATGCAAGCGCAGTCAATTGATGTCCGAGACAAATCCCCGCTAGGGGGAACTTGCCAGCGAGATTGCGAATAGTCTCGATTGTCTCCTTTACCCTTGCTGGATCTCCGGGACCGTTTGAAACAAAAACGCCGTCGGGGTTCATTTCAGCTATCTTTTCTGCTGGGAAGTTGTAGGGAACGAGCGTTACATTTATCTCTCTCTTCAGCAACTGTCTGACTATGCTCATCTTAACACCGCAATCAATGAGAACAACCTCGAATTTCCCTCCGACATCGATTCTCTTCGACTCTTTAACGCAGACTTTGTCTACTAGATCGATGTCGGATATGAACGGTTGGTCTCTTGCCATCTTGATCAGCTTTTCTTTCTCCACATCTATGCCAATCGCAGCCTTCATCGAGCCGTAGATCCTTATCTTCCTCGTGAGCATCCTCGTGTCAACACCTTCGATTCCAACAACGTCGTAACTCTTCAAAAGCTCGTCAACGCTCATCTCGCTACGCCAATTGCTCGGTTTTTTGCAAAGCTCTCGAACAACAAATCCTTCAACTTTCACTCCGTCGCTCTCAAAGTCTTCTCGGCAAACGCCATAGTTACCGATCAGCGGATAAGTCATCATCAAGATCTGTCCCTTGTAGCTCGGGTCTGTGAGCGCTTCTGTGTAGCCAGTCATGGAAGTGCAGAAAACTATCTCGCCGAGCGCAATTTTTTCAGCACCAAAAGCTTCTCCTTCAACATAAGTTCCATCTTCCAGCGCTAACGCAGCCTTCATAAAATCGTCCTCAATTCTTTAACAACTTCTCCAAGCTTTGGCGCGTCGAAAAACTTTCTTCCAGTTATCTCGTTGCAGAGAGCCTTGTAAAGATTCGAGATTGCGGTTTTCAAATTCTTCTGCAACTTTGGCGGATTACCAACGAGTTCTCTCCAGTTTTCTTGCCCTTTGAACTTCTGTATCCTTTCATACCATTCGGTTTTTCTGTAGTATCTCCTCAGGAATTCTTTGCTCACTTCGAATCCTTGAAAGCTAAACCTACACTCGTCTGGAGTTCCAACTGCGTCAACGACCATGAATCTTCGTTCTTCGTCGAACGCCACTTCTATTTTCCCATCTTCGTTCTCGAGCCCAATTCTCGAAACTCTCTCTGTTATCAGATCGTTTACCTTGAGCGTTAAAGCTCTCAGCTCCTCGAACTCTTCATCGCTAAGTCCAGCAACTTCTTTTGCTTCCCTGTAGCTTAAATATCTGTCGACGTCTTCTAATTTCGTGCTAAAGTCAATTATTGGCTTTTCAAGCTTCATTCCTGCCTTTATATCCTTCAATCCAAAGTCCTCTGGCTTGACTTCTCCTCTTTCGAGCCTTCTAAGCAAAGAAGAACCCTCGGGAACTTTGTTCCTATAGATGATCTCAAGTGGCAAAAGGAAGTTCTTTCTCTCTTTTTTAAACACTGAATAGTCGTATCCGTTCTTTTTTTCCGGTCTTAGCACTCTAACGAGCCTTATTTTCATTTTGTTCGTTGCAGACTCAAGCTCATCGAGCATCTTAACCTTTTCTCCCTCCAAAAGTCCAAGATAATGCGTCTTTATCCCCTTTTCTTCTAATCTCTCGAAGAAGAAGGCTGAAATCAAGCAAAGCGATGCTCCTTTGCCATCGATCTTGTCGGGCATTTCGCCGTAATCGAAGACCGAGTAGCGGTTTGAGAATTCAAAGACTCCCTCTCCAAGCTCTCCGTTCGGGTTTTTTAGCACTATCATATCCTTAACACTGCCCATCGCACATCTCCTCGTCAGCTTTAACTATCTCTTCTTTCTTCCCCCTTTGGTAATCTTCCACAGCTTTTCTAACTTTCTCATTCTTAAATGCAAAGATCTTTGCGACTGCCAGTGCTGTATTCTCAGCTTCTAACACAAGCATTGGGGCAACACCTGAAGGCATTCTAATGCTCGAAAACACGTCAAACCAGTTCTCTTTAATCGGTGGTGAAGCGATCACGGGTTTCGTTGTGTTCGCGTCCACAAAACCGCTTAAAGCGTTACTTCTTCCGGCGATCGTTACGAACACGACTTCTTCGTCTTCATACTCTCTCACTATCTTCAAAACGTGTTCGGGTGTTTTGTGCGCAGAGGCAATCCTTAGATCGCTCTCAATTCCGAAAAACCTCAATTTTTCGGCAACTTCTTTGCCAAAGCCCATGTCAGATTTTGAGCCTATTATTATCACGGCTTTCATACTCCTAACTCGGCAATCCCAACGTGATATAACTCTTTTCGTATGCCCATTCTGGCGGTCGGCGACTTTGAGTTGTATAATCATTTTTAAAATCCAGAAGTGCTGAGGTCGCTGTTATAGGGCTTTTATTGAACTGGCAACACTGCCATTTGCGAATCGCAATCTAAAATTTCCATGAATGATTAATCTAAATCCTTATCGGCTTTGGAGCATTAAACGAAATCTATCCGCAGCTCTCGCGATTGCGTTGGCTATGTAACCAAGGTGAACGACCCAAGCCTCCATGATATGCACGTCAAGCGGGTGCAAATCTTCAGAGTTGAAAAGAGTCGTGTGTAGACCGATCTGGATCATGTCACAAACGTGCTCAAGCCTTTCAATTTCTTCTACGTGCTCTATAACCTTTTCGACTTCTCTTTTGTCAAAGGAAGTCTCGATCAACTTCTGTACGTGCGCAATCATTCCCTCGTATTCGTTTGCACACTCCATTATCTTCGAAAGCAGAACTTCGAACTCCGCGAAAAGGCTTTCTTTTATCTTCACTTTTCTAAATGTCAGCATGTGTCCAACGTGCTCGCAGTTGTTTATTATCTCGTCCTGAACTTTCAAGAACTCGAGCAAATCGTGTCTGTCTACGGGAAGCATTAAGGATCTTGAGACTTTTGTCCGTATCTCTCCCTTTATCTTATCTGCTTCGCTCTCTAGCTCATCTATCTCGTCTCTCAACTTCTCTACGGCGGGAAAATCGGATCTTTTATAGGCTTCAAATTGCTTTTGGAGTAATCCAACGGCTCTTCCGCACAATATTGCATGCTCGACGAGGGGTTTGAATGGGGAATAGCCGAAGATTTCACCAACTGATCTGAAGAACCTCATAGGAATACCACCATTACCGTGTAAACGCCTATGCTGAGAAGCATCGTGATCGGTAGTGTGAGTATCCATGAGAATATAATCTTTTGCACAACCTTTATATTCACGCTTGTAAGGCCTCCTGCCAAACCAACTCCTATAACACTTCCAACCAACGTGTGAGTCGTGGAAATTGGAAGTCCAAGGGTTGAGGCTGAGAGAACAGTTGTCGCGGTTGCGAATTCTGCAGAAAAACCACGGCTAAACGTTAACTGCGTTATGTTCTCTCCGACCATCCTTATGACACGATATCCCCAAGTTGCAACGCCTGTTGCAATTCCAAGACCTCCAAAGACCAATATCTCTCTTGGGATCTCGTAATAACCTTCAAGGGTTCGTCCAAAAATGGGCGCCAAAGGTGCAACTGCGTTTGCGACATCGTTGCTACCGTGTGCGAACGCTACGTAGCAAGCTGTAAATACTTGTAGGTATCTGAAGACTCTTTCGACGCTTTCTACACCGAATCTCTGGAAAAGGAGAAATCTAATCACGTAGAAAATCGTAAAGGCTAAAGTGGCGCCTGCAATTGGAGATACAAGCCAACTCAACGCAATTCTGGAAACCTCGGCCCAGTTTATCATCGAAAGCTCGAGGTGTTTTTGCGAAACTGCAGCAACTCCAAAGCCAAGCACGGCACCAACGATTGAGTGAGTCGTGGAAATCGGGAGATGCAAGTAAGTTGCAATCGTTATCCATAATCCAGCCGAAAGCAGTGCTGCGATCATGCCGTATACAACAAAATGTGGATCGAGGGTCTCTATTGGTACAATTCCCTTCGCAATCGTTTTTACGACGTTTTTTCCGTATATAGAAGCACCCAAGAACTCAAGAATGGCACAGACAAATATGATCTGTTTTAGAGTTAGAGCTCTACTCCCATAGGAAGTTGCCATTGAATTCGCTGCATCGTTTGCCCCAATGTTCCAAGCAACGTAAAAAGATACGACAATGGCAAGCATTAGCAGAATGTCCATGGTATAGGTTTTGGATACACTTATTAAGCCTTTCGAGAACCAGTTCCATGCAGAAGTTCCTGGACTTAATCATGAGAAGTGTAAAGGAAGTTTATGAGCATGAGAAGCTGAACAGCTTCATAAGGTTTATCGAAGAAGCAGAGAGGATTTTCGTGGTGGGAATAGGTAGAAGTGGACTTGTTGCAAAAGCTTTCGCGATGCGACTGATGCACCTCGGATACAAAGCCTTTGTGATAGGCGAAACGACGACGCCAAGAATAGAGACTGGCGATTTACTTGTTGCAGTCTCCGGTAGCGGGGAAACGGGATATGTTGTTGCAATTGCGAAGAAGGCCAAGGAAATTGGAGCGAAGGTTGTTGCGATAACGTCTGCAGAAAATTCGACGTTGTCAAAGCTTTCAGATTTCTCTGTAGTCTTAAAAAACAGGTTAGATAAAGAAACCAAGCGAGTAGCACCGATGGGAACGCTATTTGAAGTGACTGCCCTCGTATTCCTCGATGGAACGGTTGCGGAGATCATAGAGAAGAAAAATTTAAGCGAGGAAGATCTTGCAAAAAGGCATGCGATAGAGAACGAGGTGAGGATATGTTAGAGCTGATAAAGAAGCTCAGCAACGCCCATGGTGTAAGTGGATTCGAAGACGAGCTTAGAGATTTGATAAGAGCGGAGATCGAAGGTTATGCGGACGAGATAAAAGTGGACAAGCTGGGAAATCTTATAGCAACGAAGAACGGGAACGAAAGGAGCTTAATGCTAACAGCACACATGGACGAAATCGGTTTTGTTGTGAAAAAAATCGACGAAAAGGGGTTCATAAGGTTCGCTCCCATCGGCGGTTGGTTTTCGCAAATAGTGCTTGCGCAGAGAGTTGTGCTTTATGGGAAAAAGAAAGTTTATGGCGTAGTTGGCTGTAAACCTCCGCACGTGATGAAGGATGAGGAGAGAAAGAAGGCAATCGAGATAAGCGATATGTTTATCGACGTTGGAGCGAAGAGCAAAGAAGATGTTCTGAATCTCGGGATCAACGTTGGAACCCCTGTAGCGATTGACAGAGAAGTTGCGCCGCTTCAAAACAATCGAATCACAGGGAAAGCCTTTGACAACCGCATTGGTGTTGCGGTTGCGATAGAGAGCTTTAAGAAGTGCAAAAGCCCTGCGACAGTTCACTTCGTAGCCACTGTGCAAGAGGAAGTTGGATTAAAAGGAGCGAAGTGCTCGGCTTATGCGTTGTCACCAAATCTCGCAATTGCAGTCGATTCATGCGTCTCAACAGATTTCCCAGGAAGCGAAGGTGTTCACATGGACATATCCCTTGGCAAAGGTCCGGTGATAACGATCGTCGATGCATCAGGTCGTGGGTTAATAGTTTCGCAGAAAGTCCTTCGCTGGTTGAGAGAGACTGCGGAAAAGAATGGAATTCCTTACCAGCTCGAAGTCGCTGAAGGGGGCACAACCGATGCGACTGCGATCAACTTGACAAAAGAAGGAATTCCCGCCGGTGTAATTAGCGTTCCTGCGAGATACATCCATAGTCCAGTTGAGGTCGTAGATTTGAACGACGTTCATTGGGCTGTAGATTTGATCGCAAAGGCTATTGAAAACGTGAACAGCTATTTTGAGGTGGAGCAATGAAACTTTGGTTGATTGGCGCATACGGAATCGTAGCAACTACTGCAATGGCGGGAGCGAAGGCTATAGAAAATGGAATCGCAGACAGAACAGGGCTCGTTACAGCTCTTGATCACTTTAAACAGCTCGATGCAAGTGTTCCGTTTAACTTCGAGTTCGGAGGGCATGAGATAAGGATGTTGCCGAACGCATTCGTAGCTTTGCAAGAGCATTGGATCCAAAACAAGCACTTCGACTTCGAAGTTTTAAACGCTGTCAGAGCGGATTTGGAAAAGGTTGTTGCGAAGAAGGGAACTGCGTTGAACTGCGGTTCCGGGATTAGAGAACTCGGAAAAATAGATACCTTAGAAGACGAGGAGTTGAGCCTTAAAGAAATTGTGGATAGGATAACGAGAGATTTGAAAGAATTTGCAGACGACGAAACTGTTGTTGTAAACGTCGCATCTACAGAACCAGTCCCAAAGTTGAGCGAAAGATACCATGGTAGTGTGGAGGGATTTGAGGAGATGATTGACAGCAACGCAAAAGAGTTCGCAACCGCGAGCATGCTCTACGCCTACAGTGCGCTGAAGCTTAAACTTCCCTATGCGAACTTCACACCAAGCGTTGGCTCTTCGATTCCAGCTCTTAAACAGCTCGCAAAAGAAAACAACGTTCCGCATGCGGGAAATGATGGGAAAACTGGAGAGACGCTGATAAAAACAACTCTTGCTCCAATGTTCGCATACAGAAATCTCGAAGTCGTTGGATGGATGAGCTACAACATCCTCGGCGATTACGATGGAAAAGTTCTTTCCGCAAGGGACAACAAAGAGAGCAAGATAATAAGCAAGGACAAGGTTTTGGAGAAAGCTCTCGGTTACTCGCCTTTTAGCATTACACAAATCGAGTTTTTCCCGAGCCTTGTCGACAACAAGACTGCGTTCGACTTCATCCACTTCAAGGGATTTCTTGGGAAACTCATGAAGTTCTACTTCATCTGGGACGCAATAGATGCGATCGTTGCTTCGCCACTAATCTTAGACATCGCAAGATTGCTACTATTTGCAAAGAAAAATGGAGTAAGCGGAGTCGTGAAAGAGCTAGCCTTTTTCTTCAAGAGCCCGATGGATTGCGATGTGGTGAACACGTACGAGCAGTTTGTGATGCTGAAGAATTGGTTCAGTCAACTCGCTAAGGCGTAGGCGTACTCCTTAAATTTCGAAATAAGCTTTGCCTTCTTTTCGCTGTCTGCGAGTGCATGTTCAAGCACTTCTTCAATTCTCGAAACCGGTATTATCTCTATTTTGCCTTCATGCTCCGCGTCGAGTAAAACGTCATCCGTGTTGCCCTTTGGGATTATCACCTTCTTTAGCCCAGCTTGAATCGCAGCTTCGATCTTCTGCGTAACGCCACCTACTGGCAACACGTCGCCACGAACTGAAAGGCTTCCCGTCATTGCTATGGATTGATCTACAGGTATGCCTTCGATTGCCGAAATCACAGCCGTTGCGATGCTTATGCTTGCAGAATCGCCCTCAACACCTTCGTATGTTCCAACGAACTGGATGTGAACATCGTAATTCGCAGTGTCTTTGCCGAGTATTTTCTTTATGATCGCTGAAACATTCATAACCGCTTCTCTCGCAATTTCCTGCAACCTTCCAGTTGCAATCACTTTTCCTTCAGATCTACTCATTCCGGGCGTAACCTCTGCGATTATAGGTAGCACTATTCCAGCAGATTCGCCGATGACTGCAAGCCCATTAACTCTCCCGATTTCATAGCCCTCGGTTATGAAAAGTCTGTAGTCTTTCCTTCTCTCGATGTATTTGTCCGCAAGCTGTTCCTCTATTGTCTTCGCTATCTTCTTCGCCTTCAAAACATGCTCAAGTCTAACGAGCTTCGAACCTTCGCTCTTTGCGATGTCTCCTGCAGTTCTTATCAGCCCTCCAAGTTCTCTAAGCCTAAGGGTTAGGTGATTCCTTCTCCCCGCCCTTCTCATCGCTTCCCTTATTATTTCAGCGACCGCATACTTGTCGAAGTGCGGAATCTTTCCATCTTTGACGACTTCCTGAGCGACGAACCGGACCAACTTCTGCCTATTCTCGGCAGTATCTGGCATTGTGTCGTTCATGTAGATCTCGTAACCATAGCCTTCGATTCTACTCCTTAATGCTGGATGCATACCCATCAAAGCATCGAGGTTTCCAGCTGCAACGAGAATGAAGTCGCAAGGCACAGGTTCAGTGCGAACCATCGCTCCACTGCTTCTTTCGCTTTGCCCAGTTATCGGAAACTTCTTATCCTGCAAAGCGGTTAAAAGCTTCTGCTGGGATTCGATTGTGAGCGTGTTTATCTCGTCGATGTAGAGAACACCTTTGTGCGCTCTGTGAATCGCTCCTGCTTCAACCCTTTCATGCGCAGGCGTTTCGAGTCCACCGCTTTGGAATGGATCATGACGAACGTCGCCAAACAACGCACCCGCATGTGCTCCGGTTGCATCCTCAAATGGGGCAGTTCTCTTCTCCGAATTGTCCACAAGAAGCTTGGGTACGTTCCTCTCTTCCTTCGGGATGAAGTATCTCGCAACCATTAGAAGGAGGATTGCAGCTATGAGTCCCCAGATGAAGTTTGCGGGATTGGTTATGATTGTGTATAGAACGACGAGTAATACGAGTGAGAATATCATGAAATTCCTAGCTTGTGCTTTCTTCATCGCCTCCTGCTTATATGCTTCAACGATCTCTCTACCTTTTCCTGCGGGAACAAGCTTGATTTTTGGCTGATTCGGATCTTGGGGGTTTGGATACACGAGAATGTCTTCGAGTTCCTCTTTTGGCAATAGCTCAGCCATCGCCTTTGCCAACATCGACTTTCCCGTTCCAGGAGAACCGATGAGCATCACATGCCTTTTCTGCACTGCAGCCTTCTTTATGGCTTCTACTGCATGATCTTGCCCTATTACTTGGTCTATTAACCTCTCCGGAACCTTTATTTGACTTGTGTCTTCAAATTCCAGCCCACCAAGCAGATCCTTAATTTCCTCCATCTCAAGATTATATTCTCTTCATGCTTAAAATACCTATCCCATTTTGCACAACTTCAAAAACCAGACTTCAAGCTTCAAACAGCGTTGCGCCTCGCACTCAGCGTCGAGACAGCCGTAGCATGGTGGTAGCTTGGAGACCTGTTCTATTCTGTCCATCACTGTCCTTAGATCGAGCTTCTCCTCCTCTGATTTTTTCTCTTCGAACTTCGAAGAGACTATTTTGAAAGTCTTGACACCGTCGACGACAACTTCTACTCTTTTTATGAGTCCCTCTTTTTCGAGTTTTCTTAGAATTCTCGAACATTTACTACTGTCTATCTTCAGCTCCTTCCAGAGGTCTTTCTGGAGAATTTCGCCCCTTTCCTCAAGAATTCTCAATATTTCTTCTCTTGTATCGACAAGCTGAAAATCGGTCATTCTGGTCTAATTAAAACAACGTTGTTCCCTCTTAAGATGATCTCCCCCAGATTTCTTATCTTCTCGTTACCCTTGCATTCCATTGCGTTTGTGAGAAAGAGGTTCATGTATTCGTCAACACCCTCTAATCTGCCAACGAGTTCGTGCTCCTCGCCTTTCATTTCGACTCTGATCATTTTTCCGAGCAATGACTTCACCATTTGGTTTGGAAGCATGTCGCTCACCTCCGAAGTGGGAAAAAGTATATCAACCACATATAAAAGCTTTGCTGATGATCCTTGTAACAGGTGGTGCAGGATTCATAGGGAGCCATCTCGTTGACAAACTCGTTGAGATCGACGATGTAAGGGTTATCGACAACCTTTCAAGTGGTAAAAAGGAGTTTGTGAATGAGAACGCAGAACTCATCATTGCAGATTTGGCAAAAGACGATATCACGACCCTTCTCAAGAATGTGGACGAAGTTTGGCATCTCGCAGCAAATCCGGACGTAAGGATAGGGGCTGAAAAACCGTACGAGATATACAGGAACAACGTTGTCGCCACTTTCAGACTGCTCGAGGCGATGAGGGAAGAAGGTGTAAAGAGGATAATTTTTACGTCAACATCCACTGTTTATGGTGAAGCAAAGCTGATTCCAACCCCTGAAGATTACCCGATGCATCCAATAAGCGTTTATGGTGCATCGAAGCTTGCATGCGAGGCGTTGATCGAGTCTTATTGCCATACATTCGGTTTTGTGGCATACATTTACAGATTCGCAAACGTGATTGGCAAGAGAAGCACCCATGGTGTTATTTACGATTTCATAAGGAAGCTAAGAGCGAACCCAAACGAGCTCGAAATCTTAGGCAACGGAGAGCAGAACAAGTCATACGTATACATCGAAGATTGCATTGAGGCGATGTTCGCAGGTTTAAAAGCGAGCGAATCTGTGAACATCTTCAACATAGGAAGCGAAGACCAAGTAAAGGTTAGGAGAATTGCGGAAATCGTCTGTGAGGAGATGAATTTGAACCCAAGGTTCAAGTTTACAGGCGGCGATCGTGGCTGGGTTGGCGACGTTCCAGTGATGCTCTTGTCGATCGAGAGGCTGAAGAAACTCGGTTGGAGGCCGAAATACAACAGCGAAATGGCTGTTAGAAAAGCCATTAGGGATCTGCTAAACGAGCAGGACTGAGAAAAGAACTGCAAATATCCCTGTAAGGAATATTCCGTCGAATGTTCCCGCACCACCTATGCTAACGACACCATAGCCTATCTTTTCGATGTCCCGAAGATGCAGAATGTCCGCGCCAAACAACGCTGAGAGGATGCCAAGGCTAAAGGACAGCTTTGGAAGCAGAATTACCGGCGCATCGGTTAAGAGAATAGCGACATAACTTGCGATGGTCGCAACGATGGGGGGAATTATCATTGGAACCACGATTCCCACACCCGCAACAGGTCTGGCGAAACCGTAGATTATGAGCGAAGATAATAGAAAGGTTCCGATGAAAACAAAGGCTGGTATGAAATCTAGGATTTCGTATAAGAGTTTTGTTGCAAGAATCACGGGCAAAACACAACCGCCTATGTTCACCGCAACTATTAACTTTTTCTTGCTCCTAACCGTGTAGATAAAGCCGAAGATCTCGTATCTTCGAACGACTTCACAACCTTTCATTTCAAAAAGCGGGATGTTAATCAGACTCCCCAGCACGATCATTACAAGTAGGAGCACAGCTTTATCGCTTTCAACTCCAAACACGAGCTTGAAAACCGCAGTTCCCGCGAAAACGAAGGAAAGCACAAGTAACGGGAGAACGATAAGGATCAAAAATAATGGAAAGATTATGGGGGGAAAAAGGTAATCTCTCACGCTCTCAACTTCTCCTTGTCGACCACTATGTAATCTTTGAGTGCGGTGACAAGGGAGAAGGGAATTATATACATGTTCTCCTCTCTCCTGAGCTCGGGAATCTCGTTGATCGGTTTAACGATCAGATTTAAAAGCGCGCCTGTTTTGAAGTCTACGGTTATGTTATAGAGCGCACCTACAACTGTCCCATCGGTTAATACTACGGTTTTTCTCGAAAGGTTTCTCGCCAACACTTTCATTATGATCCCCTTTTAAAGTAGCCCCTCACATATAAATTTTGTCCTCGAAAGACATCGTCAAAATGGTTATATACCACATTGTTCACGATTTATATGCAGATTAAGCCGTTGGTTCAGGCTAAGATAAGGGTTCCTTTAAGCGTCGTCTTCTTTTTCGGGAGCTCGGAATACATAGCGTCTGGACCAGTTTACATTTGGTTGATAGATGCAGGGGAGAAAATAGTTGTCGACGCAGGGGTTGCAGAAAACGCTATGTACCCTGTTGAGGGTGGTGGTGAGAAAGGCGTTATAAATGCGCTTGAGCAAGAAAAACTCAGCCCAGAAGACGTTGAAACCCTCGTTATCACCCACTTGCATTTCGATCACTGCGCAAACGCGCATCTTTTCCACAACGCAAGAGTTTACGTGCAGAAAAGGGAATGGGAGTTCGCCATGAATCCTCTACCAGTTCTAAGGGATTTATACGTCGAGAAGTATCTTGAAACGCTCGAAAGCATGGATCTTTGCCTTGTAAAAGGCGATTTGGAGATCGCAGATGGTGTGAAGCTCGTAGCTTTGCCGGGGCATACTCCTGGGCTACAGGGAATTCTTGTTAAAACAAAAAGCGGAAAATACTTAATGGCTTCAGACCACTTCTACTCTTACATGAACATTTTCCCACCCAAACAGAATATAGAAATCCAGAATGAGCACGGAAAAGCTGTTATTCCAGCGCAAAAGTCACCCTTTTTCCCGATTGGGCTCTATGTGTCTCTTCAGGATTGGTTCGAGAGCTGCTACAAGGCAGCGAGCATTGTGAAGAAGTCTCGGATAATCCCTGGACATGATCCGTCGCTTGAGGGCAGAAGCTTTGAGTAAGAACTGCAGCAATTTCCGGCGCATCAAATCTGGGAAACGTTTAAATATTGCTAAAGTAATTTTTTCTATGGCGCAGATTGTAATGTATGGTTTAACGACTTGTCCACACTGCAAAAGAACTCTGGAGTTTTTGCAATCTGCAAAAGCGGACTTTGAAGTTGTTTGGGTCGATAAACTGGAGGGAGAAGAGAGGAAGAAAGTTATTGAGAAAATTCACAGCATTTCAAGGAGTTATTCGGTGCCCTTAGTTGTCAAGGGTGACAAGTGGGTTTTGGGCTTCAACAGAGAAAAGCTCGAGGAGCTTTTGAAGAGCTAAAAATTTAATTTAGAGTATTATTTCTATTCCAAGCCTTTCAGCCAGTTCTTTGTAGCGGTTCCTTATCGTAACCTCGGTAACTCCAGCGACTTCTGCAACCTCTCTCTGGGTCCTTCTCTCCCCAAGGAGGATCGACGCAACGTAGATCGCAGCTGCGGCAACCCCAGTCGGACCACGACCACTTGTGAGCTCTCTCTCTTCAGCCTTCTTGATAATCTCGATCGCCTTCCTTTGGACGTCTCCGCTTAGGTTCAGCGCAGCACAAAATCTCGGCACGTAGTCCGCTGGGCTTGTTGGCATCAGCTTTATCCCGAGCTCCCTTGTTATGAAGCGGTAAGTTCTACCGATCTCTTTTCTGTCGACTCTTGAGTAAACTGCAATCTCTTCCAGAGTTCTCGGCACCCCAGCTTGTCTGCAAGCACAGTAAAGCGCTGCTGCAACAACTCCTTCGATGCTCCTTCCGCGGATCAGGTTCTTCTCAACCGCCTTCCTGTATATTACCGATGCGGCCTCTCTAACGCTCTTCGGAAGTCCAAGGGCTGAAGCCATTCTGTCGAGTTCGCTGAGCGCGAAGGCGAGATTTCTTTCAGTTGCGTTGCTTATCCTTATTCTGCGTTGCCACTTCCTGAGTCTGAAGAGCTGGGCCCTATTTCTCACCGAGATCGCCTTTCCATAGTAATCCTTGTTGCTCCAGTCGATTATCGTCGAAAGTCCTTTGTCGTGGATTGTGAAAGTGACAGGAGCACCGACTCTCGCCCTTTTATCTCTTTGCTCACTGTCGAAGGCTCTCCATTCTGGTCCTGAGTCTATGTATTGATCCTCGATGACGAGCCCGCAATCTTGGCAGATGAACTCACCACGCTTGTAATCCCTAATGAGCCTGGGGCTTCCACACTCTGGACAGACTTCTATATCTTCCTCTCTCTCAATTTCCTTTCTTTCTACTTCCTTTTCTACTTCCTTCTCCTTTTCCCGAACTTTTTCTACCTCTACCATGCTCCCTCACCACGAACAAATCCTCATGAACTATCTTATCCGGCTTAACGAGAACGTAAGGAGATGTCACAGGACCGATTACGTCCACAACGACACCGATTTTTTCCATTTTTCTTGTGACGACTTTTTCCCCAATATTTGGTATAGTCGTAGGAGAGACTGAGATTAGAAGTAGTCCCGACTTCGAAACCTTTTCCGGTTTTCCGAGTGCAACGAGTTTCATGCAGTATATAAATTTTTCGTAAGAGTATATAAACTTTTCGCTTGAGTTTTATATAAGGGTTTTGGTCAAACTTAACACAACGCAATATTAATTTAGAGCATCATTTCCTATATGCGACTCAGCCTTGAAGAAGGCACCAAGGCGGTGAAGCTTGCAAGAAGGGCCATCGAGGAGTACTTAGAGACGAGGAAGGTAATAAGAGAAGAACTCGGAGGTGTTTTTTCTCAAAAAAGGGGTGTTTTTACGACTTTGATTAAGCACGGAGATCTAAGGGGGTGTATTGGATTTCCATATCCGATAAAGAGGCTCGACGAAGCTATAATTGAGTCTGCAATATCCGCTGCTGTCGATGATCCAAGGTTTGAGCCCGTGCGATTGTCGGAAATGGATGAAATCGAAGTGGAAGTCACAATTTTGACTGAACCGGAGAAAATAAAGGCGAGTCCGAAGGATTTACCAAAATTTGTAGAAATCGGTAGGCACGGTCTTATGGTTAGGAAGGGACTCTTTTCTGGTCTTCTCTTGCCTCAGGTTGCGGTTGAGTTTGGTTTTGACGCTGAAGAGTTTCTGGGTCAAACCTGCATGAAAGCCGGGCTCTCACCAGATTGCTGGTTAAGTGGGGCAGAAGTTTACAGATTTGAGGGGCAAATCTTCAAAGAAATTAAGCCAAGGGGTGCTGTTGTTGAGGTAGACATAAAGAGCTGTCGGCGAATTTAGATCTTTTTAAATAATCTGCGTCCATAGATTTTCTGCTGTCCCCTTCACATCGATCTTTCCTTCCAATTTTTCACGAATCGGTCGTAATTTTTGCCATTCTTCTTCATTGAGAGGTATTTCGTTGACTTCTTTGACTATTTTTCTGATAAACTCCACTGCCTTTTTACCCCCGGTATCGCTTTTTGGTATTACAAGCCACACGTCGTAGAAAAGGGCAGTTTTAAAAGCTCTTGGAATTTCCGCAAGGAATTCGATGAAAATGAAATCATCGCTTTCAATACCAGAGCGATAGTGCACCTTTTTCATCATAGAATAAAATATTCCTGTTGGCAGGAAAAATGCCATCGTTAGATTTTTTAAAACATCAGATCCCGAAATCCTTAACCCCTTGGATTCTCCCAGTCTTTCGATTGATCTCTTCGCCCCTTCTCTGTCTATTTCGACAAAAACTAGACCTATTCTCTTCGCAATTTCCAGTAATGGTTTTCTCGTAAATAGTCCTAGTTCGAAGGTTTTAGTGGCTTTGTCCAAAAATCTCTTGCTGACATAAAGTATAAACGGGTCTTCCATGATTTCCAATTGATAAAAAGTTTATAAATTTTTCGCTATAGATAAATTTTATAATAAAGAAATATCAACTTCAGCAACTTTTTCCCACGTGTTCTCATCGAAGACAACGAGCTTTTTGCCGATTATGTACAAATAGTCGTTTATAAAGATTGCTCTAAAACCAGTTTCGGTTGCTTTGATCAACTTTAGCTCAGGTTCGTATGAGAAAACGTATCCTCTACTTGCGGGAAGGAAAAAGACTTTGTGTTTCTCGTCTATAAGAAAGGCTCGATGGTTGTTAATCACCTCGCTCCAGTGCTCTTTTAGGACGAATTTGCTCAACTCTTCTGGCTTTTTAGGATTGCTCACATCGAAAAGTGATATCTTCACACTACTGTTTTCCATACCTATGCCGAGGACCAGTTTTTCTCCTATAGGGTGCAGATAAGACGAATAGCCCGGAATCTTCAGCTCGCCCACGATCTCTGGCTTTTTGGGATCGCTTAGATCTATGATGAAGAATGGGTCTATTTGCCTGAACGTTACGACGTATCCCCTTTCGCCAATAAACCTAACACCGAAGATCCTCTCCGTCTCCCCGAAGCCCTTTAGTGAACCAACGGTCTTGAGATTCGAGTCAAGAATGTATAGGTCGTTTGAATCCCCAACGCTCACGGCAATCCTAAGAAAGTCTTTGTATTCATCCATCGAAAACTGGTTCAAAAGTCTCCCAGGAATTTCCCCATTCGCAACAATTTCCATCTCGCTTGAGATCTTCCATATCTTTGTTCTCTCGATTTCTCTTGCCTTTTTTTCCATGAAATTGTTCAACCTGTTGTAAAGCTCGTTCTCGAAAACAACTCTATCCTCAGGTTTCATTGTTAGCATCAACTTTCTTATCGAATCCCAGATCTCGATATGCTTGGCTTGCTCGCTTATGTCGTAGGTCACAATCTTGTTCAGCCTTTCAACGAACCAGCTCGGAAAGAGATCACCGTTTTCGGCGACAAATTTGATAAATACTTCTGAATAAGGCATTCGCGAGTAGTATGTAACGTAAACCGCGTTCTCTGACATGTAAACAACAGAATTGTGGTTTCCAACGAAGGAGATAATCTTTTCAACTTCTCCTGTTTTTGCGTTGATCTTTGCAACTGTGTATATCGTTTCAACTGGAATCGGCTTGATTGGATGGTAGATTCTTCCACATTCAACAACAAAATCTTTTCCATCGACCTTCAGCGGAATTATTGGACAAGTTTCAAAATACTGCGAAGTTATAACGTAGATCTTGCCCTTGTACATCCTCGCAGTCACGAGACTTCCGTTGAGCTCAATGCTGTATATTTCTCCGAAGCTCTTAGTATCAAATCCCTTGAGGTGATCGCTCGTGAGCAGGATTAAAACGTCGGAGTACAGCAACAAATCCCCGCTGACATTAATCTCGGCCAATTTTTCAATCTCATTTGGAGGAAATATCTTTAAAACGATTGTTTTAAAGTGGAGGGGCGGTAAAATTTTTGCGATGGGATATGCTTTTCGGGATATGTAAAGCTTTTCTCCGTCCGTCTTGACAATGTCCGGCTCATCGACGCCGGGAACTTGGACGTTCGTAGTGGAGAACCTTTCAATCTCAGAACCTCCACCTACTTCAAGTTTGGGACTTGAGAATTGTTCTGGAAGATTTGACGAGAGCAGAGTTTGTACTCGTTCAGAAATCGTGACTTCTGGATAGTTTCCAATAACGTAGTCTCGAAACTCCTGCGGAGAACTGAATCCCTTTATGTTTAGATCTTCCACTTCAGATTTTCTAACGCTTATCTGCACGAGGGTTGCAAGCATTACAATTGCGATAAACACGATCACGAACTTCGTTTTTCTCATAGCATTACTTGACAGACAATTATTTATAAGTAATTAATTTGGAATAAATTATAATTTCAAAATTAAAATTTCAACTCTTACACTTTTCTAATTTCACATTTAATAGAATTCTTTTTATTCCAGAAAAGAAACCAGATAGCATGGAGAGGGATAAACTCAGCCTTCTCGTAGTTGCCGTGTTCTCTTCTGTTATGCTGACGCACCGTTTCCTGTCCTTGTTTGAGATAACAGATTACGTGATGCTCTTCTACTCAGCCTTGCTTACAGCATCGGTTTGCTCTCTCCTGATCAAAAGATGAACTTAGAAATCTCTCTAATCCTTAATTCATGATTTGAGAGTTCGTCAAGAATCTTTCTTATTCTCTCCGCACCATTTTCAACTAAAGCGCAGGTTTTTTCAACACCCAACTCCTCCTTTATTTCTAGAGCACCAAATATCACTGCAAGTGGATTTCTTAGCTTGTCAGCAAGAAATTGAAAATGCTCTAGGCTCTCCTTTAACGCCAAAATGATTTCTTCCTTCTTTTTTCTGAACTCCAGATTTTCGCATGCCAATCTTACGACTTGAAATAGATCTTGGAAAACTTGAAGCCTTTCTTCATCAACTTCTTTTAGAAAAACGTAAATTGCAGATTGCCGAGTTATCGGTGCAGAGATCATTTTTTCTTTTTCGATGAAGCAAAAGCCCTTTGGTTGATACCTTAGGAATTCACAGTTTAAAACTCGTTCACTTTCTTCCTTTATTCTGTAATACTCAGCGTTTTCGTCAATTACAACGACCGCTTTACACTCTTCGAGCTGAACAAGTTCTTCAGTTAAGAAATTAAAGATCTTATCCTTTGATTCGAAAAGCCAGATGTAGCAAGCAATCGAGAAGGCTGTTAATAGTAACGGGATCATTTTGCCAACCTCTTTGCTATGCTTAGAACCTCCGAAAGCTCTTTTTCTAGCTCTTTAACGCTGAACTTTTGCCCTTTCAGGTCTCTCAGCAAGTCTATCTCTTCTTCTTCCTTCTTCTCAACTTCTTTCGCAATGTCCTCGAGCAGCTTGTCGGATTCCTCGAACTCGATTTTTTCAACTTTTTCAGCTTCAGCGCTCGTAGTTTCTGCGCTCTGTTCCAGCTTTATTTCATTCTCAAATTTTATTTTATCTAAGTCTCCAGTTTCTGGACTCGGAAGTGGGATCGCTTCATCATTTTTCGGAACTTCATTCTCTTTAGCGACGTTCGTGGCATGCATTTCCGAAAGCAAATCTCCTTTGATTTCGAACTTCTTTGCCACTTCTTCCGTTGCGTCTTCAAGCTTTACGATTTTCTCTTTCGGCAAGGTGGTTGCGGAAACGACTTCCTCAAGCTGTTTGTCTATCTCTTCAATCTTTTTCGCCACATTTTTTCTTAAAAAACCAAGGCTCGGAATTTTCAGATTAACCTTGATTTTACCTTTTGGAGCGAAGTTTAGCATTAAAACGACCACAAATATCGCTAATCCAAAGATCAATTCGGTTTCAAACATACTTACTCACCCCCAGAAGAACTTCAACAAAACTCGGCAGAGTGAACGCCCACTCCACGAGGGGCGGAATCACGAGCATAAGGATACCGGAGAGTGTGAACAAAATCGACGCATAGTACATGTATAGGAACTTTCCGCCGCCTTTAACGATGTTTGAAGCCAAAAAATTTGCAATTGTAATCGAAAGGATTACAAAAAACGTATATTGAGCTAGGAGTTCTGCGGGGATTCCAGCAAATATTCCCAAGTTGACGCCCTGCAAGGGAACGTTCTTAAACACGTCCCCACCCCCAACCTGGGTTGCGAATAGCATCGAAAGATACTGGGTAAAGATTGTTAGTATCTGATCTATGAATAGCATCAGCGAGACCATTGCGAGGTGGAGCGGAATTATCAGATTTACGAAGCCTGAAGATATCAGATCTCGCTTCAATCTTAACAGAACCATTTCGAGATTTGAAGAACTCACAATCTCTCCAACCGCATCCGCATCCCCGCCGAGTTCAACTGCGTCGATGAAAATTGGTGTAAGCCTCTCAATTAAGTAGCTACCGCTCTCTCCTATGAAGCGCTCCCAGCAGAGCTTTGGATCAAGTCCCAAGGAAAGCCTTCTCTGCAGTTCCATTGCAAGATCTTTAAGTTCTCCAAGATTCTTTTGATCTATTCTCCTGATTGCCTCTGCAATAGAAACTCCTGCACCACCTTTAATTGCTCCAAGGCTTCTTATGAAGCTTGTAAATGCCTCATCTCTCTTGCTCACTTTTTTATCGTCGATCTTTGCTATAAGACCGATCGGAAATATGGCAAGCCCTAAAGCCAAGAAACCGTAGCCTGCAAACTCATAATTCCCGAGCATCAGCGGAATAAGCCCGAGGAATATGAAAAGCATTATACCAACAACAACCGATGGTATTAGCAGTTTTGAAGACAGGAACTGTTCTTTTGACCTTATATTTAGATTGTGAACTTTTTTATCTTTTGGAACCGCTTTGAAAAGCATAAAGACTCCGAAAAGGCAGATTGCGAAATTTCCAAAAGCTGAAGCTATGAGCGTTGTTGCCGGATCGCCAACGCTGTATATAACAACGGACAGCAAAACAACCACCGAGATCAAAGATGCTGAGACGAGAAGAGATGTATAGGCATCGCTCCATTTTCTAAGGCTTTCAAGATTTCGGTCGTATTCATCCTTTCTTATCGTCTTGAAAGCTCTCCATTCTCTCTCGAGGAATTCTCTGTCCGGTTCCCCAGCAGAAATTGCATTCGCGAGTCTGTTGAACAATTTTTTTACTCTTTCGGCTTTTATCTTCTCTGCCACAAGTTCGCAGGCGGTTGCATAATCGTAATGCCATTTCTGCGCAAGATCGCGAACCATTGCAAAGTATCTCGATGGAGAATACTTTGTCTCTGACGCCATCGTGAATATCTTATCCCTACTGAGATGTGCTGTCGAGAGAGAGGCCATGTAAGTGAGTAGGAACAGGAGATCGTTGTCTACGAGTAGGTCTTCTCTAATTTTCCTGAACTTCTCAACTAACGAGAATTTGAAAGAAAACTTTGGTCTGAAATCCGAGATCTTTTTTGCCTCAAACATATTACACCTTTATCGAGAGCATACCACTTTTCGTTATCTTTGATATGGCCCTGAAGAACTCGTAGAAGTCAACGATCCCCTGTTCGTGGAGCTTTTTTAGAATTTTCGCTCTTTTTTCTACTTCTTCGTAGATCAACTTCTTCTTGTTCAGCGGAATTCCAAGGCGAGTTGCGATCTTCATCTCGAGCAGATAGGAAGTTCCGAAACCTGTGAAGATGTGTTTGTCTGTAACAGGGTCCCATTGAAAGACTTCTATGAAACTAACTCCGCCCTTCTGCGGGTTGTAGCCAACGATCTCAGAAACGCTGAGCACACGCCTTACGAGTTTTCCATCTGGTCGACGGACCGCGCTTTGTATGACCACGAAGTTCAAGTTATCGATGAAAGTCTTTGGAACGCTTATAGGCTCAGTTGTCAGCCTCTGGATCAACTTCTCAACGGTCGCAGCGTGGAAAGTCGACATAACTGGATGTCCGGTCTGCATTGCTTGGAAGGCTATGTTACCCTCAACTCCTCGAATTTCGCCCACTAATATGTAGTTCGGCCTTTGCCTCAATGCAGCTTTGAGCAAATCGAACATCGTTACATCGCTACCACTTCCTTCACCGATTTTCCCACCTCTCGTTGTTCCCCTTGTAACCTCTCTTGTCCAGTTCTTGTGGGGAACTTGGAGCTCCGGAGTATCTTCGATTGAGACGATCTTCGCTTCTGGACGTATGAAGGCAGTGATTGCATTTAAAAGCGTTGTCTTTCCGCTTGCAGTCTCACCGCAGATAAATCCGCTCATACCCTCACTTATTAGAAGCCACAGGTAACCGGCGATCATGTAGTCAAGACTACCAAGCTCTATGAGCTGGAGAACGCTGAAGGGTGTTTCGTTGAATTTTCTTATCGTGAAATTGCTTCCGTTCTTGCTTATGTCGTTCCCATAGACGATGTTTATTCTGCTTCCATCCGGTAGAGTTGCATCGACGATGGGATCCTTGTAGGTGACGGGCTTACCAACTCTCTCAGCCAAGCGGAGGACGAACTTGTTCAACACTTCTTCTTCATGGAACTCGATAACACTCTTCAACCCTTTGAATATCTTGTGTTCTATGAAAATTGGCCCAAGACCGCTGCAGGAGATATCTTCGATGTATTTGTCCCGGATGTAAGGTTCGAGAACACCGAGACCAACCTTATCTCTAATTAGCGCATATTCGAGGGCTTTGTATTGCTGTTCTGTAACTCTGATTTTTTCAACCCTCTTTTTGAAGTTCAAACTGAACCTGGGCTTTAGATTTGGGGCGAGCTTAACTTCGCCTCTAATGTCGTTAACGAAGTTATCTTCTTCGATTTCACAGATTTTCTGCAGCGCCTCGCGTAAGATCTTCTTTTTCTCCTCAACATCCATTGGGTCGAAATCAATGCCAGTGATGTGATCCACAAGCCTTATCTCGACTTCTCGCAGCAGCTCTTCAACTCCGGTTAGTAAAGTTGGCTCAATAGGGATATAGAAGTTCCGGACGTCGTTTTTGTCTGGGTAGATGTGAATGTAGATCTGCTCATCCGCGGGATAGATTAGATTTGGATTCTCGAGCTCTCCATGTTTCTTTCTATCAAGCTTTGGCACAAGCTTTGGAATCCCAATTTTGTCAAGGGGGAGGATGTGGATGTATTCGAGCAGGTGGAGATTTTTTTCAACCTCTTTCTTCATGTCATCAGGGAGGAGTCTGTAGATTCCACAGTTTTTGAGATTGTCGTGTTCATGTTTCTCGCTCTCTCTCGGAGTAAATGGGAAGTTTGCAACCACCCCTTGTTTCATACCCTTTGGCTTCAGCGATTCCAGTTTGCTCACCATATACCTTATGATTATAGTAGTAATGAGTACATAAACCTTTCTAAGTTCTCGCCTCGGAAATGGGTATTATTTTAAGTCCAAATCCCGGATGCACTTCGAAACTCACAATGTTTCCTGTCGTTTTCTTAGCACCTCTGACCTTGGAAACCTCGAGAACACTCACATATCGGTCTCCAACCTGCTCTTTTCTCAGAAACAGATGACAGTCACATGCGCTTCGAATGCGAACGAGCGTGTCTTCCTTAAAAGCGTGTTGATGCAACGTTATGAGAATTGTCTTTCCATTATCGCAGAAATTCTTCAACCTTGTTAGAAAATCGAGCACGTCGTCTTCAGTGCTGTACGCGGTAAACATCGTGAGCGAGTCGATGATTGCAACGTTTTCTCTGATCGTTTTTATGTGGTTTGCAACGAGGTTTAAAATGCTCTTCATTTGCTCTGGACGCCATTCAACTCCTTCTAGATGCACGGGAAAAATTCTAAGATATCCCCAAGCGTAAAAGTCTGAAACGTCTAGACTTAAAGATTCGAGTTGGCTTAGGAGGCTTTTTATCGTATTTTCTGTTGTGTAATAAGCGATCCTATGTCCGTGGATGAGTCCGCCGTATGTGAATTGTTGACATAGAACGCTTTTTCCGGTGTCGTTTTCACCCTCGATCAGCGTTAAAGTTCCAAGCGGAATTCCACCACCAAGCCTCTTATCGATTTCATCGTTACCACTCGATAGTATGTTCTTTTTTCTTTCTTTCTCGATTTCGGATATATTTTCAACCAGATCAACCACCTCCAACCGAAAATCCGAAACTATCACAAATCGCATTTGGAGTACAAATCAGGAGTGTGTAATTTCCCTCTATAAGGCTCAACTCTGCCTCAAACTTTGCAATCTCCTGTGGGTCAAATATTCCTGGGTTTATGAGTTCGTTCATCATCGAAAACTTTCCACGCAAGTAGTCGGACACGAAACTTTCACCGTAAACTATTGCGTCGAATCCATCGAATTTCTCGAACTTTGTAGCGCCGATGTTTTTTATGAACGCCGTAATTGTCCCATTTTTGTAGGTAACTGAGATTATTTCGATGTTTGACTGCAAACGCTTAACCGCAGCGTGGGTCAACTCCTTGTAACCCTCTATTGCCTGCTCTGTAAGGACGCTGTTTCCAACGATCAGCAAATAACCAACCGCGAGAACGACCGCGGAGAACATTATTGCGACCGCAATTGAATCGAAACCCATTGCTTTCACCTCGAGAACACATCGCTGATCTTTACGCCGTTGTAGAACACGTAGATCACAGTGAAATCACCGCTTAAAGTAGCATTTACTTCGAAGCTTATTCTCACAGTTTCTCCCCGCTCCCAATAGCTATCGCCATCGCCGTTCTCTATTGTAACTGCAAAGTTTGTTATATGCCAATAGGAAGTTTCGGAGTATAGAAAAACATCTCCCCTTCTGATGAGATCCAAGTTAAGCGATTTACCGAGATTTTTCATCCAAAACTCGACAATCGTTTTCCCTCCAGAATCTGATGTTCTTACGAATATTATCTCGGCATCGGTCTCAATTCTGTCACTTAGCTTTCCGGAAACGGATGTGTATGTATGCGCCAAATCGCGAACTGCAGGCATCATTACGGTAATCGCAACACTAACCGCTACCACAGCTGCGATCATTAGAATCGATGTTGTCACCACCTCCTTCGCCATTACTTTCCCTCATCAACTACCTCGTCTCCAAAAGCAATGCGAGTAAATCCGAGTCGAGCGACTTATCGTTGGGATTAAGAGCCTTGTTTAGCTTATATAGCTCTATCAGTAGCTCTCTTGCTCCATTGAGTTTTGATATTTCTGCAAGTCTCATCAAGAGCTCTCTGTTTTCCGCAGTTATGTAGCGAGTTGCTTCAAATACCTCGAGTGCAAGCTTGAAAGCTTCGTAGCCATGCCTTGAGATCATCCCATTGACCCACTCCATTAGCCTATACAAAGTCATGAAGTCCATCTTTCCCTTTGCGCCCTCAATTCGAGAAAACTGCGTTTCGGGAGTTTTCGGAGCTTGGATTTCCATCGCCCCTTCTTTCAGCGGAACCTTAGAAAACTCGGAAGATTTTTTTAATTCTTCCTTTGCTTGCTCAGATTCCTGTTTTGCCTCGCCTATTTTCTCCTCTTCTCCTTTTCCCAGATCTTCAAACTTTTCTTCGGGAAGCTTTGCAGGGATTATTTGAATTTGCGGGGCACTCTGTGGAACGATGTTGCCTTCTGCAAGGCTTTGCAAATTCACGAATGGATTCTCGAGTTTGTTCATGGTTTCTCTGATGTCTAAAAGCAATCTTTTAATAGAGCCCTTTAGCGTTTCAACTTCTTTTTCGAGCTTCTCAAGCCTTCCTTCTTCGGTGTCCTCTGCTGCTTTTGCGAGAATCTCGTCAACAACCGCTTGATCAACGTCAGCCATGGAGATCACCTAAAAATAAGAAAAAAATTGAAATTTTAACGCAGCAGCACCATCACAGCATCGATGCTTGGCGGTGCTTTGAGTTCAATTGGGTAAGTTGCGCCTATTGGTGGTTTGACTTCAATGACGAAATTTGTGTTTGGTTCTATATTGAACTGAGTTAGATTGACCAAGATTTCTGCCTTCTCGAATTCTTCGAGATAGTCGTCAGCCTGAGTTTGGTTTCCTTGTAGACTGTAGATCCAGGTAACTTTGTAATGCGTAGAATCATCTGCGGTTTTGTTGTAGAAGAACTCACCCATTTGACCCTTCGCGGGAACAACGACTGTTATCAGAGTTTTGTTCAGATCTATTGGCTGTCCACCTGCGGCGAGTTGCAGAGTGAAGGTAACATTTGTGATCTGGTTAGTTGTTGTGTTACCTTTCGCAACAACACTGCCAACTATTTCCATTGAGCTTGTAGCCTGCTTAACTCCAGTATGCACTACTTCTTGGCTCTTTTGCGTTGCAAAGAAGCCCGCGCCGAGCAAGATGTAGCTGAAGACTGCAGCTACTGTCACGAACGCTATTAGCACGATCGCTGCTTCAAGACCTGTAAAACCTTTCTCGTTTCTGAAGAACTTCATTTCGATCACCTCACACGTAAGTCAAATTCGTGAAGCTTGGTGGCAACTGCTTCGTTATCGAGAGCGGTGCTCCGATTGGTGGGCGGACTTCGATTGTGATGACGTCGTTGGGTTTGATATCTTTGATATCAGTAATCCAACCAGGTGCAGTGACGTTTATCGTTATCTTGTATTTTTCATTCATCTCTACGACATTATCATTGTCGCCAACTACTGACTCATATGACCACCACACTGATGGGTTTGTTTCGTTGTAGAAAACCTGCTTATAACCACTTGCGGTCGTTATGGCAATAGAAGTCTTATTAAGGTCAACTGGACTACCACCCGCAGTCTGTGTTACGTAGAAGTAAATTTGCCCCACTTTTCCTTCAGAACCTGTTTGTCCACCAGCTTCGCTTGTGCAGTTCAAATAGATATACTGCCCATCAAGTGTCAATGAGCTCGAAGCCTGCTTCACGCCAGTGTCAACGACTTGCTTTGACTTCTGTGTTGTGAAGAAACCAGCGCCGAGCATCACATAGCTGAAAACCGCTGCAACCACTACGAAAGCTATCAGCACAATTGCCGCTTCAAGTCCTGTAAATCCTTTTTCATCTCTCCTCAACCCAATCTTAACTCCCATACCCTCACCCCTGGCAGGCTGAGTTTTTATGGAAAATATAAAAAGTTTTTCTGTAATAATGGAATTTCTTTTTTCTAAGTTGAAATTTTCTTTATGAAATTGCGAAAGTGCGAGCAATCTCCAAGTTTAAGTGCTGGCGGAGAAAAGGATAAATAGGAAAGGGTAGAAAAAGGACCAGATGAAGTCGATCGAGGTGAAGACAAGGCAAAGGACGGAGATTGTCGATATAACCGAGGAAGTCGAAAAACTGCTCGAAGGCGAAGGAGTTGCGCTAGTATTCACACCGCACACAACAGCTTCGATAATTTTGAACGAAGCAGAAGGCAGACTTCTTGAAGACATCGTTTCCACGATGGATAAAATTGTGCCAAGAAACTCTAATTACAGACACAACGAAATCGACAACAACGCGGATGCACATTTAAAAGCTTCTTTGCTCGGAAATTCTGTGATTATACCTTTTAGAGACGGTAAACTACAGCTTGGGACTTGGCAAAGGGTTCTATTTGTCGAGTTCGATGGACCGAGAACGAGAAAAGTCTACGTTAAGGTGTTATGAGGGACAAGAGGGATTACTACTACTGGGAAGCAAAAAAACAAGGTTACAGGAGTAGAGCCGCGTTCAAGCTTTTGCAGATGAACAAGGAGTTTAGGCTAATTCGAAAAGGCGATATAGTTCTCGATCTCGGCGCATCACCGGGAGGCTGGAGCCAGGTTGCTGTGGAGCTTGGCGCCTTAGTTGTTGCGGTTGATATCAATCCAATGGAAAAACTTGAAGGTGTAACGTTTATCCAAGGCGACATAACCAACGAAAGTATAGTCGATGCGTTGCTCGAGATCAGCGATTGCTACGATGTCGTTATGAGCGATGCATCGCCGAAGATAACTGGGATCTGGACTATCGACCATCTTCGCTCCATCGATTTGGCGAGAGCGAGTTTTAAAATCGCAGAAGCTGTTCTACGTAATGGTGGGAACTTTTTGGTCAAGGTTTTCCAAGGAGAAGAGATTCAGAACTTCTACAAAGATCTAAAGGATCGTTTTGCCTTCAAAAAGTTCCACAGTCCGAAGGCTTCGAGGAAGAGCAGTGCGGAGATATACTTCATAGGCAAGGGTTTTAGGCGATAAAAGATATTAGCCAAAAACTACTTGGCCCATGCTTTGTCAGAAGTGCGGTGGAAAGGGTTTTCTCGAGATCGAAAAGAAATGCGAAGTGTGCAACGGCACGGGAAAAGCGAAGGGCTTTGATCCAAAGATCGTTAATGTGAGCGAAGAAAAGCTCAAGCTCTTCATGAAGGGGATCTGCGGGGCTTGTGATGGAAAAGGTTTAGTTAAGATTGTTGAACTCTGCAAGAACTGCGGGGGGAAGGGAAGAGTACGAAGATGCCTCATTTGCGGTAGAGAGACAGATCAGGAGTTGTGCAATGAATGTAGAAAGAAACCTCATGTTTTCAAGCTTAGGAACAGTTGTGGGATTGAAGATCTGAGGATAGGGAGGCTATACCTGGGGATCGTAACCTCCATCACTGACATCGGTGCGTTTGTAAGTCTTAACAAAAGGCTTAGGGGGCTTTTGAGGAAAACGGCGACGATAAACGAGGGAGATGAGATTGTTGTAAAGGTGACGAACATAAATGTAAATGGAGAGATTGACCTAGCAACAGCAGAAATCGATAACTATGCGGTCGTAGAAGTTTCGAAAGAGATTGAAGCAATCCCAATTTCTTCCCTGCCAAAGATTCCAGGAAGGGTTGTGAAGGTTCGTGGCATTGTCACCCATGTGAAGGAGACCGCGATCGCAAAAGTCTTGACGATCACTGACGGAACTTCGAGCATAAATTGCACAGTTTTCGACGACTTCGAGGTCCAGATAGACGAAGCGGTTGAAGTTATCGGAACTTTGAGAAGGAACGGAATCGACGTTCTCGAGATAGATCGCATCTACGGCGAAGATGCGTATGAGATAAGGAGAAGGATTGAAGCTGAAATCGAAAAAGCCTGTGAACCTGAGTTCAAGGGATTTCTAATAGAAAGCGAAGTTCTTGAAAAACTGCGAGAAGAGATGATGAGAGTTGCGAAGGAGTTAAAGAGAGCAATCTACAAATCCCGCCCGGTTATAATCCGCCATCACTGGGACGCAGATGGAACTTGTGGCGGAGTTGCAATCGAGCTCGCGCTTCAAGACCTTGTGGAGAAAGTCTACAAAGACAAGGAGGCGAAGTATCACTTGGTGAAGAGAAAAGTCTCAAGGGCACCGTTTTACGAACTCGAAGATCTTGTTAGAGACCTCGACGAAAGTCTTGAGGACTTCGAACGCTATGGCGACAAGATCCCACTGGTTTTGCTCATCGACAACGGCTCTGGAAAAGAAGACTTGCCTGCAATTCAGCAATTTCTCCTCTTCGGTGCAGACGTTATAACGATAGATCATCACTATCCAAGCGAGGAAGTGGATTGTTATCTCCTGCATCACGTAAACCCATACAAAGTTGGCGGGGACAGCAACGTAACTTCCGGAGTGCTTTGTGTTGAAATCGCAAGAATGATAAGCGATATAAGCCTCGAGCATTTGGCTGCGATTTCAGTCGTCGGCGATCGTGCGCAGGGAGAAGTTGAACGCTACGTTGAGTTAAGCAAGTTGAGCAAAGAAGAACTAAAGGATATTGCTTTGGCAATCGAATTCGAGGGCTTTTACCTGCGTTTTAAATCTGCGAGTAACATCGTGCATGAAATCCTGGGCTTTGGCAGAAAAGACAGACAGAAAAAGCTCGTCGAATTGCTTTCAAGTTGCGCTAAGAAGGCGATCGAGGATCAAGTCAAAAGCGCGTTGGAAAGCGTTAAAGTCCAAATATTGCACAACGGGATCACCTTGGCTGCGTTCGACGTTGAGAACTACTCGAGAAAGTTCGAGTTTCCGCCACCAGGAAAGTTGACTGGCGAGATTCATGACAGATTGAAGGAGAAGTATCCGAAGATCGTCACAATCGGCTTTGGTCCGGATTTTGCGGTGATAAGGAGTGAAGGTGTCAATTTAGACATCCCGAAGCTTGTGGAGGAGCTTAAGAAGGAAGTTAACGCATGCGTCGACGGTGGTGGGCATTTGGTAGTTGGATCGATAAAGTTTGTCCAAGGAAAAAGAAAAGACGTACTCGCAAAACTCGCCGTAAAGATAGGGGAAATATGAAAAAGGAAATCGAAATAGTCTTGGAAAAGCTTGAGGGCTTTGAGAATCCGAAACTCTTTCTTGAGCAATACGTAACACCTTCAAATCTCGCAGCGTTCATCGTCACAAACGCAAAGCTCTTCGGTGATCTCGAGACTGTTGTCGATCTCGGTTGTGGAACTGGAATCCTTGCGATAGCTTCCGCAATCCTCGGAGCTTTTGCCATTGGCGTCGATGTTGACATCGAAGCCTTAAAGATCGCAAGGAGGAACGCAAAAAAGCTCGGAGTCGAAGTAGAGTTCGTTGCGTGCGATGTAAAGAACTTTAAAGTGAAAAAGAAGTGCACAGTTATCATGAATCCACCGTTTGGAATACAAAAGAGGCACGCAGACAGAGCTTTCCTTGAAAAAGCTTTTGAAATCGCAGAAAAGATCTACACAATTCACTCCGCAGGAAGCGAGGAATTCGTGAAAAGGACTGCTGAGAAAAATGGCTTCCTAGTTACGCACGTTTGGAAGTTCTTGATACCCCTCCGAAAAACTTATTCGTTCCACGAGAAACCATTCGAGGAGATTGCAGTAGAGGTGTTCAGGATTGAAAGAAAGAATAGTGTTTCCTGGAGATAGGATAGGAACCGTTGAGGAATTTAAAGCTGGAAAAGGGGTTTATGAGGAGAATCGAGAAATCTACGCTGGAATCGCTGGATATCTCGAGATAAGGGATAAGGTTGCGAATGTTGTAGCCTTTAAAAAGATCCCGGAGCTTAAAAAAGACGACGTTGTTATCGGCAGAGTTGTGGACGTGAGGAACAATTTTGCGATGGTAGAAATAGCGAGAAAAAGAGGGGAGGACAGAGATTTGGGGCATACAAATCTTGCAATGCTTCACATTTCGAACGTTGGAAGATTCGAGAGTATCACAAATGCACTGAGCTACCGGGACATAGTCAAGGCAAGAGTTCTTGACGCAACACCGAGGATTTCGATAAAGGAGCCCGAGATGGGAGTAGTGAAGGCTTTTTGTAGCGTTTGCAAAGCTGATTTGATTCTGGAGAAGGGAAAGCTTAAATGTCCAAATTGTGGAAGGGAAGAAAGCAGAAAGCTCTCGAGCTCGTACGGGAAGGGTGAGTGGTGATGATAAAGATAGTTGAAATTGGTAAAGACTACGTGAAGTTCCTGCTCAAAGGCGAGGATCACACATTCCTGAACTTGTTACAGCACTATCTTTCCAATGATCCAAGGACTGTGCTCGTTAGATACAACATTCCTCATCCGTTGGTTGGTGAGCCAGAGATGTATCTCCGCACCAACGGTGCAAATCCGATAGAAGTGCTCAAGACCGCTAGCGAGAAAATTGCAGAAGTTTGTGCAGATTTGCTCAGGCAACTCGGTTAGCTTCGTGCTTGCGCAATTGCAGTTCCTTCTGCAATTATTTCTTCGTTTTTGAAAGCCCTCAGCCTGTAAAAAGCAGTCCTTCTTCCTTTTATCTTTTCGCACTCCACGTAGATCGTGTCCCCAAGGTTTGCTGGAGAGATGAAGTTCACGTTCATGTTTATAGCAAACCTCATCGCATCTGTATTTGCGGAAATCGCGAATGCACAGTCGAGCAACGACATTATGAAACCGCCATGTGCAATTCCATGGAAGTTCAGGAACTCTTCTTTGACCGTTGCCTTAAGCTTCGCATATCCATTCCGAATTTCAACGATTTCAGCGCCAAGCAACCTCCTGAAGGGGTCTTGCTCCATGGCGAAGATGGGAAAAGTTTAATAAATTTGTTTCCAATTTTTATCATGTCATGTTGGGAAAAGTTCTCGAAATCGATCGAATCAAGCAAGGAGTATCACGAGAGGTATCATAGGGCTGTGGCGAATCCGATTCGAAGGGAAATTCTCAAGCTTATCCGGAAGGGTTTGAGTGAAGATGAGATTGCGAAATCCTTACAAATCTCGCTCTCCGAGTTGAATTATCACCTCCAAGTTCTCTATCGTGGCTTCTGTATCGAGAAAAAGGATGGAAAGCTTGTAGTTACAAAGGAAGGTGAGGTCGTTGAGCACATCTAAGATTCGAGTTGCGTTGGCTCAGCAGCGGATTTCCGCAGATAGAGATGTAAACTTGATGAAAGGACTGAGCTTGGTGAAGAGAGCTTTGCAAGTCAAAGCAAACCTTGTGATCTTGCCCGAGCTTTTCACAACTGGTTTTTACGAGAACAATCTTCAAGCTGTGAAGAGTTTAGACGAAGAACTCGAACTTTTGCTCAAGCTCTCAAAAGAGAAGGACATCGTAATAGTTGCAGGGGTCGCAGAAAAGAGCGATAAGCTTTACAACTCCGCAGTCGTTGTGTATCGGGGCGAGATAATTGGAGTTTACAGAAAGAATCTCCTTTTCCCGCTTACGAAGGAGAAGGAGATATTTGCCAAGGGAAACACTTTGGAAGTTTTTGAAACTCCAGTTGGAAAAATTGGGATCTTGATTTGTTACGAGGTTCGATTTCCAGAGTTGGCGAGGAAGCTCGTTAAGAAAGGTGCGGATATGATTGCAATTCCAGCGGAGTTCCCGAAACAAAGGATAGAGCACTGGAAAACGCTTTTAAAGGCGAGAGCCATTGAGAATCAAATCTTCGTCGCTGGTGTTAACTGCGTTGAAGGCGATCTCGATTACGGCGGATGTTCGATGCTCGTCGATCCTGAAGGAAAAGTGCTCGCGGAAGGCGGAATCTATCAGGAAATACTGATGGCGGACATAGATCTTGCGGATGTGCAGAGAACAAGGGAGAGGTATCCGTTCTTAAGGGATTATGAGAGTATTGATCCTTCGCCCTGCTGAACTCTTGGAAGAAACGATCGAGATTTTTAGAAAGGCAGGAATAGATGCCTATGGATGTCCATTCGTTTCTCTGCAATACGAAGAATTTAGCGTGCCAAAGCACGATTTTGCAATCGTTACGAGCCAGAATTCTGCGAGAGAAATCGTTAAAAGGGGAATAAGACTTGAAAAGGTGATCGCGATAGGGAAAAAGACTGCCGAAATCTTGAAAAGCGCCGGTTACGATGTGCTCCTGCCAAAGAGATACGAATCGAGTGCAATCGTTGAGGAATTCAAGGATCTTTTAAGGGGGAAAAAAGTTGTTGCAATCCGCAGCGACAAAGGAAGCGATGCGCTGCGAAAGATCTCGGAATTCGCAGATTACAGCGAAGTCTTTGCATACAGAATAGTGAAGCTGAATGATTTGGAGCAACGTAAAGAGATTGAGAAGCTGAAGTCCGGATTTTACGATGCGGTTGTCTTCTCGAGCAGAATGATTGCAGAGAGCTTTCTCGAGAATTGCGATGAGGAGTGCTTGGAAAGGCTAAGAAAGATCTTGCTGATAGCAATAGGAAATCCGACAGCTGAGTTTCTGAGATCCAAGGGGTTCAATTCGCTGATTCCGGAAGAGTTCACGTTTGACGGAGTTTTGAAACTTTTGAAGTCTCTTCATTAGTTTTTTTAAACTCTGAACGAGCATATAACTACCTAACAGTGTTGGAAAATTTGGGATAAAAGCAAGTGAAACTTGAATAAGCTGTTAAGATTGCTTTCGAGAAGAAATAACTATTTGCGGGTCTGTCTATTTAGCCATCCCAAGTTTATGGCGACGCTTGTGACCTAAAAAGACCTAATTCCGAAATTGGAAGAAAGAGAATCGATTTTTAAAAGTCCAAAGAAATTTATGTTCAACTTTAAAAATTAAATTTTTTCATGTGTTCTGAGTTATACAGCTTAGCGTTTCTTTAAGTTCAGAAACAAAAGAACTCCAATCTTTAACCAAATCAACGTCCAATGCTATTGTCCTGACGAATAGCTCTATATCTCCATTTTTGCCCACCAGAAAAGGCTTCTCCTGAAATTCTTTATCGATTGGGTTCAAACCTTCTGGGTAGAGTAAGAGAGCTTTATTCGCTCCTAATTCCCTGCAATAGGCGTAAATCTGATATAGATCCTGCTGTGAAACACCGAGCTTTCGATCCTCTGGCTCAAGCAGTTTGTATTTAGTATCAATCACAACTTTCGAATTCCCGACCTCAACAATGATGTCTGGTTTCATTTCAGCAATTCTTTGCCCATTTCTTTGCAAAAAAGCTCCTATTGACTTTTGAATCTCGAGCTTTGCATCTTTTCCAAAAACTTCATGAAGTCTCTCCCTCCTGATCACCTCAGCCACGAATTGCTCGAAAAGCCGTTCCATTGGAATTAATATGGAGAAGAATTCCATCTTCGAAGCTTGAAGTGAAAGGCTTGAATGCTCGAGAAACACTCTACAGAATTCGATGAATGGTTTGAATTCGATGTTTAGCCTGTTAAATGTAATGCTTTCGATTTGTTGAACCGACACTGGAGCTAATGCCACAGGCTCCAATATATCGGTAATTCGTCTCAGTTTTCTGTAGGTTTCTCGAGTTTCAACGAGCTTTGACATCAAAAAGCACGTGTATTTCAGCGTTCTGTTTATTAAATTGTCAAGATGCCTTTCGTAAAATTCACACGGAACCAAATGAAGCCTTGCAGGGTTGCAGTGCTTTTTAAAATCGATCTTTCCCCTAACGTATCTCATTTCATCATATCTGCGGACGTATTGGAAGTTCTGCTTTGTCTTCAGCAAATTCAACAGATTTCTGGCAAAGATCTCGATGAGAATTTCAAAAAAGTCATTTATCTCGGAAAGTTCCGCATAGTCCACTTCTCTGAAATCGAGTAAAGTAAACTCAAGCATCTTCAACAGATTTCCCGCAATTATTTCTTTTTCGTCTTCTAAAGCGAATTTTGGGAATATTTCGAGCGTTATTTTTCCTGCTTTGACAACTCCAACGTAATTTAGCGGTTTAATCCTATTCCTTCCTATTTCAAGAAATTTATTCTTTTCGTTAATCTTTTCGAGCTGTTCTATTGTCTTTTCAGTCAATATCAATCTGTCCCCTTCAATATCATCGCTTTTGCCAATCTCGTATTCAACGGGCTTATACTCGAAGAGCGTCACTTTAGCCAACGCTCTCACCAGCTAAATTTTCCAATTCTTTAAGGAAATCCTCTTCAGAGAAGTCCTTCTTTATTTCATAGGAATTGCCGTCTTTTTCCAAGATTACGAAGTTTCCAGCGACTTCTTTCAGCTTTTCTGGGCTGTCGTAGAAATACTCTTGTAGCAGAGGAATAATCTCATAATACCAGATCTCCTTTAGAATCCTAATAGCTTCTTCCTTCGAATTGCATTTCTCAAGCCTGAGGAAGTAGCTATGCCCTATCTGGTGGTCTCTGTCGTAAAGCTGTTTGATCTTTTCGTTCATGGATTTAAGAACTTTAATTGCGAGCCTTTTGATCTCTTTTGCCTTATTCTCGCCAGATAAGAGTCTCTTTTCAAGAAGCTCATAGTCTGGCATGAGCTCAATGAAGCCAAATCTTCTTCGCAGTGCAACGTCTATTAAGGCAATGCTCCTGTCTGCGGTGTTCATAGTTGCTATGATGTAGAGATTTGGCGGGACTCCAAACTTCTCTTTGGAGTATGGCAAAGTAACAATGCTCTCGTTCTCTGCGGAAAGTCTTTTGTCCGCTTCGAGCAAAGTTATAAGTTCGCCAAAGATCCTTGAAATGTCTCCTCTGTTTATCTCGTCAATGAGTAGATAGAATTCTGGAGCTTCTGAAAAAAGTTTTATCACTTCTTCCCTGTTCATTTTCTCAATTTTCCCCCAAAGCGATTTTTTCAACTCAGAGTATCTTTCCCTGCTCAACGAATCACCATTAGCGAGATATTCCATTATTTCAGATGCGAGAGCTTTCAGGTCTTCGAATTTCGAATTTAGAATAGCCATGCAGATTGCCTTCAAGGCAATCTTTTTGAAAATACCATCCTCAACGAAGTATCTCACTTGCTCGTTTTCCGAAATGACTCTGATACCTTCGACAAACTCTTCGTAGGAATAGCTCGGATGGAATGTGACCATGTCAAATCTCGAAATCTCCAACTCTTCTGTGCTGTCAATTTTGATCTGGAGGTTTTCTGATATATAATCCTCGCTTAATCCAGACTCTTTGGCTAACCTATAAGCTTCTTCAACACTGAGATCTATAAGCCTTACACCCGCTTTTTGTCTTCCATGGATTATTTCATTCATTCTATCACGATCAACGCCCTCAAAGACCTTCTTGATCTTTACAAATCCTTTATCTTCTCTCTTTTCGTATTCCCCTATCGCAAAAACTCTTCCATAGGGATGTCCGATATAAATGAAAACAACATCTCCTGCGTCTATTATTTCGTAGGCAGTCTTATATTTTCCTTCAAGAATTTCGTAACTTTCATTTTCTCTGAGTTCTTTGGGGTTCAAATTGGATGGTTTTACAGCATAAATGAAGTAACCGATTTCAGACTTTTTGACTGGGATTTCGAGCTTTTTTTCTTTACCTGCGATGTATCTGTGTGCGAGCCATGTTTTGCCTGTGCCCGGCGGACCATACAGAATGACCTGCTTTTTGTTGTTCAAAATACTTTCAAGCTCTTCTTTTATTTTAGAATCGATTAAACTTTCCTCTTCTGATTTAACATCTGAGTTCAGAGTTTTTTCTATAATTTTTTGTCTTTTGTTCTCTGTTTTTTCTATATCGGTCTCCGACCTTTCTTCACTCACGACTTCGAATCCAAGTTTTTTTAGAAAGTTTGCAGCTTCATTTGTGATAAAGTCTTCTGGACCAATTTTAAGTCCCGCCTCTTCAGCAGCTTTTTCGAGAACGTATTTTGGCGGATATTTATTTCCATTGTGAAGAATATAAGCTGTTCTAAATTTTCTACGTTCGGGAATCTTTATCTCTCCACGATCTATCTTTTCCAACACTTTCAATACATGCTCGCGGGAAATTTTTTCACGCAATTCTGAAAGAGCCATAGGTCTATTCGTATCAATCACAAATAAACTTTTTTGCGACTTTTCCCTTTTTCCGAAGTAATAGAGACTCTAAACAATCCTTCTTACTCACGAACAACTTCTTAATCAAGCAAATAATTCTGTTCATAGGGTTCGGAACCCATTTTTCGTTGGTGAGTTTCTTAGTTGAAATCAAAGTCGCTCCACCGTAGTCTTTTTCCCTTCTTAGCATGAACATGTTTTGGTGATTGCAGAAGGCAAATAGGGCATTACCACAGTGAGCAGGTAGTTTAGGGTTCCGTCGTATTTCTTATGCGATGTTTTAGTTGCCAATTTAACCGTAGGGGAAAATCTCTCTGAATCTACCTCTTCTTAGATATTCAACAATTTTGTCCATGAAAGAGAAAACTATTGCAGACTCAGTATTACTTTCAACTTTTCTCGGTGAGGAAGCTCTGATTTTCAACGTTGAAGGGTGTGATACAATGGCATCCGAGAATATTCCAAGGAGTCAGCTTTCGTCTCCAACATTCAGCTTCTTGACAAACTAGTTCTCTTAAAAGCATATGGGACTTGCTAGGTGCTTCCTAATGGACAACGCTTGGCATCTGTACGACTCTAACTAGAACCTCAGGGCAATTATAAGAGATCGGATCTGTCTACGAGCTCAGGAAGGTATTACTGAGTTTAATCGAACCTTCCTATTGTTTTTTATTTTGTCCTAAAAAACAATTCCCAAATGATTAGGGAGCAGTAGATTTATATAGTGATTATTGACAGCGTAAAACAATCTGGGTGAGTTCGGATGTTTGGGAAAAACTAAGAAAGCTTAAGATTCACGAGCGTGAGCCATTCAACGACGTAATTAAAAGGCTTCTGGATCTTTACGAGAAATGCGGTGGTGGGGAGAAAAAGGCGGGAGAAAGGGGTGATGATGTTGAAGGAAAAGAGTAAAAAGAGAGCTACAGATGCGAAAACGACCAGAAAACAGGATGAAATCAAAAAGATAGAACACACCATGAAACGAAATAGAAACAGAGCTTTCCTTATTGCAATGTTCTTTTACTTTGGAGCGATATTCGTTGTGTTTTTCGGATGCTTCCTGCCCATTTTGGTCTGATTTCAACAAGACTACAACAAGCTATCGTCAATTGATCGAGTGTTCTTTCAATCCCATTTTGGTCTGATTTCAACAAAAGAAGAAAGCAGAATTTTTATTTTGTGTTATAGACTTTCAATCCCATTTTGGTCTGATTTCAACCGAAATATTGGGTATGGAAAAGATCGTTTAGTGATGAACTTTCAATCCCATTTTGGTCTGATTTCAACTCTGAATGTTCGTTTATCGAATTTTCCGATCCACACACTTTCAATCCCATTTTGGTCTGATTTCAACTTTAACTTTTTTTAATTTACGAGATTTACACATGAAACTTTCAATCCCATTTTGGTCTGATTTCAACTGATGAAAGTAAACCGTTAGTGTTCAAGGGGAGTAAGAACTTTCAATCCCATTTTGGTCTGATTTCAACTTTTTGTATAGTGTGAATATGCCATTGCGAGCGGGATCTTTCAATCCCATTTTGGTCTGATTTCAACGTGCGGGTGGGGTTAACGCACAGCGGAGGTTACGGAGCTTTCAATCCCATTTTGGTCTGATTTCAACGATGATGATGGCGAGGATATCATTTTGGTCGGACATAGAACTTTCAATCCCATTTTGGTCTGATTTCAACTCAACTCATCATCAATCTCATCCAACTTTGCTTCAATCTTTCAATCCCATTTTGGTCTGATTTCAACTAATACCGAGTGCGGGTTTCATACCGAAAGCAGATGAATTGCTTTCAATCCCATTTTGGTCTGATTTCAACAATCACATGCTCGCCCTCATCCACTTTCTTATAAATCTTTCAATCCCATTTTGGTCTGATTTCAACGCAGAGTTTGAAAGGTTGAAAAAGATAGCAGAAGAAAACTTTCAATCCCATTTTGGTCTGATTTCAACCATGCAATTGAGTTTGCAAGGTTGTGGGGTGGGAAAGCTTTCAATCCCATTTTGGTCTGATTTCAACTATGTTTGACTTAATGATAATGACAAAGTTGTATGAAAAAATACTTTCAATCCCATTTTGGTCTGATTTCAACGGACGGAAAAGAGTTCAACGGCGACGTCGATTTGCTTCCAGAGTGCCTTTCAATCCCATTTTGGTCTGATTTCAACAAGCGGAGGCGCAAAACGAAAGCAATGTCCCCCTCTTCTTTCAATCCCATTTTGGTCTGATTTCAACCGCACTTTTTTCTGCTAATGTCTATGTGCAATGGAGAAATAACTTTCAATCCCATTTTGGTCTGATTTCAACCTTATGTAGAAGCCGTATATGTAGCCAGATTTGCCAGCTTTCAATCCCATTTTGGTCTGATTTCAACCTGAATGCCCGTATTTCGAGCTTCTCAAATCGATTCGCAGAAAGCCTTTCAATCCCAATTTGGTCTGATTTCAACCAAATCATCAGTATAATTCACTTGCACATGTGTGCTGTCTTTCAATCCC